>CAZJYM010000432.1:0-1503 GCA_964550245.1 uncultured Blautia sp. | reverse complement strand
ATAGTATGTGGCAGTTGGTCCTTCCGGGCCAGATTTTCTTCATTATAAAGCATTTCATCTGTGGTTAAAGTTCAGAATATGTTTCAATCGCATCTAATTCTGACAATTTAAGTGAAAAAAATACGCCCATCCACTCCAAAATGCCCTATTCAAAGGAGGTTGCTGTACGATAAACGGTACTTAAAGACCGCGCTTACCCAGTTCTTCATCCGTTTTTTTACTCTTAACATGTTACTATACCACATCCGTATTCGCATTCTGTATCCGGGATATGACGCCGGAACAGGTCCATATGATTTGAGCCTTCCTAAAATAACCCCTGATGTACGGATATGGGACATTTGCCGGCAATCTAGGGTTCCAGCATCACTTTCACCGCATCGGGTGCTTTTTCCGCAGTCTCATAGGCTTTCTCCCAGTCGCAGAGCTTAAAGCAGTGGGAAATCAGGCTTTCCGTTTTGATGATTCCCTTCTGGATTCCGCGGATCACAGCGGGATAGGTTCTGGCAGAGAGATGAGAGCCGATGATTGTCAGTTCTTTCCCGTCGCCAATGATATTCCAGTCTGCGGATACGGGGCCGCCAAGTACCCCCATCTGCACATACCGGCCATGGTTTTTCAGGGCATCCAGTCCCTGCGCAGCGCTTCTGGTATTGCCGGAGGCTTCCACGTACACATCGCATCCCAGTCCGCCTGTGACCTGACGGATCACCTCCCCGGCATTTTCCTTCGCCGGATTGATCACCAGATCCGCTCCAAACTTTCTGGCCAGATCTGCCCGCTCATCTCTCACTTCCAGTCCGATCACCATCCTGGGAAGGGCCAGACTGGCAATGTTGCAGATGGAGAGTCCAATGGCTCCCAAACCGGCTATGACCACCACATCGTCATGGCGGACATGGGCCTGCTCCAGGGCATGCATTCCGCAGGCGATGGGTTCAATAAGAACGCTCTGCTCTTTCGTAAAGGTTTCCGGCACTCTGTGGGTAATGCAGGTCTTAGGCAGCTTCACATATTCTGCGAACCCTCCGTTGGCGTAGTTCTTAAATCCGAACACGGCCGAGCGCTGGCACATCCAGTAGGTTCCGTTCCTGCAGAAACTGCACTCTCCGCAGGGAATGATCTGTTCCGCACAGAGAAGGTCTCCCACCTTGTAATCCTTCACCTGCCCCTTCATCTCCACGATCTCCCCATAAAACTCATGACCGGGGATACAGGGCGGCTCCATGTAGCGGTCTTCCTCACAGGTTCCCCATACCCGGACTCCTCCGTGATGGGCTTTCAGATCCCCCGCACAGATCCCGCATCCCTTCACCCGCAACAGGATCTCACCCTCTTCTTCCAGCCGGGGAACGGGGAAATCCTGATAGCGGTTGTCCCCGGGGGCATAGGTGACTACAGCTTTCATCATTTTTTCCGGCATGCTTCACACCTCCTAAACATGGTTGAAATATAAGTTATGGTTACAGGTTGCTTTTCCTATGAAAAAAGCACTGGAAAGCG
>CAZJYM010000431.1:0-1517 GCA_964550245.1 uncultured Blautia sp. | reverse complement strand
GTGTCGAGTTATAGCCAAATAAAAAAACAACTGATGATTGAAAAACTCAACACCATGTTGTTATAATTGGCATCAGATTAAGTATTCGCAGGGGGATAAGAAGATGACACTCTCTTTCATTGAAAACAGGGCCTTTCGGTCACGAATCACGAAGAAGGATGTGACAGCCAAAGAAAAATGGCTGGGATACCTGGTAGGACCGGTGGGAGCGGTTCTGTTAAATGCCGTTCTTGCCAGCTTCTTAAACGTGTACTACACCGATGTGCTGAAACTTACCGGCATCTGGGGAGGAGCATTCCTCACCATGTTTCCCATCATTTCCAAGGTCATCGATGCCATTACCAACGTGATTATGGGACAGATCATCGATCACACACGGACCAGAGAAGGAAAGGCACGGCCCTGGCTGCTGATTTCCGCCTTTCTTCTGCCGGTGACGGGAATCCTGCTGTTTACTGTTCCATCTGGATCGGAGACGGTTCAGGTCATCTGGGTCATGCTGTCCTACAACCTTTTCTACTCTTTTGCCTACACCATCTACAACATGAGTCATACCCTGATGGTGCCTCTTTCTACCCGGGATTCCCAGCAGAGAGGAAGTCTCTCCGTCTTTAACAACGTGGCTTCCGTGATGGTATCTGGCATTATCGTGGCATTGCTGTTCCCCATGCTGGTGCTTCCGGTTCTGGGGGTGAACAAATCCGCCTGGATCACCGTTATGAGCGTGATCTCCATCCTGGCCCTCCCTCTTACCCTGGTGGAGTACTACTTCACCCGTGAGCGGGTAACCGAGGAGACATCGGTGGAAGAACAGGACAGTGTACCATTGGGCAAACAGCTGCGGGCTCTGCTTACAGACCGCTACTGGGTCGTCATCATCATCTACTTCCTGGTATCCACTCTGGGAGCCAACCTGAAGAACGTATCCCTGATCTACTACTGCAACTACGTACTGGGATCCTACAACGACGGCATCACCCAGACACTGGTGTCTGCCATCGGAGGAATTCCCATGGGCATCGGCATCTTTGCCGTGTGGCCTCTGGCTAAAAAGTTCGGAAAGAGAAACGTGACGGCAGCCGGATTTGTCCTGTATGCCATCGGCGGGGTGGTTTGTCTGTTATCCCCCCGCAACATGACCGTAGTCCTCATCGGTCAGTTCATCAAAAACATGGGCGGTCTTCCCAGCTCCTACGTGTTCATGGCCCTCTTTGCCGATGTACTGGATCACATTGAGTGGAAGGCAGGTTTCCGGTGCGACGGTATGTCCGCCTCGGCCTACAGTGTTATTGTGACCGTTTGTGCAGGCATCTCCAACGGAATCTTCAACCTGTTTCTTTCCCGGGCAGGGTATCAGGCCCCTGTCTTTGATGAGGCAACGCAGGAGACCATCGCCTTCACACAGAATGTCGCCACCCAGAACGTGTTTATCTTCTTCTTCCTGGGACTGGAGATTATCACCGCCATTATCGTGTTTGTACTGCTGCTGTTTTTGAACGTGGAAAAGGATCTGCCGA
>CAZJYM010000430.1:0-1536 GCA_964550245.1 uncultured Blautia sp. | reverse complement strand
AAAAAGCTCCGGGCGTTTCCACGCCTGGAGCTTCTTTTTATGCTGCCGGAGCCTCCTGGGTAAAGGCTTCCTGGGCTTTCTTCAGTCCGCCTCCCAGTTCATCCATGGTTCTCTGATAGGAAGCCAGAGCCAGGTCATGGATTCCGGAGATGCCGGTGGTTTCCTCGATGTTTTCCACGTCATTTAACGGCAGGATGTAATAGCGGGTGGCATCATCGATATAGCGGTACACCCAGGTGGGGATCAGATCCACACCGGTGATGGAGACCGTCCCGGCTGTGTCCTGGTGGAGCGTCAGCTCCACAATCACCCCGTCCTCCGTATGTCCTTCCGGCATCTCCTCGATCAGTTCCGCCCTCTGGTTGGAGAGGGCATTCCCTACAGAAAAGATACAGAACATCTTTTCCCCGTTCCTGCCGGTAAACACATCGATGGGCTGCTCACAGTGGGTATGTCCTCCGATCAGGGCGTTTACCCCCAGATTGCACAGTGTCTGGGCGATCTCCCGCTGGGTTTCATTCTCCTGGAGTTCATACTCCTCTCCCCAGTGAAGATCGGCGATGATAAAGCGGACTCCCTCCGCCTTCATATCCTGAATGTTCTTGTTGATCTCATTGTAAAAGCTGTCCAGGTAATCGTAGTCAAAGGTGTTTACCCGGTTTTCGTCTTCCTTTGAAAGGGGTATTCCGTTCAGGCTTACATCTTCCCCCTCCGTCTCATAGGCATAGTCCATAAATCCCAGGGTGACTCCGTTCACATCGGCGATGTAGTAGGGCTTGTCCGAGGTGCTCTCCCTGGCTCCCGTATAGGCGATTCCCTTCTCCTCGTAGACCTGCAGAGTGCGCTGGAAGGCCTCGGCTCCTCCGTCGTAGATGTGATTGGTGGCCAAAAGCTGTAAATCCACCCCGCTGTCCCGGATGTCCTCGATAATGGCATCGGGAGAGCGGAAAACCGGATAGCCGGAATAGTCCTCCCCGGCCAGACAGCCTTCAAACTCACAGGTCATCAGATCCGGAGCCGAGTAAACCGGTGTGATGTAGCGGTAGATCTCCCCGAAATCATAGTTCCCCGCGGAATCTGCATACGTATTCAAAAAGGGTGAATGAAGAAGCATGCAGCCGGTGCTGCCTACAGTGATGTCTTTCTCCTCATAGACCACCGGATTTTCTTCTTCCTCTGGCTCCTTACTTTCCCGGAACCGTCCAATCGCCGTCCGGGTAAGCCTGACCACACCCCAGACTGCCAGGAACACCACCAGCACACAGGCCACCACAGCGGCTGCCTTCTTAAACTTCTTTAATAAAATCTTATTTCTGTACGCCTGGTACTCTTCCGGAGAGAGACGCTTCTTTCGGGCCTCCATCCTTCTCTTTTCCAGCTGCGCCTCCTTGCGGCGCATGGCCAGAAAATCCGGAATGTCCCTCACAAAATCCCCTGCCCTCGTAAAAAGGCGCTTTACTTTCTCAACAAATGGTTTCCCCATCTCTTTGCCGGCCTCTAATCTTGCATATTGTTTCTGTTAACAGTATATCCCCC
>CAZJYM010000429.1:0-1549 GCA_964550245.1 uncultured Blautia sp. | reverse complement strand
GGAGGCCATGTTTAAGCCCGCAAAGGCCATGGCGGAGCCGGTGGCGGTATTCGAGGCCGCGGAGCGCATGGCAGAGGCCTGGGCTCCCACCAGATGGGCCGCCGCCATGGACGGATCCCGGAAGGCGGCGTTTCTCTGCAGCTCCTTTAACATCTCCTCATCCTCCGGGGAGGCGGTGACGCTGGAGATCCCCAAAGAGACAATGCGGATTCCCCGGAGGTTTTCCCACTTTTCCGAGAGAACGCTGTTTAAGGCCTGGGCCAGCTCCGCCGTATGTCCCGGAAGAGCGCTGTAGCGGATCCCCATCTGGGAGAGCCTGGCAAAGGCCGGCTGCAGGGCGGTCATCAGTTCGCTCTTTAACTGGCTGTCCAGCTCCTCCCGGGAATAGGACTCCTGCACGTTTCCGCAGACATTTGTGTAGAACAAAAGAGGGTTGACAATCCTGTAGCTGTACTCCCCGAAACAGCGGATGGAGATGTCCATGTCCAGGCCGATGTTGGGATCCACCACCCGGAAGGGAACGGGTCCCGGGGTTCCGTAGCGGTTTCCCACCAGCTCCCGGGTATTGACATAGTACACTCTCTGGTCCTTTCCCGTATTGCCCCCAAAAGAAAACCGGTTCAGCATGGTCTCCGCCATGCGGGAGAGACTCTCGTCCAGATCCCCCACAAAGATGGAGGGCTCCGAAGAGATGTCGTAGATGTAGGCCCCCGGTTCGGCACACACATCCACCACCCGTCCCTGTTCCGTGATCAGCATGCACTGCCCCTCATTGACCGCAATGAGGGAACCGTTGCTGATAATGCCGTCGTCGGATCTCCGGCGGGAGGACCGTCCCTGTTTCCTTCCCCGGATCACCAGGATGTCCGCCGGGATGGCATCGCAGGAGAAGTACTCCTTCCACTGATCCCCCAGCACACCGGTGACGGAGTTTACCGCCGCCCTGATCAAACCCATAATGAAAACCTCCTTTCAATCTCTGTCCTTAACTGGAGAGTTTATGTATCAGCAGCCCGCTTCGCAGCTTGGGCTCAAACCAGGTGGACTTGGGAGGCATGATATGTCCTCCGTCCGCTATGGCCATCAGTTCCTCCATGGATACGGGATACATGGCAAAGGCCGCCCCCTTTGTCTCATCGGCTGCCGCGGCCAGATCCTTTAACTTTACGTTTCCCCCCAGAAAGCGGATCCGTTCATCGGTTCTGGGATCCTTGATCCCCAGCACGGGGGAGAGCACCTTATCCTGAAGGATGGATACGTCCAGGGCCTGAATGGGATCCCGGTTCTCGTACACATCCGGCCAGGCCTTCAGGTGATACCACTCTCCTCCCACGTAGAGGCCCATGGTGTGCTTCATCACCGGTCTGCAGGGAAAGCCGGGCATGGCCATCAGTTCAAAGTTAAACTTCATGCTGCCCAGAAAAGCCCTCTCAGAAAGACCGTTTAAGTCCCGCACCACCCGGTGGTAGGGAAGGAGGGTGAGCTGATCCCAGGGGAAGATCACGGAGAGAAAGAAGTTGTACTCCTCTTTTCCGGTGTGATGGGGATT
>CAZJYM010000428.1:0-1576 GCA_964550245.1 uncultured Blautia sp. | reverse complement strand
TCTTCCGCCAGATCTGGGACATGGAATCGGTGGGGGATATCGCCACTGTGACGGTGCATATCAAGAAGATCAGAGAGAAAATCGAGTTTGATTCGGCCAAGCCCCAGTATATCGAGACCATCTGGGGGGTTGGTTACCGGTTTAAGGTATGAATAAAAGCTGCGGCGAAGCCGCAGCTTTTGTTTTTACTAATTTTGAACATTCCTAATCCATTCTTCTTTTACTCTCACTGCCTGTTTCAGATACCTCCACAGGGTGGATCTTCCAATCCCCAGTCTTCTGGCGGCAGCGCTCTGGTTGCCGTTCATCTCATTGAGTACAATGATGTCATTTAAGCGGTCCTCTACTTCGGTGTGGCCGACGCACTGTCCAACTCTGGATTTACTGCCATGATCGACTGAGTTCTGGAAGATTACGGTTCCCATGTATCTGATCCGGATCCTGGCTCTCAGTGTGGGTGCCGTACTTCTGTTCCTGATGTAATCATTCACAGTTGCAATTTTCATCATGAGGGGGTATTATCACGTAGTGTAAATCCCCCCTTTGTCGGGGTACTCTGATCCCACATGTAAATCCCTCCGGGATTTACATGTGGGAAAAACATCAAGGTTGGAAAAGGAGAGAAAAAAGATGCTTGTACCCGTATTACTGTTTATTGTAGGTCTTCTTTGTCTGATCAAGGGAGGAGACTGGTTCGTGGACGGAGCAACCGGAATCGCCCGGAAGTTTCATCTGCCTGAGCTGCTGATCGGTGCAACGGTTGTGTCCATTGGAACAACCCTGCCCGAGGTAATGGTTTCCGCTACTTCCGCCCTTACGGGCCACGGGGAGATTGCCTATGGAAATGCCATCGGATCCGTGATCTGCAATACGTCCCTGATCGCCGCCCTTACGGTGGCCATCCGGCCGGGTCCCGTGAACAAGAAGGTCCTTCGCACCCCGGTGATCTTTTTCTTTCTTTCCGCCATCTTTTATGCGGGAATCGCCTACTTTTCCGGATATTTCAGCAGACTGACCGGCGTCATCCTGCTGACGATTTTTGTGATCTACATGGTTGTCACGGTGCTGCAGATGAAGAACAATCCGGAGGATGTCGCCGTGGAGGATGAGAAGGTGGAAGACAAACCTCTTTCCACCAACCTGATCCTTCTGGTGATCGGAGCCATTCTCATCGCCGTGGGAGCCAAGCTTCTGGTGGACAACGGCACCCTGATCGCCCAGGCCCTGGGTGTTCCGGAGTCGGTGATTGCCCTGACCTTTGTGGCATTGGGTACTTCTCTGCCGGAACTGGTGACGGCCATCACCTCCCTGATCAAGGGCCATGGTGCCCTTTCCCTGGGAAATGTGATCGGTGCCAATCTCTTTAACATCGTGCTGGTGAGCGGTGTATCCGTCACACTGGCACCCTTTGAAATCCCGCAGAATTCCGTGATCATGGGCCATAATGCCTCCCTGGTGCTGGATATTCCGGTGATGTTCCTGGTGATGATCATCCTCACCGTGCCGGCACTGATCCGGGGAAAGCTCTCCAGAGTGCAGGGAATCTCCCTTCTGGCCATCTATGCGGTATTCTGCG
>CAZJYM010000427.1:0-1579 GCA_964550245.1 uncultured Blautia sp. | reverse complement strand
CAGCCGTTTCCTTTCACCGTGCAATCTTTTTTCCTGCATTCCCTTGATTTTTTCCACTTAATCATTTACAATAGACGTTGTGAGCAGTACAAAAACCATGCTCTTTTTGTACCATTCACGAAAAGGAGGGATTTCATGGACCCCGAACTGATAGAGGCTTTCGCCCGGCACGGCGGAATCCTCCGCACCAGGGATCTTCTGGAACTGGGCTGTTATTACCGGAAGCTGCAGAAGCTGATTGAGGAAGGCGAGATCGAGCAGCTCCGGCGGGGATATTACCAGTACATGGATGATGAGAAGGCCTTTTCAGAGGCTGCCATCATTGCGGCCCTGTTTCCGCAGGGTGTCGTCTGTATGGAAAGTGCGCTGGACATTTACGGGTACACGGAGAGAGTACCGTCGGCCTGGAACATTGCCATGGAGAGCACGGCGAACAGACGGCAGTTCAACATCAAATATCCCCTTGTGAAAGGACACTTTTTGAATCCCTCCCGGTTCCCCATCGGCATTACGCAGGAAGATGTAGAAGGTACCATGCTCCGGATCTACGACAGGGAGCGAACCATATGTGACTGCCTGCTGCACCGCAACCAGATGGATGGCGAAGTGTTCAACAGTGCCATCCAGGGATATCTGGAAGATCCCCTGCGAAGAGAGGCTGTTCTGGCGGAGTATGCCGAGAAACTTCATGTCATGAAAAAAGTAAGGGAGATTGTATGCATATGGCTGTAAAGAACAGGGCGGCATCAGCGCTTGCCAGACTGAAAAACAAAGCAGAAGAGAAGGGAATCAACTATCAGTTCTGTCTGCTGCTGTTTTTCCTGGAGGAATTCCTCCGCAGACTGTCACATTCCAGGTACAGGGACAGCCTTGTCCTGAAAGGCGGCATGTTCATCTACAAACTGACGGAGCTGGGAAGCCGTCCTACCAGAGACATGGATTTCCTGATGTGCGGACTTTCCAATGATCCGGCCGACATGCAGTCGGTCATGGAGGAGATCTGTACAGTTGAAACAGGGAATGAGTTTATCCAGATCGAAGTAAAGGGCACGGAGCCAATCTCCCTGGACAGGAAGTATCCCGGAGTGAGAACGAAGTTCATCGGTCATATCACCAACGTGACCGTGCCGTTTTACGTGGATGTGGGAGCGGATGACATCATCGTGCCGGGGCCGGTCATCAGAAAGATCACACCCCTCCTTCCGGACTTTGAATACCCGGAGGTCAGTACCTACTCCCTGGAGAGCACCATAGCGGAGAAATTTGACGCGATCCTGCAGCGGATGGAGACCACCAGCAGGATGAAGGATTTTTTTGACATCTACTACCTGTCGGATACGTTTGACTTTGACGGACAGACTCTTCAGAAAGCGGTGAAAACAGCACTGGAGAACAGAACAAGGGCGCTTAAGGCCGACACCTTTGCCAAAATCGCCGCATTTAGTGAAAATCCCTCCCTGCAGACGATGTGGTCCAGGTTTGTGCCTGCCCGGGAAAGGAATCTCCCTCTTGAAACCGTCCTGATGCGAATGACGGATTTCCTGGGCCCGGTTTACGCATCCCTCCTGGATGGCACCGG
>CAZJYM010000426.1:0-1585 GCA_964550245.1 uncultured Blautia sp. | reverse complement strand
TTTCCCTTATAGAGTTCCGCATATCCCTTTGACAGAAGCTCCTCTTTGATGATGGAATACTCCAGTTCCATAGGTCCTCCCAAATTTAGGCCTTAGAGGTTTCGGATTGTTCAAAAACGTCAAAAGACAACTCTCTTTTGTCATCTTACAACCATTGTAAACAGGCGTCAACCCCTTTATAATCCTTGAAAAATAAGGATTTGTCAAAAAAGGAGGACATTGTCATGAATGAACAGAGAAACCCTGCCCTGGAAGGGGCAACCAGTCTTTTTCAAATGGCTCCCGGAGTCCTGCTGCCCTTTGAGTATGAGGGGGTGAGCCGGGAGATCAGTGCCTACCGGACCAGTGCCTGGATCGGTACCTCTCTGATGATCTCACCCATCGTGGATGTGGTCGGTCCGGATGTAACCCGGTTCTTTAACTCCATCTGTACCAACAACTTTTCCAAACTGGGTGTAAACGGCATCCGCCATGCTGTCATCTGCAATGAAAAGGGCCAGATGCTCACCGACGGGGTAGCCATGAAGATCGCAGAGGACCGGATCCGCACCTACTGGCTGAATCCGCCCTTAAACTACCTGGCAAAGACTTCCGGCATGGACATTCAGGTGGAGGATATGACCGGAAAGGAATACTTCATCCAGATCGACGGGGAAAAGTCCCTGGAGATCCTGGAGGATGCCTTCCAGGCGGATCTTCATGACATCAGGTTTGCACGCCACAGGATCCAGATGGTGGACGGCATGGCAGTCCGGGTACTGCGCCTGGGCATGTCCGGAAACCTGGCGTATGAGGTTCACGGGGACATGGCGGACTTTGAACAGATCTACGACCGGATCTGGGAGAGCGGGAAAAAGTTCGGAGCTCAGAAACTGGGCCTGCATGCCTACAACCTGTTTAACCACACGGAAGCAGGCTTCCCCAACATCAACCTCCACTATCCCCTTCCCTGGTTTGAGTCGGGAGAGGGTATGGCAGAGTACTATTATCAGCGCCCCATGTCGGCTTTCTATAACATCAAGCGTACTTTATCAGGCAGCGTGGGGGATGACCTGGAAACCCGCTTCATGACTCCCTTTGATGTGGGCTGGGATTTCCTGGTAAAGTTCAACCATGACTTCACGGGACGGGAAGCCCTGGAAAAGCTCTCCCAAGAACGCCGCCGCACCCCGGTAACCCTGGAATGGAACGGGGAGGATGTATGTGCGGTGTTTGCCACCCGTCTGATCCCCGGAGAGGAACCCTGTGAGGACATCACTGTACAAAGCGATGCCTTCGGCCATGAAAATCCCGCCGGTCAGGGCTTTGTCTACCGGGCTGATAAGGTGTTTTGCGGAGAGAAACAGGTGGGCATCTCCTCCGGCCGGATCATTTCCTACACCTACAATGCCATGATTTCCCTGGGCTTTATCGATCCGGCCTTCTCAGGAGAGGGCACAGAGCTTACCGTCCTCTGGGGAACTCCGGGAACCCGGCAGATGAAGATACGGGCCCGGGTTGCCTCCTTCCCCTATAACAAGGACCTGATCCGCAATGAGGACAGGGATGTGGAGGATATCCCCCGTTTCAGGGAGAAAAAATGAGG
>CAZJYM010000425.1:0-1587 GCA_964550245.1 uncultured Blautia sp. | reverse complement strand
CAAGCTTCTCGGCAGATTCCATCGGGGAGGAAGGACCCAACACCATCTCCCCGGAAAGCCTGACTTCCATATCCAACGAGGACCTGATCACAAAAATCTTCTTCGGTCAGAATGAACCTCCCCGTTTCCTAATCTTCATCAGCATGAATCAGATTGCCCTTATCGACCGCAACAAGTGGAATGAGAAACGGTATCTCCAGTTTGAACTGGAAGAGATCTTCAGCCGCCACGAGGAGACCACCCTGCAGGCCATGGCTGTACTCCTGCACCGCAGCAGCATCTGCCCGGATGAGGGTACCGCCCTTTTAGATGAACTGGATGCCAATTCACAGAAGCATGCTTCCGGTGTCTCCCAGGATCTCAAATATGCCTTACGGGAATGCATCGAGCTTCTGGGAAATGAAGTCCTTCACGACATGTCCACCCGGCAGGGACGGGATCTGGAAGCGAATCCCGTAGATGCGGGGCAGCTGACCATTGAATGCCTTCGGTACATGTACCGCATGCTCTTTGTCCTCTTCATCGAGGCCAGACCGGAACTGGGATACGCGCCCATCAAGGCCCAGTCCTATCTCACCGGCTATTCCCTGGAAAGCCTGCGGGACATCGCAGATGCCGTCCGGGATGATGTGGCGGAGGTTGGAGACGGCTACTATCTCCATGAGACTCTTTCCAAGCTGTATGATCTGATCTACAACGGCTATCCGGAAACGCAGGAGGAAGTGCTCAAATACTCCCGGGAGGAAAGCCTTCACGACATGTTTGTGATTGCCCCCTTGAAGGCCCACATCTTTGATCCGGAATACACCCGGATGATCTCGGAGGCAAAACTTCGCAACCGGGTGATGCTGCGGATCATCGACCTGATGAGTCTCACCCGGGAAAGGGGACGGCGTAACGCCAAGCCAGGCCGGATCTCCTATGCCAACCTGGGGATCAACCAGATGGGTTCTGTTTACGAGGCTCTTCTCTCCTACCGGGGCTTTATCGCGGAGCATACCCTTTTTGAAGTGAAGCGGGCCGGGGACAAATTTAATGAGCTGGACGTGGGCTACTTTGTGACGGAGGAGGAACTGGATCAGTACACGGAAGAAGAACGTGTTCGTTACGAAGAAGACGATCCGGACGGCAGGTATCGGAAGGGACAGCTGCGGAAATATGAGAAGGGGAGCTTCATTTACCGTCTGGCAGGGCGTGAAAGGGAAAAGTCTGCCTCTTACTACACCCCGGAAGTGCTGACAAAGTGTCTGGTAAATTACGCGCTGATGGAACTGCTGGAGGGGAAAACAGCCGATGAAATCCTCCATCTGACAGTCTGTGAGCCTGCCATGGGCAGTGCCGCATTCCTAAATGAAGCAATAAATCAACTCGCGGAGGCCTACCTGGAACGCCGGCAAAAGGAACTGGGCGAGATGATTCCGGCAGAGAAGCGTCTGTACGAGCTGCAGAAAGTCAAGATGTACATCGCTGACCGGAACGTGTACGGAATCGACTTAAATCCGGTGGCTGTGGAGCTGGCGGAGGTATCCCTGTGGCTTAATACAATCTTTGAGGGCGGCTTTGTGCCCTGGTTCGGCACCCAGCTGG
>CAZJYM010000424.1:0-1591 GCA_964550245.1 uncultured Blautia sp. | reverse complement strand
CAGGAACCATACTGGCGCCGGTTATGGCAGCGGATCTGTTCACAGATGGTGGTGAAGATACGCTGCTAACAGATGCACTTATATCTGAAGAAATGACAGATCCACCAGGTACAGATGGAAACCCAGAAACTGCGATCGATCCTCTTGAAGAGGAGATAACTCCAACCCCAACTCCAACCGAACCCCCAACCCCAACTCCAACCAAAACACCGCCTCCCTTTGATGACATGACCGATGGGAAGTACCTTGTGGCCGGTGATAACGTGAAGGGATTTGTTCTCAATGACCGGACACAAAAAGACACCAGCAGGCCTGTTTTGGAAGAGGATGTACTGGAAATTATTCTGAAGGACTGTACGAAAGAGGGAGTCTGCGATGTGTACGTGCTCTCTGACGGAAATTATCAGCAGACAGAACTGAGACACAGAGCAGCAGGCCATACCTGGAAGGCTACGTTTACATTCAAATCTGAGGGGCATGATGACCTGGATGCCGAGGCCAGCTTCCAGAAAGAAAACAATAAACTGAAAATCGGCAAGGATACGGATAATAAACCCGTCCTGTACGGTACTACCTGCCAGTCCAAGCCCAAATATCAGGTGGCAATGGAATGCCTTGGCGACTGCGGTTCGAAGGAAGAAGCCCAGACTAAGGAGGCTCTGCCCGGCGATCATAAGTGGGATGATGCATCCCGTGTACCGGCTCCGGAAAAGACTGAGTATACGGACATTGATGATACCAAGCATTTGGAAAAATATTTCGACAAGGTAACCTGCAGCCTTTGCCAGGAGACCGATTACCAGGAGAGCAAGGATCCGGCGAAGGAAGTAGAGCATACCTTTACGCTTAAACCCGTTGAGGGCGAAGTCGTTAATCCTCCTACCTGCGGTAAGCCGGGTACCGGCAAGATGATCGGCAAGTGTGACTGCGGGCATGAAAATAAAGAAATGACATCCGAAGGCACAATTCCCCCCACAGACGAGCATGTTTTCGCACCCGGTGATCCCACCGTTGAGTGGTCCGGCTCGATCTATGTGGAAGGTTCCTACATTGCGGGAGTGAGTCTGCATGCAGACCTGGTGCGGACCTGCACCGTATGCAACCTTACCGATTCCAACGGCATCGGTGACATGAAAGCTGGAGACGAGGAAGGGCATGATGCGAGCAACACCTGGAACTATTACAATCACGCTACGAATGGGCAGGGAGGCAAATGGTGCATAGAGATTAAACCGGATCCCAACACCATCGACGAAGCAGCCATAGATCCCTCCACCGGAAAACCCTACCCCTGCTCCACTGCCTATGCTGACATTGTTGTGGACTGGACCGGCGTTGTAGACGGGAATCCTGTGCATGTAGATGAAAAGAAGGAGCATGTCGAGTACTACTCAAGCCGTGAGCTTTATGATGCAAGGGCTGATCATGTACGCGGAACCCCTGTAGAGGAGAACCGTGTAGAACCTACTTATGAGACCCCGGGTTCTTACGACAGCGTGGTCTACTGTTCCGTATGCCATAAGGAGCTCAGTCGCGAGACAATCCCAATTCCGGTAAAAGATAAGATTGAGGCTCCCTCCGTATCTGCCGT
>CAZJYM010000423.1:0-1596 GCA_964550245.1 uncultured Blautia sp. | reverse complement strand
AAATAAATATGGCAAGAGAATGCGATAGTACAACCTGCGATAAATCCAGCTGTGAGGGATGTGAAAAAAAGAACAATCCCCAGAGCTTTCAGGCGGATATGAATGCCTTGTCCAACATCCGCCATGTAATCGGCGTGATCAGCGGCAAGGGAGGGGTGGGGAAATCCTTTGTCACCGCCTCCCTGGCCAACCGCATGGCGGCAGCAGGATATTCCGTGGGGATTATGGATGCGGACATTACAGGGCCCTCCATTCCCAGAATGTACGGACTTAAGGAAAATGTCATGGGAAATGACAGCGGGATCTTTCCGGCGGAGACAAAAAACGGGATCCGGGTCATCTCGGTAAACCTGCTTCTTCCCGATGAGGAATCCCCGGTGATCTGGAGAGGACCTGTCCTTGCCAACATGGTCAAGCAGTTCTGGACCGATGTGATCTGGGGAGATCTGGACTACCTGTTTGTGGACATGCCTCCGGGAACCGGAGATGTGCCTCTGACTGTGTTCCAGTCCCTGCCGGTGGACGGGGTGATCATCGTGTCATCCCCTCAGGATCTGGTGCGGATGATTGTAAAGAAAGCCTGCAACATGGCTTCAATGATGAACATCCCCGTTCTGGGACTGGTGGAAAACTACAGCTTCGTAAAGTGTCCGGACTGCGGCTGTGAGATCCCCGTATTTGGTCCCAGCCGGGTAGACGAGATTGCCGGGGAGCTTCAGGTTCCGGTTCTGGGAAAGATGCCCATCGACATGGACTTTTCCGTAAAGGCGGATACGGGCACCTTTGACCAGGTGATTAACGACTATTTGAAGGACGCAGACCAGGTATTGTTAAAGAGTGAAAGGAGTCTTGGATGAGCGGTGTAAGACGGGTCTATGTGGAGAAAAAACCGGCATACGCCGTGCAGGCCAGGGAGCTGGGCCATGAGATTTCCGGATATCTGGGCATTTCCGCAGCAGCATCCCTGCGGATCCTGATCCGGTACGATGTGGAAAACATCTCAGATCCGGTATGGGAGAAAGCCCTGCACATGGTGTTTGCAGAGCCTCCCCTGGATGATCTCTACCTGGAGGATTTCCCCAGAAAACCCGGTTCCCGGGTTTTCTCCGTGGAATATCTCCCGGGACAGTTTGATCAGAGGGCAGATTCCGCCATGCAGTGCGTCTCTTTGCTGGATGAGGAGGAACAGCCCATCATCCGCTCCGCCACCACCTACGTGATCGAGGGGGACATCTCGGATCAGGAGTTTGCCTCCATCAAGGAATACTGCATCAACCCGGTGGATTCCAGAGAGACCGGAGAGATAAAGCCGGATACTCTGGTGACGGCCTTTGAGGAGCCGGAGGATGTAAAGATCATGGAGGGCTTTACCGGCATGGAGCCGGAAGAGTTGCGGAAACTCTATGATTCCCTGAACCTGGCCATGACCTTTAAGGATTTCCTTCACATCCAGAACTACTTTAATAAGGAAGAAAAACGGGATCCCTCCATGACGGAGATCCGGGTCCTGGATACTTACTGGTCGGATCATTGCCGCCACACCACCTTTTCCACGGAATTGAAGGAGATCTCCTTCGGGGAGGGGGATTACCGGAC
>CAZJYM010000422.1:0-1600 GCA_964550245.1 uncultured Blautia sp. | reverse complement strand
CCGATCACGTTGGGGCCCTGACTCACCAGGTCGGTGATGTCGTAGGTCTGATAGCACAGATACTTTTCATAGACGGTGTGTTCCGGGGCAAACTCCCGCTCATCGGGACGGACGCCGTTCAGATAGAGCCGGTAGATCCCGTGGCAGGTCACATGGGCCCGGGCCCGGATTACATCCCCGCGGATGTCAAATTCTCTCCGAAACATCACCGGCGGCTCCTGGTTGCCGAATCCCGGCTGATTCTCCCCTCTGGGGATGGGGGATTCGACCCAGCGGGCTTTCCAGTCTGAGGGAGACAGGTATGCGGTTTCAAAGCTTCCTGTTCCGCAGGCACTCTCTCCCAGGCTGTCGGTTACGTTCACGCTCCATTCATAGCGCATGCAATCTGCAAGATTCTCTCCGGCATAAGGGATAAAGGCATTGTCCCGGCTTTCCACCACCCCGGAATCCCAGACCTGGTTTCCCGCTTCATCCCGGACGGTGATCTGATAGTCTTTTTGGAGCACATCTCTCTTTTCACTTTCGATCTGCCAGGAAAACCAGGGGTTCCGGTCGATGCCCAGGGGCGAATCCATGTTTAAGGTGCGAAGTTTCTTAAGTTTCATCCTTCTTTCCTCCTTAAATTCTGCTTGATAGCTCCATTGTAGTCTGCTATACTTTCCCCATAAATCCGCAATATTGTCCAGTTTTTGTCCAATCTTGCCATGAGGAAAGGAAAACAAACCATGCCGCGGGAAAAGGAAGAAAATCTCAAAAACATCCTGGAAAACTGCCGGATCGATCCCCAGTCGGAGGAATACCGAAAATTTCTCTCTCTGGATGAGAGTGAACAGAAAGTCTACCTTTTAAAGAAGCTTCAGGAACAGCACATCCACAACGAGTACACCCTGTGGACCGAGAACACGGAAGGAAACCTGGACGGGGTATCCTTTCCCTGGTTAAAGCTCTTTACTCCCTCCCCCTCGGCTCTGGTATCCCTCCTCTACCTTCAGTCCATGGGGGTGATGGAGACGCCTGATACCCATTACACGAAGAGAAAGGATCTCTCCTCCTACCTGCTGCTGGAGACGCTCTCCGGGAGAGGAACCGTGACCTACAAAGGAAAGACCGTCTCTCTTCTTCCAGGGGACCTGATCCTTTTAGACTGCAGAACAGAGCATTACTACGGGGCGGATCAGGTCCCCTGGACCTACCGTCTGCTGCACTTTAACGGAAACGCCATGTCCTGCCTCTACCAGCCCCTTGCCAAAAGCAGTTACTTCTACTTTAAAGCTTCCCTCTGCACTGAGATCAGAACCCTGGTGGATCAGATCTTTTTGATGGAATCCCGGTCAACCCCTGATGAGGAGATCCGCTGCAACAAACTTCTCACAGACTGTGTAACCGGCCTGGTTTTGCTCTGTCCGGGGACCCTTCAGGACATGCCGGAGTGGATCTCCCAAATTTGCGCTTACCTGGAGGAGGATCTCTCCCCCGGGGTTCTTACCAGGCTTGAAAAAAAGTTTTACCGAAGCAGATACTACATCGCCCACGCCTTTAAGGAGTACACCGGGCAGACCGTCCTCCAGTACCAGACCGGAGAGCGGATGAAGACCGCCGC
>CAZJYM010000421.1:0-1600 GCA_964550245.1 uncultured Blautia sp. | reverse complement strand
AGGAGTCTGATTCTTGAGGGCTTTCGCAAAGCGCTCTTCGATCTTGAAGAGGTCATCCAGAGAATTGTACAGCAGGAAATTCCCGGTGTAGATGATGAACCAGAACCCCAGGAAGGGCAGTAAAATCACGGACCAGGGCAGCAACAGGGCAAAGAACACCCAGTAGAACAGCTCCAGCAGGGCCACACCCAGGACGGTGGAGAGGCATTTCAGGATAAAGTAGATGCAGTTTTTGATTCTCTGTCCCACCGGCTGCTCAAAAAGCACCACCTGAGGCCAGAAGACACAAAGGAGCATGGCGACGATTAACAGGACCACCACGGCGACTCCCAGGATGAGCCATCCCGGGAAGGTACCGGAACTTAAGTATTTCTGGGCCATGAAAATGTAGACTCCTGTTATCACGCACAGCAGTATCCCCGGAAGAAGGGACTGTATCCAGTTTTGATTCCAGGCCTTTTTCCAGGTGGGCCACCATTCCCCGGATCCGTCCCGCAGCGCCCGAAGGGTTGCATCCTCCATGCAGGATACGGCGGGACCGGCGAAAACGCCGCCCAGGATGCAGGCCGCTGCCAGCACCCAGATATTGGACATGCGGACGGCGAGAACCACTCCCGCTGCAAAGGGAAGAAATCCCACAATGGTGAGCAGGTTGGTAAGCAGAAAACTTTTGAGATCCCGCTTCAGTACTTCCATATACCGGGGAAAGCCGGTGAGGCGTTTCCCGGCGGAGCTTTGTTTTGTTGATGCCATTACAGTCTCCCCCTTCCCTTCATCCTCTTATGCTTCCTCTCCAATGTATTCGATACCTTCCAGGAAGCCAAGAAGAATCTCCCGGAGATCCTTGTCGTATCCCTTCACGCAGGTAAACTCCGCACAGATGGCGTCCAGTCCCACTCTTCCAAAGGCGGATACGCCCCGCTCGTAAGGATTGTCATCCCCCTCGCAGGTGTAGGTGACCATGGTGTAATCCACCCCTGCACAGGTGACGGTTTCTTCTTTACTGATGTCGTAGTGTTCTCTGGCGGTGTTGATCCAGGTCTCCACGTTGCCGTCTGCCGTGGAGGTCTTTTTGCATTCGCTCAGCAGCAGATAGATCTCCGCGTCAAAGAGATCCACCGTGTTGCCGTCGCTGTTTTCATAGGGAACCGGTTCCCCGTCTGTCCAGGTGGTGTAGTAGAGACCGTCTGCCGCCAGACTCTCCACATTGTCATGGATCTCCAGCCCTTCCGGCATGTCCACCATCAGCGTATCCCCCATCTGCAGCCTTCCATCCACCATGTGGGGCTCCGTATTCTGGGTCATCAGGGCCCGGGCGCACCCGCCTGTAAGAAGAACACTCAGACAGAGAAGTATCAGCAGCTTTTTTTTCATTTTTTTCCTCCCAATTTTCCGGAGAACCCCCCGCACGGTCTGGAAACGGCGCTTCCTCCGGGTTTTCCGTACATTTCTGCGTGGAAGGCAGCTCCGGTTTTTCCCGGTGCCTTCCTTACGGTACTACCCTATATACTACCACCAGATTTCCAAATCGTACAGACTGTTTTTTTACAGAAACAGCCCCGCTTTTTCGGGTTCCTCCCGGGTGGTCCCCGCGCTGACA
>CAZJYM010000420.1:0-1603 GCA_964550245.1 uncultured Blautia sp. | reverse complement strand
TCCTTACCCAAAACGTCTAAAGCGGCGATCACAAAAAATCTCATGGGGATTCCAAAGAAAGAAGCACTGACATCTTCCAGGTTTTTTACAGACTCAAGGAAATCCCCGTCTTGTAAATTCAGGCGTACTCCATGAATAATCGCATTAAGATTCAAAATGGGTATGCTGGAATGAATCCCCTTAAGAATGGCAGATGTATCATGTTCCTCCATTCGTAAAATGCAAGACGAAACATCATCCGTACTGTCTGATTTCTTCATCCCTTAATTCCTCCAGTCGCTTAACAATGTCAGGTCGCTGCTTCTCCCCGTCCACGCATCCTCCTGGTAACTGCTCTCTTTGTCCGGTTGAAATCAAAAGACCTGGCCCCACAGGGCCAGGCCTTAACAATCAAGTGAGTATCAATCAGGTTCTCCAACGTCAGATGCGGGTATCCCACAGACCGCAGAAGCTGTCCACGGGATCCTTTCCGTGGAAGGCTTCGGGACCGGTCAGGAGGGCGTCCACCAGAGCATCCAGGGTGTAGGGTTTGGAATCATAGGCGTTGATGTAGGTACGCACCTGGGGGATGTCCGCCAGCATGGTGGGAAGGTTGACGCTGATGGCAATGACCGGTACTTCGAATACATACCAGGGGATCTCTCCGCCGCCCTTGGACATGCCGAAGGCGGGATGGCCGCTGCCGACATCACAGAGAGTGATCACCAGATCCATCTGGGAGACGAAGTCGGCGATGGAGTTCTTGCCTGCGAAGTACAGGTTCAGGCTGGGAGTCTGTCCTTCCGCGATCTGCTTCTTGACCTTGTCCAGGGGGCTTTCGTAGATGAAGGCGTCAAAGCCCCTGGCAATCAGCCTGTCCCGAAGCTCCTCGGCCGGGTTCTTCCGTGCGGCGCCCTTAGGCCCCATCATGGACATGAGAGCGGCCATGGGACCCTCTCCCCCTTTGACATAGACGATCATGACTCTCTTTGTCTTCTCCGGAGAGATGGGCAGAATCCCCTGATCCTTGTATTTCACCAGAGTCAGGGCCTCCCGGCTGATGTCTCTGGCTGTCTGGGCAAAGGAGGGCTCATGCAGAACGGCATCCAGTCCTTCGGGAGATGGTACCCGTTCCTCCGGACTCTTCTTATTAAGTCCCATGTGAGCCTTAAGGGCCAGAATCCGGGTCAGAGCCTCGGTCATTCTCTCCTCGGAGATGATTCCGTTTCTGTAGGCATCCAGCATGGTCTGGTAATCCTCGTCCGGATCGTTGAAGAACAGGAACATGTCGCAGCCCGCGTTGATGGAGGCGGGAAGCATGTCCCGACGGCGCATCCGGTCGGTCATGCCCACCATGTGAGAGGCATCGGTGACCACCATGCCGTTAAATCCCAGATCGTCCCGCAGAAGACCGGTCATGATCTCCGGGCAGAGGGTGGCGGGCAGCATTTCCTCATCCTTGATGGAGGGCTTCACTTTCCTCATGTATTTGGGCAGCATGATGTGTCCGCCCATGATGGCGTCCACACCGGCGTCGATCAGGGTTTTGTAGACCATGCCGTAGGTAGCCATCCACTGGTCATAGTCAAATTCGTTGATGTTGTTCGCAATGTGGGCATCCCGG
>CAZJYM010000419.1:0-1624 GCA_964550245.1 uncultured Blautia sp. | reverse complement strand
GCACATCCTTAAAGCCGATGGCTGCAAAGGCAAAGCCGGTTAAAAGCGGGGCAAAAGAGGAAACCAGCTTGTCCACCAGGGAGAAGAGGGTTCCCATCAGGCCCGGCACATATTTGCCCGTCCGGTAGACCTCGTAGTCTGCACAGTCTGCCGTCATGGGGATTACGATGTTTCCGGAGATCCCCTGGAAACCGGCGATGGCCAGACTGAGCAGCAGGTAACAGATGGTGAAGTATCCCCAGTGGAGTCCTCCTTCCGCATTGCTCATGCTGGTGGGATCTCCAATTACCCAGAGCAGAATCATGAGCACATTGAGGACGATGCCTCCCCAGGATCCCACCAGCATGGCCTTCCTCTGTCCCAGGGTGGTGGCCAGACCTGCCACGAATACCATGCAGATGATGGTGGAGGGGATGGTGGTCATGGCGGTGATGGTTCCGTAAAGGGAATAGTTCCCCACGATCAGTCCAAACAGGACCACATATACGGCGGATGTTCTCATGGAGCTGGCCAGCTTGTCAGAGGATGCGGAGACGATCAGCATCTGGATGGCCCTGTTGTGACGGATGGTATCCCAGTAGTCCCGGATACCCACCTTCACCGGTTTGCCGGTGCCGTAGAATTCAGTCCGGTCCTTGGGAGCAATGGAGATCACGGCGATGGCGGTAAACACTGCAGAGATCACAGCGGTGATGATCCACAGGCTGTTCCAGGTCTCCTGTGTGTAATAACCGCCGTTGGCGGTGGAGATGTTGGTGTAGACAACGGCTCCGATGGCAAACATGATGGTGTTATAGGCTCCGTCAAACATGGTGAACAGCGGTCTCTGTCTGGGATCGTTGGTGAGACAGGTCTGGGCGGACTTGGTGACTACACACTGGAAGGTGTATCCCACGTAGTAGACTGCCGCCACCACGATGAAGAAGGGGAAGCGCAGTTTCTGGGGGATGGACGGTGTGATGTGAAACAGAATAAAGCTGGTTACACATAGGATGATCTGCCCGATGACCATAAAGGGACGGTTCTTGCCGAACTTTCCGTTGGTTTTGTCCACCACGTAGCCGATAAAGGGATCGGTGACACCGTCCCAGATTCTCATGAACATGGAAAAACTGGAAGCGGTGACCACGGCTACCCCTACAAAGCCGGTCAGGTAGTAGGCCACATAGTTCATCAGGAACAGGTACAGGTTGGTGGCGGTGTTGTTCAGGGCGAATCCGGCCACTCTCCACAGCGGTACCCGGTGAATCCCGTTGGGTCCGTAGTACTTGTCAGGAAGACTCCTTGTCTGACTCATGTCAAAACTCTCCTTTCTTTTCTTTTTACTTCTTAATCCGGATCAGTTCCTCATTCACATCCTCGGCAAAGCCGGAGGGAATGGCGGCTCCGGCCATCTTCAACAGATCCGTAAGTCTGGCCATGCCCACGAAATTCCCCATGGGATCCTCTCCCTCACCGGCACAGGCCTTTACCACCTCTGTCAGTTTGGGCCGGTTAAGCTTCTCCAGGGCATCCAGCAGGATCCGGGATGTCTCCGGTTTGTTCATGAGAACCGAGAGGGTATCTTTCACCGAGTAGTACCCTTTGGGATAGCTGGTTGTACGGACGGGAACGCTGTCCTTTT
>CAZJYM010000418.1:0-1631 GCA_964550245.1 uncultured Blautia sp. | reverse complement strand
CTTCCTCGGAGGGGAATTCCACCTCTGCCAGATAAAGCCCCTCATAGGGAGGACCGAACACGTCCAGCTCGATGGTAAGGCCGTCTTTTTCCGGGATCTTATAGCGGATCTTGCTGAGAATAATGCCGTCCGCCTTGGGTTTTAAGTGCTCATAGGCCTCATCGTTTAAGGGCAGGTTGTACTCCTCTCTGGAGAGAAGCCCGGCAGACTTGTAGGTGAGATAGGTGGAGGCATCCTCCCGGCGGATGCGCACCACCGGATTGGTGCACAGGTAGCCCTGTTCTATTTTGTGAGCGGGGAACTGATCCAGATTTGTGGGCAGGTTCTCCTTTGAGATCAGAAATTTCCTTTCGATTTCCATTCTCTCTCCTCTACTTTCTATTTACCCAGCCCCCGGAAGTAAAGTCCGGAATGGCCACCGGCATGCCGCCCATGGCGATGGACTGTTCAGACAGGGGTGTGATGCTCATCCAGGAGGCCATGTCGTACACATCGATGGGAACCTGAGTCTTATTCTTTACTGCTTCGATAAACTCCCGGAATACGATCCAGTCAATGTCCTCATGGGCTACGCTGACCACCACCGGGTGAGCCAGGTAGTCCCTCCAGAGGGGATGTTCGTATTTCTCCCGGTATTCCTCCACATTTCCCCAGTGTTTCTTCCAGTTGAAGTGATCTTTGGCGCTCTCCTCTCCATCCAGAAAGATGGACTGGTTTTCCTCGCAGTACATGCCTTTGGTTCCCTGCACGGTAAAGCCTCTGGAATAGTACCTGGGAAGAGTGGTGTCCAGGGTGATCAGGATGGTGGATCCGTCCGCACAGGTGATGATGGTGTTTACCACATCTCCCTGGTGGAATTCGGTGCTGGCCAGTTCCGTATCTTCCGGCTTGAAGTTTTTGATATATTCCTTTAACCCTTCAGCCCGGGAGGCCACGGAGGTGAGAGTCACCATCCGGTTTCCCCGGTTGATGCCCAGAATCCGGGCAATGGGGCCCAGCTCATGGGTGGGGTAGTTTTCCACGTTGCGGTGAATGTAGTTGTTCAGCCGGTAGTGCCGGTTTTCCTTTCCGAAGGCGATCTCATCCCGGAGGTCGTGTCTGTATCCCCCTTCACAGTGGACAACCTTACCCATAACCCCCTGCTGGACCATGTTGAGGATCATCATCTCCTCCCGGCCGTACACGCAGTTTTCCATCAGCATGCAGGGAACATGGGTTCTCTCATAGGTTTCCACCAGTCTCCAGCATTCCCGCAGGGAATAGGCTCCTCCCACCTCGGTGGCGGTATACTTTCCGGCTTCCATGGACTCCATACAGATGTTGATGTGCTGGTCCCAGGAGGTACATAAAAATACGGCCTCTATCTCCGGCATCTCCAGGATCTGATGATAGTCCGTGGTGGTAAAGGGAGCGGGCTGTCCCTTTTTCACCAGAAGATCCGCCGCCTGGGCGGTACGGTCCTCATACCGGTCGCAGACCGCAGCCACGGTCACATCCGGATGCTGGGAGATCACCGTATCCAAAAGACTGTATCCCCGGCTTCCCAGGCCGATGAGTCCAAGTTTGATTTTTTCTGACATGTCTTATCCTCCAAGTCTGTGATGTTTCAATTCAATCCGGGGGATCCCGGC
>CAZJYM010000417.1:0-1651 GCA_964550245.1 uncultured Blautia sp. | reverse complement strand
GGTTTCACAGGGCTTTTTCCATGGGTGGAATGGAAATGTTTCTGCATGTGGACTGAAATTTGACATTTGATAAAAGACAGGAAGGATAAAAAGTCTCCCCAAGGAGATAGGAAAGCGGCGGTCGTACGACCGCCGCTTTTTTTGGTGATTGTTGACTGGACTGACCGGACCGATCAGGTGCCCGTCAGTTCCACTCGATCTCTTTGAGGTCCAGAGGTCCCGCTCCCCGGTAAGTGAGGGTGAGTGCCAGACTTCCCTGAGCGTTTACATCCAGGGAGGTTTTCACCCATTCACTGCTTTGGGGAAGTTTAAGGGTTCCCTGCAGGGTTTCTCCCGTGAGTACATCCATCTCTCCCCCGGCTCCTCTTGTGGTCAGGGTAAGACGGACAGGTCCAGTAAAGGCAAAGTACTTAAATACGATGCGGGTGCCGGATTTCATGTTGGTGATGAAACGTTCGGCGTTTTTTCCCTCTCCGCTGTGGGTGATGAAGGGGATGTCCGCATTCAGGATCCGGTTGGTGGCATGGGGCATGGCACCGTTGGTGATGTTGCAGGCGATGGGAGCGGGATAAGTGCCCTCTGTTTTAAGGGACCCTCCGTTTAAGCCGCAGCTGGTGCACTCCGCCTGGGCGATGCTGCCGTCCCCGGCAATGGTTACCGGTTCGGCACAGGCCTGGCGGCTGTAGGTACCGTTATGGGTGTGGCGGTGGTAGAAGATGTACCACTGACCCTTTACACACTCCAGACTGCCGTGGTTGTTGGCGGTCATGTTCAGGCGGTCTTCCCCTTTCCTTCCGTTTAAGCCCACATCTCCGTTGGACTGAAGAATGCCCCGGTAGACGAAATCCTGGTCCGGATACTGACTTTCCGAATGGAGGAAGCCTCGTAAAAGCCGTGTCCCTCAAAGCTGGTACCATAAGCCAGAAACTGGCCGGGAACAATGCGGGAGGGTTCGCTCTTTACGGTCAGCATGTCGTCGGAGAGCACCACATGGTTGGCTCCCATCACATCCTCCGGATCTTCCTGCAGCTGCTCCTGAGTGCGGTGAAAGAGCATCTGTTCCGCGGGAAGCAGGAACTTTCTGATCTCCTCCGGTTTCATGCTTTTGAGATCCGGGAGATGCTGACCGGAACCGCCGTGGGCCGTGGAAGCCACCAGGGACAGGGCCCAGCCGTGATAGAGCCGGATCACCCCGTCATCATTGATCACCGCCGGATCTCCGGGAAGGTAGTGGAGATAGGGGGTTCCGTCGGGGTTTCGAAGAGAGCCGTAGTACTCATACTTTCCCGCAGGAGTATCACAGACTGCCACGGAGACCGGAGTGTTGCAGTCTTCCCCTCCGGTACCACCGCTGATGCTGTAATAGAGGTAATACCTTCCGTCGTTTCCTCTTACCGCGTCCGGGGCATAAAGGTCTGCGAATGTTCCATGTACATGGGGATCCTGGGAAGCCTGGTAAATGATGCCCTCATAGCGCCAGTCGCCGGGGCGCTCCATCCTGCATAGTTTCCCTGGGCACAGTACCGGTCTCCGCCCTCTTTGTCATGGGATCCGAAGAGATAGATCCGGTCTCCGAAGACATGGGGTTCCCCGTCAGGAATGTATTCCCACAGGGGGAGAAAGGGATTTACGGCCTGTTTTTTCATGCTTT
>CAZJYM010000416.1:0-1660 GCA_964550245.1 uncultured Blautia sp. | reverse complement strand
TGTATTCGAAGAACCTGAAGTCGGCATATTTGGAGAAGCCGGAGAGATCCTGCACACAAAGCCCCACAAAGGCTCCGGTAAAGGCGGAGGTGTTGATGTGCTCATCCGAGATCCGCAGGGCGTCACAGTCCCCGCCGTACTGGATGAACTGCTCTTTGTCCAGGGAGTAGTAGAAGCGGACGGTTTCGTAATCCACCTCAATCTTCAGGTAGACGGGACCATTATCCGGAAGTTTGACGTAACCAAAGGGTTCCGAGTAATCCCCGTTGTCGCAGCTGAAGATGCCCAGCATCCTGCCGCCCAGTCTTTCGTCATGGCTGACCCGCAGGAAGTAGTACTGGGTGGTGTTGTAGTAGTAGACCATGCCGGCGTTCTGTTTAAAGTAGTCGGGGTCAAATTCCAGAGCGGTTGTTGCCTCAAAGCGGAAGGCCTGCTGCCTGCGGGCAATAAGTGCCTGCTTAAATTGGGACAGCAAAGTCTCCTTCCCATACATTCTCAGATACCCCGGCCGTGCGGTAAGGGAGAGTACATCTTCCCCCAGCGGGATCCGCAGGGACTGGAAGTCCATGGAGAGAGGTTGATCCGGGGAGAAGAGATATTTTTTGGAGATGGGTTTGGGCTCCGGACCTTCGTAGGGCACTTCCGCCTCCTCATACGGGCCGTTGCCCCCTTTTGTCAGGCGGATCCACCCTTTGGAATCGAAGTAAACGTTCTGGAGAGCCGTCTCCCGGCCCAGTACGCAGAAGCCTTCTCCCTTTTCGTTTCTCCCTAACGGTCTGCCGCACAGATGGGCCATGATCCACTGACCGTTGGGAAGTTCTACCAGACTGGCATGACCTGCCCGCTGCAGTTCCAGATCCGGTCTTCCGGAGGAGGTAAGCATGGGGTTTTGGGGATCCGTCTCATAGGGACCTTCGATGTTTTTCGAGCGGGCCACGGTGACTGCATGGCCGTATTCCGTGCCTCCCTCGGCCGTCAGAAGGTAGTACCAGTCTCCCAGGTGGTAGAGATGGGGTCCTTCGGTTTTCCCTAAGGAAGTGCCCCGGTAGATTTTCTTCGGCTTTCCCAGGCACTTCTTTAAAACCGGATCGTACTCCTGCAGCAGGATGCCGGAGAACCGGTTCACACTGTCCCGGAAATCCGTCTCCATGGTGAGGATCCATTTCCTTCCGTCCCGGTCATGAAACAGAGAGGGATCAAAGCCGTAGCTGTTCAGGTACACCGGCTCCGACCATTCCCCGTCCACCCGGTCACAGGTTACCAGGTAGTTGTGGGTATCTTTTAATCTGTCTTTGGTGTGGGAGTTGGTGTAAACCAGGTAAAATAAGCCGTCACACCAGGAGAGACAGGGAGCCCATACGCCTCCGGAGTCCGGTACTCCCCGCATGTCCAGCTGGCTTACCCGGTTCAGGGGCTGTGCAACAACCTCCCAGTTGATCAGATCCCGGGAATGATGGATCTGGACGCCGGGAAACCATTCGAAGGTGGAAACCGCGATATAGTAATCCTCCCCCACCCGCAGGATGGAGGGATCCGGGT
Organism: uncultured Blautia sp.; assembly: GCA_964550245.1. Classification (GTDB taxonomy): domain Bacteria; phylum Bacillota; class Clostridia; order Lachnospirales; family Lachnospiraceae; genus Blautia_A. The sequence goes on along the minus strand of CAZJYM010000416.1, from coordinate 121 downwards.
TGAATCCCCGCAGTACGGGATTTTTTACAATGCCCATGATGATTCCTTCTTTCTCGGAATCAAGTATAAACGGGTTCGAGGCGAAGTGCAACCGTCTGTGGTGAAAAATTGGGTTGCAATA
>CAZJYM010000415.1:0-1671 GCA_964550245.1 uncultured Blautia sp. | reverse complement strand
GGGAGGAAATTCAAGAAAGCATTTCAGATAAGAAGAAAGGAGAATAGACATGTCAGAAATTGTTTCCCTCTTGCCAGGGAAGTTGAAAGTGTTGCGGGAGCAGAACCCGGCCCTGATGTCCTACAATATCGAGTTTGCCGAGGTTACCGGCGGTACTTTCTGGAAGGCCTATACCCCGGGCCAGATCGCGGGGAAGGAAGAGTTTATCGTGGACATGAGCAAAGGGATGGAGGCGGCGTTTAAGGATCTGATGCAGGTCTACCCGCCCGTTAACCTTTACGATGAGAAGCTGCGGGCTCTGGCAAAAGAGATCAGCCCCGCCTGGGTACGGGTATCCGGCACCTGGGCTACCAAGACCTACTATGATCTGGACGGCAGCATGGGTGGAAAGGTACCGGAGGGGTACTTAAACACCCTGACCCGGGAGCAGTGGGTGGGTGTTCTGGACTTTGTAAAGGCCATCGGCGCCAAACTGATGGTTTCCGTATCCGCCTGCCCCGGCGTGTACGGTGTGGACCAGGCCCCGATTCCTCCCTGGACGCCGGTGCAGGCGGAGAAGCTGTTCCGCTTCAGCGCCGAGTACGGGGTTCCCATCTCCGGCTCCGAGTTTGTCAATGAGCCAAACATGCTCTCCCAGACCGGATTCCCCAAGGGGTACACCGCTGCGGACCATGCCAGAGACCAGAAGATCTTCCAGAAGTGGCTGAAGGAGAACTATCCGGACTGCCTGTACATCGGGCCCTGTTCCGTGGGACCGGAAGGAACCGCCAGAATGGGCCGTCCCCCGGAAAAAGGCGGCGGCGGTGGACTGGAGACTCTCATGGGAGAGGGAAACTGTGACACTCCTTCCCTTATGGGAGAGGATCCCTGCTCGCTGGATGCCTTCAGCTATCACTACTACAACGGAGCCTCGGAAAGACTGGGAGCCGGTTCGGGAATGCACTGGCTTCCCGAGGAGGCAAACGGGGAGGATTATCTGGCAGTAGCCGCAAACTGCGCCCGGGCCTACGCTCCCCTTCGGGACCGGTACTGCCCGGGAGGAGAGATGTGGGTCACCGAATCCGGAGATGCAGGAGGAGGCGGGGATACCTGGGCTTCCACGTATCTGGATGTTTTGCGCACTTTAAATGAGGCCGGAAGTTTCAGCCTGGCAACAAGAGGCATTATTTTTCACAACACCCTGGCGGCTTCCGACTATGCCTTTCTGGATCCGCAAACCCATGATCCCCGTCCCAACTACTTCGCGGTTGTGCTCTGGGACCGGCTGATGGGGGAGACGGTGTACGATCCGGGAGAACCGGTCAGAGAAGGTGCCCATGTGTACGCCCACAGCCGGAAGGACGGAAAAAGCGGAGCAGCTTACCTGGTGATCAACAACAGTGAGAAGGAGTCCACCACCCTGGAGCTTCCCCAAAAGGGAGAGATCTGGGTGCTCTCCGGAGAGAACGGAGATAAAAGAGCTTCGGTGATGACACTTAATGGAAAGCCCTTAAAACTGACCCCTGATGGGGAACTGCCGGATCTGACCGGAAAGGCAGTTCCTGCCGGAAAGGTGGAGCTGGCTCCCCTTAGCTGCGCGTTTGTTGTACTGTGAAAACCCGAAAGACAGAAAGAATATACAAGGCAGGTCAGAAAAACCTTTTTTTCTCCGGAGATGCGGGGAAATCTCCC
>CAZJYM010000414.1:0-1683 GCA_964550245.1 uncultured Blautia sp. | reverse complement strand
CCGGATCCGCAGGCTCTGCCTGCGGATCCGCTTTTTCTGCTCTTTTATTGTATTTTCCCTTGTATTTTTCTCCCAAATGTTTTACAATGTATACAAAGTACAAACATAAGGGGAGGAGACCATGCAGCTGCGGGCAATGGCCAAGATAAATCTGGGACTGGATGTGATCGGAAAGCGTCCGGACGGTTACCACCAGGTGAGGATGGTGATGCAGACCATTCAGATGTACGACACTTTGGAGATTCAGATCAAAAAGGAGCCGGGGATCACGCTTTCCACCAACCTGTCCTTCATTCCCACCGACAGCCGAAACCTGGTTTACCGGGCGGCCGCTCTTTTAATGGAAGAGTTTCAGGTACAGGAGGGCCTTTCCATCAGCCTTAACAAAACCATTCCCGTCTCCGCCGGCCTGGCGGGGGGAAGCTCGGATGCGGCCGCGGCTCTGGTGGGAGTAAACCGGATCTTTCACCTGGGTCTTGGCAAAAAGGAGCTGATGGAGAGGGCCGTACAGATCGGAGCCGACGTTCCCTACTGCGTCATGCGGGGAACCGCCCTGGCGGAAGGGATCGGGGAAAAGCTCACCAGACTTCCTCCCATACCCAGATGTTACATCCTGATCGGCAAGCCCGGGATTGGCGTCTCCACCCGTATGGCCTATGAGAGCCTGCCGGAAAAGATCGAGGAGCACCCGGATATCGACGGTCTCATAGAGGCTCTTCAGGCAGGGGACCTGAAAAAGATGGCGGAAAGAATGGGCAATTCATTCGAACCGGGTATTACCGGGAAGTATCCGGTGATTCAGGAGATTAAGGACCATATGGAAAGCCACGGGGCCTTAAAGGCTTTGATGAGCGGCAGCGGTCCCACCGTGTTCGGTGTTTTTGACAGTCGGGAAAAGATGATGGAAGCAGCGGGAGCTTTGCGGCAGAGCAGGCTGGCCAGAACCGTGTTTTCCACGGAAGTGTTTAATCAGCGGTGATGCTTTTAAGGAGGGGAAGCAGGAATGACAAGTGATTTCACGGTACATATGGATGAATATCTTCCTCTGAGGGATGTGGTGTTCAACACCCTGAGGCAGGCGATCCTCAAGGGTGAGCTCAAACCCGGGGAGAGACTTATGGAGATGGCCCTGGCGGAGAAGCTGGGCGTCAGCCGTACCCCCATCCGGGAGGCCATGCGCAAGCTGGAGCTGGAGGGCCTGGTGGTGATGGTGCCCAGAAGAGGAGCCCAGGTGGCCAGCATCACGGAAAAGGATCTAAACGATGTGCTGGAGGTGCGGATGGCCCTGGAAAACATGGCCATCGAAAAGGCCTGCCGGCGCATGACCACCGAGGAGATGAACAGCTTGAAGCAGGCCGCCCGGGAGTTTGAGCAGAACCGGGAGGACGGAGATCTGGTGAAGCTGGCGGAGTCGGACGTAAAGTTTCATGAGATCATCTATAAAGCTTCCGGAAACGCCCGCCTGCAGCAGGTACTGAACAACCTGCGGGAGCAGATCTACCGCTACCGGGTGGAGTACTTAAAAGAAGAAGAGACCCGACAGGTGCTGGTGCAGGAACACTACGCCCTCTATCAGGCCATCCGGGAGAGAAACGTGGAGAAGGCCCAGAAGATCTCGTATAACCACATCGAGAATCAGAGAAAGGCCATCGTCCGTACCCTTCATGAGGAGGAGGGGAAGGA
>CAZJYM010000413.1:0-1686 GCA_964550245.1 uncultured Blautia sp. | reverse complement strand
AAGAGAAGGGGAAGCCGGCCTGCCGGCTTCCCCTTCTTCTCTTTACTCTCTCATTACCTTCTTCTCACTGCCTTCTCTAGCAGATTCGGGGAAGCAGTTCTCCTGAAGGCTGTGGAAGCAGGGTCTGGGATCCGATCTCCGTGGTCATCACCACTTTCCCGGGATTGGCCTGGGTGACTTCTCCGATCAGGGCTGCATTCTTTGAGTATTTCCCTCCATGCAGAGTCTCCAGTAAGAGATCTGCCTTTTCTTTGGGTGCAATCACCACCAGCGCTCCCTCGTTGGCCAGATAAAGGGGATCCAGTCCTAAAAGACCGCACACCCCGGAGACAGCCGGGGATACGGGGATGGAAGGGCCGTTCAACATGATTCCCACCTGGCTTTCTGCGGCTATCTCGTAAAGAACGGTTCCCACACCGCCCCGGGTGGCATCCCGGATTACGTGGATGTCTTTTGTGGCTTCAAGCATGGATTCTACCGTACCCCATAAGGGAGCACAGTCACTGCTGACATCCGCTTCAATGCCCAGATCCTCTCTGGAGAGAAGAATGGTGCATCCGTGCCGTCCGATATCTCCGGTGACAATGACCGCATCTCCGGGACGGGCCAGAGATCCTGAAGTGTGCACATCCTCCGAAATCACACCGATTCCCGTGGTGGTGATAAAGATGTGATCCGCCTGTCCCTTTCCCGCCACCTTGGTATCTCCCGCTACAATGGAGACTCCCGCCTCTTTTGCGGTTTCAGCCATGGACCGGGCGATCATCTCCAGCTTTTCCAGGGGAAATCCCTCTTCAATAATAAAGGAACAGGTAAGGTACAAAGGTCTGGCCCCCATGCAGGAGAGATCATTGACCGTTCCGCAGATGGAGAGTTTTCCGATGTTTCCTCCGGGAAACTCATAGGGGGATACGATAAAACCGTCGGTGGTCATGGCCAGGCGTCCCTTTTCCACCGGTAAAACTGCCGCATCATCCGCCGTAAAGAGGGGATTGTTAAAGCGGGAGGCAAAAACCTGCCGGATCAGCTCCGCCGTCTGTCTTCCCCCGGCCCCCATGGCCAGGGTTACTTTTTTCTCTGACATGTCTTACATCCCTCCGTACTGATAGTAAGCCGAGCAGGTTCCCTCACTGGAGACCATGCAGGCTCCCACCGGGTGTTCCGAGGTGCAGGTTTTCCCAAAGAGGGGACACTGCGATGGCAGGCATTTTCCCTGCAGCACTTCACCGCAACGGCAGGCCGGGTTGGCTCTTCCCTCCATCTCCGGGATTTCAAACCGGATCCGGGCATCGTATTCCCGGTATTCCGCACGAAGTTTCAGCCCGGATCCGGGGATAATGCCTAAGCCCCGCCACTCCGTGTCACATTCCTCCATCACCTGGGCCATCAGTTTCTTGGCCACCGGATTGCCCTGGGGACGCACAACTCTTGGGTAGCAGTTTACAAAGAAGGGCTCTCCCTTTTTACACTTTTCGATGATCACCGCTAAAGCGGTCAGAATCTCGGCAGCCGTGAAGCCGGAGATGGCCCCGGAGATTCCCTCTTCCTCACAGAGTTTTTTACATCCCTCCTCCCCGGTGATGGCATTTACATGACCGGGATAGAGAAAGGCGTCGGCGCTTCCCTTTAAGGCCAGGTAAGCATTGGGCATGGTCTTATTTGCCGTAAGAAGGGAAAAGTTTTTAA
>CAZJYM010000412.1:0-1692 GCA_964550245.1 uncultured Blautia sp. | reverse complement strand
GGCAGACCTCAGAAGGTGACAGGAAAAAGCATCGGAAAGATCACCGAGGAGGAAGGCTTTATCCCCAATGCCAACGGGATGAGGCTCATGAAAAGGACAGGACCCAAAAGCAGGCGGTACGGCTCTTATGCCCTGCTGGAGAGGCTCTCCCCGGATCTCACTGAAAGGCTTAAAGTGTACTTTCCGGAGACCTGGAGAGAAATCTTCATCTTTGCCCAGCTTCATCTGGCCGATCAGATCTGTTCTGCCCACATGATGGTTCCCATCTTCCAGGATTCCTGGCTGAGTGAAGAATTCCCCGGTCTTACCCTCTCGGAAGAGTCTGTACGGGACACGATCTGCCAGCTTGGAAGGAATCAGGAAGCAGTTTCGGCCTTTTTGAGGTCCGGTCTCACCCATGGCCCTGCCCTGCTGGTGAACATGGGCGGGATCCTTACACTTTTTGATGAAGAGACCCACCGGCCGGAGTATTATTTCCTCGAATCCTCGGACAGGATATCAGAAGAACAGGAAACAGAGCCTCTGTACAGGGAAATCCAGGAGGAATACAACTTTCTGCCGTTTTTCTCTCCTCGGGAGTATGTGGCAGCAGATGACTGTTTCCGGGGCTGGGCCTTCATCCACTTTGTGAGCATGCTTTACCTCTACGGTCTGATACGGGCAGTGAAAGCGGCAGGAGACAGGATTTCCTTTTCAGCTATGGAGATCCTCACCCTGGCGGGGAAGATCTGCCGGGTAGATATGGGAGACGGGTATCAGACCACCGCTGTCCCCACTTACATGGAAGAGATCCTGAATGTCCTGGGGGTAGACCTGACGGGAGGCACGGGATGGACAAACGGATGATGTTATGCCAAAAAGGCTGGGAGGAGAAAGAATTATGAACATATACTATTGTTGGCCGCAGGGAAATTTCAAGGCCCTTACCATGAGTTACGATGACGGGAAGGTGCAGGATCGAAGGCTGGTGGAGATTTTCAACCGGTACGGGATCAAGGGTACCTTCAACCTCAACTACGGTTTTCTCGGACGGGACGGCTGGATCTCCCCTCAGGAGGTCAGGTCCCTTTACCGGGGTCATGAGGTGGCTACCCATACATACGATCACCCGTCCATCTCCCGATGTCCGCTGACTCTGGTGGCGCAGGAGATCCTGGAGGACCGCAAAGGACTTGAGAAGCTCACCGGTACTGTGGTCAGAGGACATGCGTATCCCAACGGCTCCTACACAAAAGAGATCGAGGAGCTTTTCACGAACCTGGGAATTGCCTATGGGCGGGTAGTAGAAACCGTGCCGGACTTCTCGCTTCCGGAAAATCCCATGGAATGGCACGGAACCTGCCATCACGGAGATCCGAAGCTGCTGGAATACGGGAAGTATTTCACAGATCTATCTCAGGGGAAATTTCTGAAACTGATGTACGTATGGGGACACAGCTACGAATTCGATTACAACACGGAAACCAGCAGCTGGGAAAGAATAGAAGACTTTTGCAGTCTGATGGGGAAGCGTTCTGATATCTGGTACGCTACCAACATCGAGATTATCGACTACCTGAGTCTTCTGCAGGGTCTTCACTTTACGGCAGAATCCGATGCCGTGTACAATCCGGCGGCAGCAAGTGCCTGGCTGCTTGTGAACGACAATGTCGTGGAGGCAAAGGGAGGCTGCCTGACTGCCTTTTAAGTCAG
>CAZJYM010000411.1:0-1702 GCA_964550245.1 uncultured Blautia sp. | reverse complement strand
TTTTTGCGAAGCTTCGTGTTTGCCATCACGCTCAGATACCGCCGCAGCCGCATCTTGCCCGGATTGCAGCGTATACTCTTACTGGTGAGACTCCAGTTGCTGTCAGCTTTCAGGACGATCTTCCCTGTCTTCCAGTTTTCCCTGGCAAGCTGCTTAAAAAGCTTCACGGCTGCTGCGTATTCCTTTCTGCTTCCATTGCGGATGAATTCATAGAACATGCTCTGAAAGGGATACACATACACGTATGCATTATTTACGCGCCCCAGCACATTCACAAAATCACCCAGGAAAGAGTCCGGATCCGGCGGATTTTTCTCCAGGGACTCCATGATGGTCCGGTGCCGGAGGGAGAGCTCCCAAAGCCACCGTTTTGCCTCCACGGAAAGCGTCACCTCATCCGATTCGGGATCCCACCAGTAGAGCCTGTCGTCATCCGACAGACTGTAGCGGGGAACTCCCGGTACATCTTTAATGAATATTTCGTTGCGCTTCAGAAAGCTGAGGGTACTGACAGGCGGCAGGGGCCCTTCCGCTATTTCCCGTCTGGTCCTTTCCAGGGATTCCGGCACGTAGGATTTCATTTGCTGGTCGTGGTAGACCTGCTTCCGAAGTTTTCCCCACACTTCCCAGAATTCCAGATCCTGCTGCTCGGCAGCCAGGTAAACAAAGACTCTGGCGGGAAGAATCAGGGAAAGCTCCGGAAGAGGAGAGAGGTCGGTCATCTCCATCCGCTTTTCCCGGTCGGATTTTAAAAGTGTCCAGAGCCTTTTCAGGGAATCCTTTCCTCCCTGTTTCAGGAGGGAGCGGACCGCTTCCCTGGCTTTCCTCACGTCATCCGCATAGGTCCCGGGAAGGACATCTCCCTGATCCAGGGATCCGGTTCCCCGAAAGATGTACATCAGATCGGCATAGTCGGTGCCGCAGGCCCAGTATTCCAGGCCGGCCGGGAGCAGATGGTCGGTACTCGATTCATCCAGATACGGCGAATCATAGTCCATCCTGGCATACTTCCATGCATTGTCAAACAGATTAAAGTGCGGTTTCATGGAAAACCCGGCCCCCAGGATATGATTCAGCCACTGTACAGCGTAAGTGTCGGCTAAAAGACCGCGCCATGCAGCCGGGCAGCCCGGATCTGTATCATACATGGACAGGAGAAGGTAGGCTGCCATGGATACATCGTGGAATTCCTCCCCGCCCACTTTGCCTGTACTCAGGGTTCCGTCCTGTCGGTTAAAACAGCCGGTCTCCCAGCCCGCGTCCTCGAAATAATTGTAGTAGAACCTGGAATCCCCCTTTGGGTTCACAGAAAAAGGCTGCATCAGGCCAACCGTGGTATCGAAAAGATTCACATTTTCAAATCTCATCATTCCCCCGAAATTTAACACCTTCTCCATCTGTTTCGCCAGGATTTCCCTCTTCTCTTCCGGGATGTTCATCTTTCCCGTGTACAAGATTTCGACTCCCATGGTCTCCTCCTTTTCCGATCCGCTTAAAATTTGAACATTACCATTCTCTTATGCCGGTTTACAAGCAGTGACAGCAAAGCCGCGATGGCCACCGCCTCATGTCCCGGAGGTGTCCGGGATCTTTTCCAGGGAAACTCCAGGTTATCATTTGGATCCCCGTACATGAAGGAACGGACCATTGCCAGAGCTCTCCGGCAGGTCAGGTACTCCCTGTGTGAGAGAAATTCCTCTGC
>CAZJYM010000410.1:0-1707 GCA_964550245.1 uncultured Blautia sp. | reverse complement strand
ATCCCCGGTTCAAGCCCCACATACTCATCTCCCCAGAAGGCGCATTCCTCCGGTTTGATGCCGTTTTCTTTTCTCAGAAGGTCCAGGATCGCATCTACGTTGTCAGACTTGCTGGTGATTCCCACCTCCAGATACTTGGCATCACAGGTGGGTACCACGGTAAGCCCCTGCTTCTTTCCCATCTCCACCGCCAGATCCGTCAGTTCCTGTAAGCCTCCCGTTATCCCGTGGTCCCGCAGGCTTCTTTTCAGGAGGTCCAGTTCCTCAGCCTGTAAAAAGGCCTTCTCTCCCCGCTGTCTTTCGGAGAGCAGGTCGATCTTGCAGTAGTTGGGCCTTGTAAACACGATGTCCGTGGGAAAGCCGTACCTCTCCAGCAGGGTAAGGTGAACTTCAAAGCAGGTGCGGTGAATCGCCAGAAGGGTGGACATGTGGGGGATCTGTTCCCTGAAAGTCTGGAGATGACTCCCGGTGTATCGATAGTTGTACGCTCCTCTTCCCAGCCCCAGAAACAGGTTGGAGAGTTCTTCGTCTGTAAAGTACTCCTCCAGCCTTCCCCCCGCTATGTTTTCCATGGTGGTACCGCTGATGATCACCAGCTTGACACCGGAGGAAAGAAGAGGCTTCATCGCTTTCACCGCCTCTTCCACCGGGGCATTTCTGGAGGGAACTGCGGTCCCGTCCCAGTCAAAGAAGACTGCCCTGTACTTTTTCAATCCACTCCCTCCCCTGTTCCAGCTGCACTTCCCTCCCGTTGACAAAGAAGGAAAGGGAATCCCCCTCTTTCAAGGCAAAGCGGGCAGTGTGTTCTTTTATCTCCACTTCCAGCACACAGTCCCGAAAGCAAAGGCAGAAGCGGTAACTCTCCCACTCTTCCGGAAGGTAAGGTTTGAAGTGAAGTTTCCCGTCGTAACAGCGAAGCCCGGCAAAGCCGTTTACCACCGCCTGCCAGGTCCCGGCCATGTTTGCGCCGTGGATCCCTGCGTAAAAGTTGTTGTGATAATCATCCAGATCCATGCGGGCGGACTGGATGAAATACCTGTAGGCTTCTTCATACCGGTCAATGCTGCAGGCCACGATCCCAAAGATGCAGGTAGAGAGCGAGGAGTGGTGCAGCGTCACCTCCTGATAGAAGTCGTAGTTTCTCTCCAGCTCTTCCCTGGTAAACAGGTGGCTGTAGAGGTACATCCCCAGGATGGCATCCGCCTGTTTGGACATCCGGTGTCTCATGATAAAAAGCGGATGGTAGTTTTCATACAGCCAGGCCCTCTTTTCCGGGGGGATCTTACTCTCATCCCAGGGCTTGCGGATCAGAAAGCCGTCATCCAGAGGATAGACTCCTCTCTCCTCATCGTAGGGGAGGTACATGTTTTCAATGATCTTTTCCCAAAGGGAGAGCTCTTCCTCCTGAAAGTCCAGTCTCTTCGAGAGTTCTTCCCATACAACGGGATCTTCTTCCTTCAGGTACCGCACTGCCTGAAGTGCATCCCGCAGGTGTTCCCTGGCCATCAGGTTGGTGTAGAAGTTGTTGTCCACCAGCACGTTGTACTCATCCGGCCCGGTCACACAGCAGATACAGTATTTTCCTCCCCGGCTTTTGGCAAAGCTTCCCACATCCGCCCACACCCGGGCGGTTTCAATGAGGATCTCCGCTCCCATGGTCCGGAAAAACTCCCGGTCTCCGCTCACCTGCAGGTACAGGGATACCGC
>CAZJYM010000409.1:0-1726 GCA_964550245.1 uncultured Blautia sp. | reverse complement strand
GTTCATCATCATCTGTCATGAAGCAGCCGCGTCTGGACACCGGATCCTTCCTCCTCCCACCTGATCCATCTCCTCCGGTTATCGATCCCGTCTTCTCTTCCAGCCGGCCATGAAAAATTCAAAATTGCTATTGACAATCTCCCGCCTTTAGAGTACAATATGCTTTGTTGCAGGGGAAATCCTGTAATGTGTGTGTTTAGCTCAGTTGGATAGAGCGTCTGGCTACGGACCAGAAGGCCGGGGGTTCGAATCCTCTAACACACGTGAAAGCCCGGAAATCTTTGATTTCCGGGCTTTCATTATGTCTTTTTGTTTTTGTTTTCTTAACGCTCATCAAAAGGCACAAAAGGTACATGCGTACCCACATACTTGTAAGCCGGACGGATGATCTTGCTGGCGTTGATCAGCTCCTCCAGACGGTGGGCACACCAGCCGGGCATACGGGCGATGGCAAAGATGGGTGTGAAGAGTTCCTCCGGGATTCCCAGCATGGAATACACAAAGCCGCTGTAAAAGTCCACATTGGCGCACACGTTCTTGAAGAGCCGGCGCTGTTCCATGATCAGGTTCCCGGCCAGACGGGCCACCGTCTCATAGAGAGCAAATTCATCCTCTCTGCCCTTCTCTTTCGCCAGTTCTCCGGCAAACCGCTTCAGAATCACCGCCCTGGGATCCGACAGGGTGTAAACTGCATGTCCCATGCCGTACACCAGCCCCGTATGATCAAAGGCTTCCTTGTTGAGGATCTTCTGAATGTATTCCGAGACTTCCTCCTCATCTCCCCAGTCCTTCACATGACTTTTGATGTCCGCAAACATGTTCTGGACCTTCAGGTTGGCGCCGCCGTGGCGGGGACCCTTCAGGGAGCCGATGGAAGCCGCCGTGGAGGAGTAGGTATCCGTCCCCGAGGAGGTGACCACATGGGTGGTGAAGGTGGAGTTGTTTCCTCCTCCATGTTCCGCATGGAGAATCAGGGCGATGTCCAGCACCCTGGCCTCCAGCTCGGTATAGACTCCGTCCGGCCGCAGCATCAGAAGGATGTTTTCAGCCAGAGACAGGCCCTTCTGAGGATTGCGGATGAACAGTGTCTCATCCCTGCGGAAATGGCAGTAGGCATTATAGGAATACACGGCAATGAGGGGCATCTTGGCAATCAGCTCCAGAGACTGGCGCAGCACATTTGCCGGGGAGATGTCGTCTGCATTGTCGTCATAGGAATAAAGGGTGAGCACGCAGCGCTGCATGGCGTTCATGATGTTGGCGTTGGAGGCCTTCATCACCACGTCCCGGACAAAGCGGGCTCCCAGACTTTGCAGTTCAAACATCACGTTCAGCAGTCTCTCCAGTTCCGTTTTGGAGGGCAGCTTGCCGAAGAGAAGCAGGTAGATGGTCTCCTCAAAGCCAAACCTGCGGCCTTCCAGCCCCTTTACGATGTCCTCCACATTCACGCCCTGATAGTAGAGAGATCCTTCCGCAGGAATGGCCCTGCCGTTGATCAGATTGTAGGCGCATACGTCGGAGATCTCCGTCAGGCCGGTGAGAACGCCCTTGCCGGCGCTGTCCCGCAGTCCCCGCTTCACATCATATTCCACATACAGGTTGGGATCGATGCGGTGGTTCTTAAACAGTTCCTCCTCCAGGATCTCCATCTCCTGCTTTAAGGTTTCCTCTTTTTCCGGATTGTTTCTCTCCTGATCCGTCATCCATTTTTCCTCCTTAATAAAAA
>CAZJYM010000408.1:0-1727 GCA_964550245.1 uncultured Blautia sp. | reverse complement strand
TCCCTGATGGATCTGGCCCTTCTGGCCATGAAAAAGCTGAAGGCGGAGGGAAAGCTTCCCGATCAGGAGGAATCCGAGGAGATCAATGCCTGCAGCATCGTGGTTCCGGTGGACGTGGACGGAAAGGAAGAGCAGTGGCTCATCAACTTTAAAAACGAAACTCACAACCATCCCACGGAGATCGAACCCTTCGGCGGGGCGGCCACCTGTCTGGGCGGCGCCATCCGGGATCCCCTCTCCGGAAGGACTTATGTATATCAGGCCATGCGGATCACCGGAGCGGCGGATCCCACCGTTTCTGTTAAGGATACCCTCAGAGGCAAACTGCCTCAGAAAAAGCTGGTGCGGGGAGCGGCCAGAGGCTACAGCTCCTACGGAAACCAGATCGGTCTGGCCACCGGCTATGTCAAGGAGATTTATCATCCCGACTACGTGGCCAAGAGAATGGAGATCGGAGCGGTACTGGGGGCAGCCCCTCAGGAGGCCGTGATCCGTAAAACCCCGGTTCCCGGGGATGTGATCATCTTGCTTGGGGGACGTACCGGAAGAGACGGCATCGGAGGCGCCACCGGTTCCTCCAAGGTGCACACGGAGGCCTCCATCCAGGTCTGCGGAGCAGAGGTACAGAAAGGCAATGCCCCCACGGAGAGAAAGATCCAGCGGATGTTTCGCAGGGAGGAAGTAAGCCGCATTATCAAGAAGTGCAACGACTTCGGAGCCGGCGGGGTGGCCGTAGCCATCGGGGAACTCTCCCCCGGACTGCGGGTGGATCTGGACCGGGTGCCCAAGAAGTATGCGGGCCTGGACGGAACCGAGATCGCCATCTCCGAATCTCAGGAGAGGATGGCCGTGGTGGTATCCCCGGATGACCAGCAGGCCTTTTTGGGCTATGCTTCCGAGGAAAACCTGGAAGCGGTGCCTGTTGCTGTGGTGACCGAGGATCCCAGACTGGTGCTTCTGTGGAGGGGAAAGGAGATTGTAAACATCTCCCGGGCCTTCCTGGATACCAACGGAGCCCATCAGGAAACCGGCGTGGAAGTGGAGATCCCCTCCAAAGAGGGATGCATGTTCAGGGAGAGAGAAGACATTCCCGACGTAAGGAAGAAATGGCTGGAAACTCTCTCGGATTTAAATGTCTGTTCCCAGAAGGGACTGGTGGAGATGTTTGACAGCTCCATCGGAGCCGGCAGTGTACTGATGCCTTATGGCGGGAAATATCAGCTGACGGAAACTCAGGCCATGGTGGCCAAGGTTCCGGTGCCCGATGGAAACACCAACACGGTCACCATGATGAGTTACGGGTTTGATCCTTATCTCTCCTCCTGGAGCCCCTACCACGGTGCGGCCTATGCGGTGACCGAATCGGTGGCGAAGATTGTGGCCTCCGGCGGAGACTACCGGAAGATCCGTTTTACCTTCCAGGAATACTTCCGCCGGATGACGGAAGATCCCAGGAGGTGGAGCCAGCCCTTCTCCGCTCTTTTGGGGGCTTATGCCGCCCAGATGGCCTTTTCCCTTCCGGCCATTGGCGGAAAGGACAGCATGTCGGGCAGCTTTAACCAGATCGATGTTCCCCCCACCCTGGTATCCTTTGCGGTGGATGTGGGAAAGATCTCGGAAGTGATCACCCCGGAATTAAAGAAACCGGGCAGCAAACTGGTATGGATGCACATCCCGCCGGACAGAGATGATCTTCCGGATTACCCCGCCCTGATGGATCAGTACGG
>CAZJYM010000407.1:0-1772 GCA_964550245.1 uncultured Blautia sp. | reverse complement strand
CAGAACTACCGCAGATGGGCTTATCCGGTGAACTCTTATCTTGTACCCTATGAGGGAGGGTACATCAGGGTGGAGGCCTTTGACGACGGAGTCCTGGTGGAACAGTACGATACCGGTTATCATCAGATCTCCAGAAGGATCATTCCTTCGGAGCTTCCTCTTTTCGGAGGCTTTTATAATGGAAGCGATTCCTTCTATCTGGTCTTTGGTCAGACCAATAAGGAGGAGAGCAACTCCAAAGAGATCATAAGGGTGGTGCGCTATACGAAAAACTGGGAGCGGACAGGGGCTGCCTCCCTCTACGGGGAGAACACCACGGTTCCTTTTGATGCGGGAAGCCTGCGGATGTGCGAGTACGGGGGCTACCTCTATGTGAGAACCTGCCATGAGATGTATACCACCCCGGATGACGGCCTTAATCATCAGTCCAATCTCACCTTTGAGATCAGTCTCTCCGACATGACGGTGACAGACTGCTTCTCCGAGATTTCCAACATTGGCTATGGGTATGTGAGCCATTCCTTTAACCAGTTCATTACTGTAGACGATGAGGGATATCTGGTGGCCCTGGATCACGGGGATGCTTATCCCCGGTCCATTGTACTGGGACGGTACAGAAAAAAGGCGGGAGAGAGCACCTTCACCGGAGGCTATTACGCTGTGGAGGTCCTTCCCTTTGAGGGGAAAACCGGGGATAACGAAACGGGAGCTTCTCTGGGAGGACTGGAAGTTTCCTCCTCCAGCTACCTGGTCTGCGGAAACTCCGTGACCCGGGATGCAGGCTGGAGCAGTCATACCAGCAGAAATGTGTTCCTGGCATCCGTGTCCAGAAGCAGCTTTTCCTCCTCCGGATCCAGAATCACCTGGCTTTCGAATTACAGCGAAGGCAGCGGAATCACCGCTTCCACGCCTCAGATGGTAAAGTTCTCTCCGGACCGCTTCCTGGTTTTATGGGATGTGATGGAGGGGTATTCCTCCACCGGAAAGATTTCCTACGTGTTTGTGGATGGAAACGGGAACCCGGTAAGCTCTGTCTACACTGCGGACGGGTATCTCTCCGACTGTAAGCCGGTGCTTTCCGGTGATCGCGCCGTCTGGTACGTGACCGACGGAAAGGTATTAAACTTCTACTCCGTAGGATCTGACGGCACCCTGCAGGGACAGGCTCCCCATTCTCTGATCGAAGTAGAGGAAAACTACACGGTGACCTGGGGAGATCCGGCCTTTTACATCAAGGCAACAGGTCCTGAAGGCACAACCCTTTCCTTCTCCACGGAGGATACGGATGTGGTGAAAGTCTCCTCCGATGGAAAAGTCACGATCAAAAACAGTGGAACGGCCAAAGTGATCATCACTGCACAGGGCGGATCCTACGCCGGTGTTACCGCTTCCACTACCATCACGGTCAATCCCAAAGACATCCAGGGATCTCAGCTTTGTTTCAACAGAGTGGGAGATATCGACTTTGAGTCACTGGATGAATCCCTGATCGTCACCAACAGGGGAAAAGTGCTTCAGGAAGGAGAAGACTATGTGATCGGAAGCCGGTCCTGGTCCTACTTTGGCCCTGTGCTGACCTCCTTAAAGGCTTCGATAGTGGGCCGGGGAAACTATACCGGTACCTTTGAGGAGTCCATCTCCCCCATCTCCAAACCCAAACTTCAGTCGGCCATTAGGAATTCCCAGGGTGTGGCCTTAAGCTGGGAAAAGGTATCCGGTGCGGTTGGCTACCGGATCTTCCGAAAGCAGGGAAGCGGAAAGTATAAACTGAT
>CAZJYM010000406.1:0-1782 GCA_964550245.1 uncultured Blautia sp. | reverse complement strand
GAAAGGAAGGTTTTTTATGAACAAACTGGAAAATTTCCATTACCGGCAGGTGGATCTCACCCCCAGCCACTGGCTGGACCAGAGAAGTGAACTCATTGAAACCTATCTGGCCATCCCCGACGGGGATCTGCTCCACTACTTCCGTTCTCTGGCCGGCATTCCGGATACAAGTTTCGGCCTGGTGGGCTGGTACGGGGAGAACGCCTGCACCTTCGGACAGATCCTCAGCGCCTTTACCCGTCTCTATCTGGAAACCGGGGATGAGCGTCTCCGGGTAAAGGCGCTGACTCTCGCGGACGGCTGGGGGGAATGCGCCAGGGCATCCCGAAAGGTGCTGGATGCCAACACCACCTACGTGTATGAAAAGCTGATGGGCGGCTTTCTGGACATGCTGGAATACCTGGACTACCAGCCTGCCAGGGATTACGTGCGGATGCTGACGGAAAACGGCGTGGAGCGCTTTGATCAGGAGCTGGCCAGAAAGGGAGACTATATGGCGGAACCGGGCATGATCGAATGGTACACCCTGCCGGAAGAACTCTACCGGGCCTGGCTTCTCACCGGAGAGAAGCTCTACCTGGACTTTGCGAAAGTGTGGGATTTCCCCAGCTTCTTTGACAAACTGCGGACCGGAGATTTCCACACCGGTCCCCGCCACGCCTACAGCCATGTAAACAGTCTCTCCAGTGCGGCCATGGCCTACCAGGTCACCGGACAAAAAGCTTATCTGGAGACCATGGAGTCCGCCTACGAGGAACTTCTGGCCCATCACACCTTTGCCACCGGGGGATACGGCCCGGCGGAATGCATCCTGGCCAACGAGGAGAGTTACCTGGGAGATTCCATCCGGGCGGCCTGGGACCGGGAAAAGCCCCACATGGAATACACCAACTTCTTCAACAAGGTATGCGGCCGGGATGACCAGTGGGGAAGCTGCGAGGTGTCCTGCTGCAGCTGGGCGGTGTTCAAGCTCTGCGACTACCTGCTGCGCTTTACCGGGGAAGCCCGGTACGGGGACTGGGCGGAGCGGATGCTCTACAACTGCTGCGGAGCCCAGCTCCCCGTCTCCAGTGAGGGCAAGGTCATGTACTACGCCGACTACTTCGTAAACGGGGCAGTCAAAACCGTGGAGGACGGCCGTCTCCAGGATTCCGGCGCCTCCTTTGAGTGGCAGTGCTGTACCGGCACCTTTCCGGAGGATACCGCCGAGTATTCAAACATGCTCTACTACTTTGAAAGGGATGATCAGGGAGATGTGAAAGGCCTGTACGTAAGCCAGTACCTTCCCTCCCGCCTCTCCTTTACGGTGGAGGGTTCTGACTTTGTGCTGGAAAACACCAGCTCCTTCCCGAAAGAGGAGACTCTGCGCTTTACGATCTCCGGGGAAACCGGCAGAACCTTCCCCATCCGCTTCCGGGTTCCCGCCTGGGCTACGGGTAAGAACACGGTTCTCATCAACCGGGAGCCTGTAGAGACGTCGGTCCTTCCCAACACCTGGCTCACTCTGACCCGGGAATGGAAAGAAGGGGATGAAATCCAGATCCGCTATGAGTTTCTCCTTCGCTTCCTGCCCGTGGATTCCTTCTCCCCGGAGTTTGCCGCCCTCAACTACGGTCCCCTGACCCTGGTGTGCAACAAGATGACTCTCTTTGAGGGGGACATGGATCACCCGGAAGAGTGGATCGAACCGACAGAAAAGGAAGGCTATTCCTTCTGTTTCCGGACAAAACCGGGCCATGTGCTCCCCTTCCCCCATCTCACCCGGGACTTTTATCCCTTCCT
>CAZJYM010000405.1:0-1800 GCA_964550245.1 uncultured Blautia sp. | reverse complement strand
CTGTTTCCTTGACTTTCAACCGGAAGACGATTAGAATGGAAATATACAAATGTGGGGATGTGCCATTTTCATTTTGCTTCAATAAATTTTATCCAACCAATCAAAATGGCACACGAAACAAAAACAAGGAGGAATGTATGAAAAAGAGAAAAACCAGATGTTTGTCTCTTCTGCTTTGTGGATTATTAGCACTTGGTTCCCCGGCTGTTCCCCAGGGAGCCGATTTCACCGACACGGAAGCAGAGCCGGTGCCCCTTCTGACCGACGGAACCCTGGAGGAAGCTCCGGAAGAAGTACCGGCGTTTGACACCCTGGAGGAGCTGACCGTGGATTCCGTAAGACCCGTGATCACGGTAAAGGGAGACCAGTTTGTGACCGGCACCACCTACTGCCACGGTCCCAGTGTCACCGTCACGGATGACAACCTGCAGTCTGTAACCGTGACCATTGTCCGGAAAGACCCAGAGGGAGATACTACAGAAACCAAAGAGCCTGCAGTCGCAGATGGAAGCGCCTCCATTGATCTTTCCACTTACGTGCCGGATACCGAGAAGCTTTCCAGCTTCGAGGTGACCATCGAAGCCAGGGATGAAGAAAGCAATGAAGCCACCAAGCAGCTGAAGATCTCTCACACCCTGGGTTCTCTCACCCGGATTGTGGTCGGAGAGGACACATGTACCCACCAGGCGCCCGAATCCCTGGTCTCCTACTGCAAGATCTGCGGAAACGTCTGCTATCGTGTGGACCAGGCTCCCAAAAAGAAAGAAAAGGAAACCCATGACTGGGTAGAAACCACCGTTTCGGAGAGCGGATGCGGCGGAAAGGGAAGCATCACCACGAAGAAGTGTAACCGCTGCAAAGAGGTGCTGATCGAAAAGAGCACCGATTACGAAGAAGGAAAAGACCACAACTGGCAGTCCGTAACAACCACCAACGGCTGCCTGGAGCCGGACTTCACCTACGAAGAATGCCTGAAGTGCAAAAGTGTCAGAAACCTGGTTCAGGTGGACAAAGGTGACGTAGCACATAAATGGTCCCCCTACACGGTTGAGTCCCAGCCCGACTGCGCATCAAAGCAAAACGGCAAAAGCGTCCGGACCTGCTCGGTATGCCAGAAAAAAGAGGAGGTCATCATCCGCTACAACCATGCCTTTGGATCTCCCTCCCGGAAGGTCATCCAGGAGGCCACCTGTGAGCAGGAGGGCAAATCCGTTCAGGTAAAGGTGTGTACCGTATGCGACTATGAGGAGATAACACCCAATTCCGAACGGGTTATACCGAAGACAGAGCATCAGTATGTAGCCGATGACCATGACTGCACTACCACCGTACACTGTGTGATCTGCGGCCATGTGTTTCAACATGCCCAGGAGCACCATCTGGTGTATGTGCAAAGCAGCACCCAGCACTGGCAGAAATGTACCAATGCCGGCTGTGAGTACACCACGGAAAAGGAGAATCACATCAACCCCTCGGAAACCAAAGACTGTACGGCTTCCTGGGAGTGTACCAAGTGTCACTATCAGGTAGTTGGGAATTCCGAACACCGGCTCACCTCCGGAAACTGGGAGAGTGACGGCACCTATCACTGGCAGAGGTGTAAGAGAGAGGGATGCGAGTATGTCACCCCCAAATATAAACATACCGTCTCTACCGTAATCAGGGACTGTACCCAGGAGAGAAAGTGCAATCGCTGCGGAAAGGTGTTTCAGCCCTATGCCTCCCACAACTGGAGTGAGACCTACTACAAAACTACAGGAAATCACTACCGGAAGTGCCTGAATCCCAACTGCAGCGTAA
>CAZJYM010000404.1:0-1810 GCA_964550245.1 uncultured Blautia sp. | reverse complement strand
CTGCAGCTTCTGGGGCTGGGACACAACGGCCACATCGGCTTTAACGAGCCGGGAATCGCCTTTGAGACCGAAACCCACTGCGTAACCCTTTCAGAGCGCACCATCAAGGCCAACATGCGTTTCTTCCTCTCGGAGGAGAATGTGCCCCGCCAGGCCTACACCATGGGCATCAAGACCATCATGTCCGCCCATAAGATCCTGGTGGTGGTATCGGGAACCGACAAGGCGGAGATCTTCCGGGAGGCCTTTTTCGGACCGGTCACTCCGCAGATTCCCGCCTCCATCCTGCAGCTCCACCCGGATGTGATCGTGGTGGCGGACCGGGATGCCCTGTCCCGCTGTGAGGATCTGGAGTTCTAGGGAAATGTCCAACTACGAGATCACCAAACACCGGATGGCGAAGGAGTTTCTGAAATACGACCAGGAGGCCATGATTAAAAAGTTTTCCCTCTCCCACGACGGGGACTATCTGTATCTGGAGTTTGTCTCCCGGCTCTACCGCATCAACCGCCATACGGGGCTGGTGGAGTGGGAAGGGCAGGAAGCGGACTTTAACGCCTCCATGACCATCTACGATGTGCTTTGCTGTTCGGCCAGCGACTGCCGGCTGGACGGAGAGTTTGTGAACCTCAAAAGCCTCTCCAGCGTTCAGGGCAGTACCACCCTGGTGGAAGCCGGCTCCTTTAACCGGGCCGGATCTTTCTTTGACGGAAAGGAGGAGGCCCTCTCCCGGGCCTGCCGCGTCTTAAAGGGAACACCCTGCGGCAAAGGGGATGTGTCTTGCCGCATCCCCCTTTTCTCCTTCTTTCCCCTGATCTTTCAGTTCTGGAGCTCCGATGAGGAATTTCCGCCCACCCTGGAACTGCTCCTGGACAAAAATGCCCTTTCGTTCATGCACTATGAAACCGTGTGGTATGCCGTCTCCCACCTGCTGGATCGTCTCCGGGAGGAGATGGAAATCAGATCCTAATAAAGGAGGAATGCACCATGGATGATTTTTGGGAAATGTCCGATGAAGTCTTTGAGGTTTACTGCCAACAGCTGCTGGAGGCCATCGGATTTGTTACAGACGGGGACGGTCCGGTGAAAAATTCTCTGATTGCTCATAACACCCAGTCGGCTCAGTCCGGAAAGTACCTCATCCTTTACGGCAACGATCAGGTGATGCTGGAGAGGTCAGCCGTCCAGAAACTCTACGACCTCATGCAGGCAGAGAATGCCAGCAAAGGCATGTACATCACGACCGGCTTCTTTGACGATGACACCGTTTCCTGGGCGGAGGGAAAAAATCTGGATCTCATCGACTTTCAGGAGTTTCGAAGGCTTTTGGAGGTATATGATATTATACCCGACGAGAACACCATGATTCTGGAGAAGAAGCTTTGCAGCTTAAAGCTGGCTGACTTTCAGGAAGTCTGCACCCGGTTCCTGCGCTTTAACGGGTTTGCCATCGATGAAATCCTGGAGTGCACCAATAAGGGCCTGTTTCTTACAGCGCGGGATCCGGACACCGACCAGATGATCCTGTTCCTGTTCTTCCAGAACGCACCGGATCTGGAGATCATCAAAAAGGCCGTGGAGAAATACCGGGATTTCTCGGACCTCTTCTGTCCGGTGGGAAACATCGAATGGGACAGCTTTGATCTCTTTGCCCAGATCGACTTCCCCTCGGAAGCCATCATGATGGAGGAATTCCTGGAATGCCTGCGCAATGCGGGCATCATCTCCGGAAAAAACATTCTGGGGAAGTGAACCAAAATGACAGAAAGAGAGACTGCCGCAGGCCGAAGGTCTGCGGCAGTCTTTTTAC
>CAZJYM010000403.1:0-1812 GCA_964550245.1 uncultured Blautia sp. | reverse complement strand
TCCTATGGTCAGCCATAGAAAATAACTGTTTGTCTTTTCTGCCCGATTCAGTTACAATGGTCCTGGAGAAATAAAAACAAACTGAAAAGGAGTGAGAATACAATGAAGAAACTGGGATTTGGTCTCATGCGGCTTCCTCTGCTGGATCCGGCCGACGATACAAAGGTGGACATGGAGGAAGTGAAAAAGATGGTGGACCTTTTCATGGAGAAGGGATTCACCTACTTTGATACCGCCTGGATGTACCACGGGGGGTTAAGCGAACGGGTTGCCAAAGAGGCTCTGGTGGACCGGTATCCGAGAGAGAGCTTCACCCTGGCCACCAAACTTCACGGCGCATTTGTCCATTCCCCGGAAGACCGGGACAAAGTCTTTCAGGCTCAGCTGGAGAAAACCGGAGCCGGATATTTTGACTACTACCTGCTTCACGGGGTTGAGTCCTCTCTCTACACCGTCTATGAGAAGTATGACTGCTTCAACTGGCTGCTGGAAAAGAAAGCCGAAGGTCTGGTCCGGCATGCGGGATTCTCTTTCCATGACACCCCGGAACTTCTGGATCAGATCCTGACAAAGTACCCGGAGATGGAATTCGTCCAGCTGCAGCTCAACTACCTGGACTGGGAAAGCCCCTGGGTGCGGTCCCGGGCCTGTTATGAGATGGCAAGGGCCCATAACAAACCGGTGGTGGTCATGGAGCCTGTAAAAGGAGGCACCCTGGCAAAAGTCCCCCAGGAGGTTGAAAACCTTTTTAAATCCCATGAGCCTCGCATGAGCGTGGCCAGCTGGGGCATCCGCTATGCCGCCAGTCTTCCGGGAGTGATGGTGGTGCTCTCCGGCATGGGAAGCCAGGAACAGATGAGAGACAATCTTGGATACATGGATGACTTTAAACCTTTGACAGAGGAAGAAAAAGCCCTGTGCTTCCAGGCTGCGGAGATTATCAACGGAAAGATTGCCATCCCCTGTACCGGATGCTCCTACTGCACCGACGGCTGTCCCAAACACATCCCCATTCCCCAGTACTTCTCCCTCTACAACGAGGACATGCGGGAGAGACTGGAGGAAAAGGGCTGGACCGTCAACTTTTCCAACTATGGGAACCTGACTTCCAGGTTTGGAAAGGCCTCCGACTGTATCGCCTGCGGCCAGTGCGAGAGCGTCTGTCCCCAGCACCTGCCCATTATCGACAACATGAAAAAGGTGGCTGCCCACTACGGAAGATAGGCATAAGAGCGAGATGAAAAAACAGGGGGAGCGTTATCATCTCATCGACGGGCTGCGGGGGCTGGCCCTGGTAAACATGGTCCTCTTCCACTTCCTCTACGATGCAAATGTGATCTTCGGGCGGGATCCCTTCTGGTACGACAGGACCTTCACCCGCATCTGGCAGCAGGGGATCTGCTGGACCTTCATCCTGATCTCCGGCTTTTCCTGGCCCTGGGGAAAGAAAAATGCCTTCAAAAGAGGCCTGCTCTTCAATGCCTGCGGCCTTCTGGTGACCGTTGTCACCCTGATTTTTGTTCCGGACAGCGCCGTATGGTTCGGCATCCTGAACTTCCTGGGCTGTGCCGCCCTGATCCTGATCCCCCTTGACAGGCCCCTGAAAAACATTCCCCCTGCCCTGGGGATCGGGATAAATGCCCTGCTCTTTCTCCTGTTTTACCATGTGGAGGAGGGCTGGCTGGGGCTGGGGAGTTTCCGTCTTCTCAGTCTTCCCGGGGTTCTCTACGACCTTCGGGTGCTCACACCCCTTGGTTTTCCCTTCCCGGGCTTTTACTCCAGCGACTACTTCCCCGTCCTGCCCTGGATCTT
>CAZJYM010000402.1:0-1849 GCA_964550245.1 uncultured Blautia sp. | reverse complement strand
CTCCTTGAATGAATCTTTGCACGGACACGGAAATTTCATTTGCTATTTACGCGCATGTGTGGTATGATTGATCATACCTGATCCTGCTTCTTTGAGAGGAAGCAGCAAACTCTTTATTTTTTCAGAAAGGGGACTGTTCGTATGGCTACGACTCGTATTTATCAGTTCGGAGACAGTCAGATGATCCGGATTCCTGAGGGGATGAACACCGACAAGGAGGAGTACTACATCAACAAGATCGGAGAAACCTACATCGCCTATCCTGTGGGGCATCCCTGGGCCGTGCTCCAGGAGGTAATGGGAACATTTTCTTCGGATTTCCTGCTGGAGGGAGAGCAGCCTGCCAGAAAGTAAAGCTGGAGGAAACCAAAAAAGAGGCATCGCGGGATGCCTCTTTTGTTTATTTTCTGACGATGAATTCCGACATCTGACCGTAGCCGCTTACAAAGGCTCCCTTCTGAGCTCTGGTGAGAGCCACATAGAGGAGACACTTCTCGGCGGTCATGGTTTCCTGCTCACTCACCGAATCGGTATGATCAATGGCCGATGCCAGAGGGATGATGCGGCTGTTGGCAGCCACCACAAAGACGTACTGAAACTCCAGTCCTTTCACCCGGTGCATGGTGGCCACCCGGATGCCGTCCAGACTGCGGTCGTCGGCTTTGTTTCCCCGGATCTCGCAGCAGCGAAGACCGCTGGAAGTAAACTGGGAGATATAGTCATCCAGCAGACGGTGGGTTCTGGCCACGACACAGATGTTTCTGGAGGAGACTCCATTATCCAGAAGCCTTCTGATCTCTCCCAGAACCCGGGAAAACTCCTCATTGGCGTTGGCACAGGCCATTACCTTCGGGGCTTCTCCGTGAGTGAGAGAGCGGCAGCGGTCTCCCGTATCAAAGCTGTCATCCAGATCGTCAAAGGAAATCCCGTTTAGCAGGGCAAAGGCGCTTTTGCGGATCTCCTCCGTGGTCCGGTAGTTAATCCGCAGAATGCTGCTTCTTCCCCGGACATTGATGCCGCACCTGGACAGTACTGCTTTGTTCTTATAGATTCTCTGATGGGCATCCCCCACGATGAACAGGTCATTGGGATGCTCCTCCCCGGCAATGGCCCGAAGAAGACGAAATCCGTTCACACTGAGATCCTGTCCCTCATCTACGATCACATGTTTGTAGCGGGTCTCGGAGCTTGACCGGGTAAGCAGCATCCGGCATTCATACATGGCGGTATTGATGTCCCGGATCTGCTGTTCCTTCAAGATGTTTTGGTAGGACTCAAAGACCTTCCAGATCTGAATGCGTTTTTTGCGGTCCAGTCTGGTTCCCCGGCCCGTTCTGGAAGCTTTCACGTACTTTTCCAGGGAGAAGGCCTCCTGGGCCACCACCACCCGGTTGTACTCATCCATGTAGAAACTCACCGGGAACTCGCCTTCGAAGTCATTTTCGGTAACGGCGTTTTCCCAGACCTTGATAAGCTCATTGTCATACACAACCTGTGCGGAGTACCCGTGCTCCCGGAGAAACTGGGAGACCCAGGCGTCGATGTTGATCACGTCAATTTTGCGAAGCTCTTCCCGGGTACAGATCTTGCGCAGGTTGTCCCGGATATCCGAAGCCAGGTTGGCGGTATAGGTGGTAAAGAGGATGCGTTCCGAGCCTGTTAAGGAGGCTGCCAGATGTCTGGCCCGGTGCATGGCCACAACGGTCTTTCCCGTTCCGGCCCCTCCAATAACCCGGGCCGGTCCGGAATAGTTTCTCTCCACGATCTTCCTCTGGGTGGGATGAAGAAATACCCTCCACTTTTCCAGAGGTTCGGCCATGATGCGCCGCAGTTCCTCTTCTCCCTCCAC
>CAZJYM010000401.1:0-1917 GCA_964550245.1 uncultured Blautia sp. | reverse complement strand
ACAAAAAACCTTTCAATGTTGCAGGTATGATGCCTGTCCCCTGCATCGTAACTGATTTCCGCCAGCAGGATCTCTTTGCCATGATGATCTTTGATGACCTGGGGATAATTTCCCTCCCTGATCTGCCTGATGGCGCCGCCCTCTGCCTCATTCAATCTCAGTTCAATCAGCATCAGAGGCGTGCAGGAGTCCGTTCTGGGAACGAAAACCACATCCGCGCATCCCTGTCCGGAAGGCAGCTCCTCTATTCGAGGGAAGTGAATCATACAGGTGAAATAGCCCTCCCGGATCACACTGCGAAGCGTCAGATCATCATTGTAAAGCCCGGAATAGAGACACTCGTCATGATATTTCTTCACGGTCGCAGCTACGGTCTCCTCATGCTTCACAAGGGTGTCTCCCAAAAGCATCTCCGAATCATCGATCATCTCTAAGATCTCGCTGTCCTTACTGAACTCGACAAGAGTCATAAACTCCTCCCGAACTTCTTCATTGGGGATGAATACCGTGTCGTTTTTCCAGTCGTAAGTCAGGTATCCCAGATTAACCAGTAAAGTGAGCACATCATCCCTGTCGTCGAGGTGAAACATATCTTTAATGAAAGAAAAGTCATCTACCGGAACGGGAATCCCGGCAATCATCAGAATCACTGCCTCTTTCAGCCCTTCCATATCCATCTCGATGTACCTTCGCAGAGCTTCATAAGTCTCAGTCTGAGTCCAGTAATTATCCACCTCGTTATTCCATACGGCTTCATCCACGGAAAGGGGATTGTAGACATGGCGGTAATCCCCCACAACATACCCGTCATAGAGTTTCTGAACTTCTTCAAAGGAAAGAGCAGAATCCTCACAGAGAGCTCTCACCTCATCCTCCGTAAAACCGGTAAACCGCTCCATATCCAGGGGGAATTCCATGGAGCATTCATGGAAATCCGCAAGAAAATCTCCTGGCCAGCACTTTTTTATGGGGAGAATTCCGGTCATGTATGCGGCTTCAACGATGCGGTCTGTGAGTGACGAGTCCTTAAAAAGGCTCCGGAGGAAGTAAATGTATTCCTTCTGTAAGGACCTGTTCTCTTTTTCTTCCCGAAACAGCGCGTCCCACTCGTCAATGATAAAAATAAACTTTTCTCCCTCCTGCTCTGAGATCCTAAGCAGCATGTCCCCAAGGTCATCCTCTTCCCCTGCATACGGAAAGGCTTCCAGGAGATCCTCCATCAGATCATTCTGCATGTACCGGACCGCATCATCCACCTTTCCATGCAGGGACGCATCGGCAATAAACTCCGTAATGTCCAAAAAGATCACGTTAAACTTATTCAGGTATTTCTCAAAAGATTCATCCCGGGAGATCTCCAGGCCCTGAAACAGTTCCCTGGAGTCACAGCTTTTGTCATAGTAGGCGCAGAGCATCTTAGCAGCAAAAGATTTGCCGAAGCGCCGGGGTCTGGTTACGCAGGTCAGTTTACACATTGTTCCCAGGGTATCGTTGATACAGGCGATCAGCCCTGTCTTGTCCACATATTTCCCCTTTATCATGCACTCAAACCCTGCATTGCCCGGATTCAAATATTGTCCCATATCCTCTCCTTCCTGTAACACATACCTTCTGTTTTCCTCTTCCAGAAGTGTATCACAGAGCAGAAGAAAAATCAAGAATAATTGTAAAATGTTTTCAGCGCGCTACATGGTGAAATTTTGTTACGTTACTGCTCCCTCTCCACATTCAGATAAACTTCCTCCCGGCTGTGAAATCCGCTGTCGATGATGACCGAGTCCATGTTTTCCCGGGTGACGGCCTGAGGTTCCAGGAGGCAGCAGGGAATCTTCCCCTCTCCGTCGCTGATGGTATCAAGCTCTTCCAGTTCCTTTTGAAACCCTTCGATCTCCCCGGGGATGTCTTCTTTGCTGATCC
>CAZJYM010000400.1:0-1926 GCA_964550245.1 uncultured Blautia sp. | reverse complement strand
TGTCTGTGTCGATTATACCAGAAATCCCGGGGATTGAAAAGACCGCCGAAATGCCGGATTATCTTATGCTGCAGGTTCATTGACATCTCTCCCACCGTCTGTTAGGATCCAGCCACAGAAGAGAGGAGTCCCGAAATGAAAAAGCAAAACATCATCAACCTGGTAGGATACCACATGGAAGAAAACCATGCCGCTTTTGTTTCAGAAGTCAGGGAAATCGCGGGGGATTTTAAGAAACAGGGAGAAACAGAGATCGCAGAGTACCTGATGGACCTGATCTCCAACCCCGGTGTTTACATCCCCATGAGGGCGTATAAGAACTTTCTGTTCCTGGAGCAGCTTCCATACTCCTTCAGCCCTCTGTACCTTCCGGACTGCATCAAGGAGGACGTAATGGAGATCATCCAGAGAATCAGAAGTCGGACAGGAGGATCCAGGTTTCTCTTTTACGGAGAACCGGGAACGGGAAAGACCGAGACAGTCTTACAGATTGGACGCCTTCTTAAAAGAGACATCCTGCAGATCCGCTCCAAAGAGCTTTCCAATCCCGAAAGCATCCGGAACCTGTTCATTGAGATCAACCATCTGCGGTATGATGATGTCCTTCTCCTCTTTGACGACCTGGATTCCTGGATCTTTAGAGACAGTCTTACAGATCCGGCCGTAAAAGAGCTACAGACACTGACCGACAAAATCCCCCTGATCGCCACAACCAGCAGGTTTGACCTCTTTGGACCTTCCCTGAGGGAGTGCTTTGATGCCTCTATCTCCTTTGACAGATACGAGAGAGAAGACCTGGCGGAGATTGCTGACAGCCTGCCGCAGAAGAATCCCTTACTGGAGGTAAAACTTCGATACGATCATCTGAGATCCAAAGAGGAGCCTGTCCCTCTTCCGGAAAAGACAGGAGCCTCCCCGGAAAAGATTCGCCGGGACCTGCAGTCCATCCTGGATTACTATGAGGGATTCCCATTCCTGAAGGGCTGCCTGATCGACGTTCACTACCACGGCCTCCTTCCCCGGCCCCAGGGGAAGACAACCGAAGCGATCAGGGTGGGATCCCGCTTTTCGGATGACCAGCAGGGAGGGAAGCATCTCATCGTCACTTATTACGTGGACAAAAAAACAGTCCGGGATACTCTAAAAAAGCTGAAAGAAACCGACTGCTTCCAGATCGATTCCCTGGGTGTCCCAAACATCACCGCTGCCTGTGAGCATGACTCCCTTTTGATCACCCTTTTTCACACGGAAATCTTCCCCTGGCAACTGATTAATATACTGAAAATTCCTCCCCATTGCAGCTATTCATTTATTGGTATGGATACAGTCCTTGCCGACCGGGAGTTTTACCGGCATCTCCGGGATAAAGCCCCCTTTTTGATCTCCATGGTCTCCTCTGAAGTGTTTGTACCGCCGGAAACTGCCGGTGAATTCCCACTGAAGTGTGAGAGAACCATCCCCGATCCCGATGGTGAACCCATCATCGGAGTGATCGGTACACCCTTTGACTCCCAGGTCTACTTTTCCAGGTGGGTTGAAAGCAGGGATGATCCGGGGAGTGTTTCTCGAGTCGGCACGGAGGTTTCCTCCATCATCGTGGATGGTCCTTCCCTGAACCCCTGGCTGGATGACGGCTGCGGCCGCTTCCGGGTCCGTCACTTTGGAGTCTGTACGGATCAGATCTGCGCTTTCCAGCTTGGAGAAAAGCTTCAAAGCATCGTGACCGGCAATCCCGACATTCATGTCTGGGTTCTCTTCCTGGAATCAAAGGAAGAGACATCCGAAAACTTCGTCTCCTGGGTGAGAGCCGAACTGGAGGCTACCCGAAACGTAATCTTCGTCACCCCCGGGACTGATCTGAAAACCGGCTCTTCCCTGGCAGCGGCCTGGATTGCCAGAAAGCTCTCTTTCCTGATTGACATCATG
>CAZJYM010000399.1:0-1930 GCA_964550245.1 uncultured Blautia sp. | reverse complement strand
AGCTGTCGGTGTCGGCGGTACCGGCGTAGGTGTTGGCTTTACCGCTGCTGCTTTGCGAACTGTAACTCTGCATTTGTAAGTCTTTCCGTTGGCTGCCTTGCAGGAAATAACGGTCGTACCCGGCTTTTTGGCCTTTACCAGACCTTTATAGCTGACGGTTGCCACTGCGGGTTTGGAACTCTTCCAGGATTTGGCCTTCGTGCCGGTGATTTTAAGTCGGAAGGACCTGCCTTTCCTCAGGGTAAGTTTCTTTCTGTTGAGAGAAACCTTTGTTTTGATGCTCTCTACAGCCGATACAGACTCTGCGGCACTTACCCATACCGTCTGCACGGGAAGCGTCACCAGCAGAAGGCTGATCACCAGGATTTTTATCCTGTCCGCAATCTTTTTACACATGCTGATTCTCCTTTCCTTAATCCAGAATCCTTTTTGCAGGCTCCAGATAAATTTACCACGCCTTTTTCCCATAATCAATCCCTGAACGGAAAAAAAGACAAGATTTCGAAAAGAGGCATCTATGGAAAAACCGTCATTTTTTGTGAGCGAAGTTTCCCGGGAAATGGAAAGAAGGGGACGGCTCGCCGTCCCCTTCTTTATCAATCTGGATATCTTGTCATCATAAATTCCCCGCTCCCCCGGATCTCATCCATTGAGATCTCTCTTCCCCAGAGGATGGAACTGTTGATGTTGCCCTCCGCTACAATGACACTGTCCTCTTTTACCTCCAGGGCGATCACCGTGTGGGATCCCCCGTAAATACTGAGGATATCGCCAACCCGGATCCGGGAAAAGTCCTGAAGTTTCCGGGCCGGAGCGGATCCGAAAGCCGCATCGCTTAAAATCATGGCAAAGCCCACACAGCCGTAGCCGCCGGAGAGGCCGGCGCCTCCCTTCCAGGCATAGAAGTTGTCATTGGTCCACTCCATCCCGTTGGGATACTGATCCTTCAGAGCGATCATGGCGTTGTACACCTGCTCTTCCGTAGGTGCTGCCGGGTTTTGCGGAGTTGGAGTAGGTGTAGCCGCTGCTGCCTTGCGTACCGTAACTCTGCATTTGTAGGTCTTTCCGTCGGCTGCCCTGCAGGAGATAACCGCCGTACCTTCCTTTTTGGCCTTTACCAGACCTTTGGATCCCACTGCTGCCACTGCCGGTCTGGAACTCTTCCAGGATCTGGCGGTGGTGCCGGTGATCTTGAGCCGGAAGGACTTGCCTTCGTTAAGGGTAAGTTTCTTTTTGTTGAGGGAAATCTTTGTTTTTATGCTCTCCACAGCGGGTACAGGCTCCGCGGCGCTTACCAGAACGGGCTGTACGGGAAGAGCCACCAGAAGAAGGCTGATCATCAGGATTTTTATCCTGTCTGCAATCTTTTTACACATGCTGATTCTCCTTTTCATTATGTTTTTGATTTATTTAGGACTTTCATCTGTCAATCCGAATATCGTGTCATCATATAGGAACCGGTCTCCCGGATCTCATCCAGGGAGATCTCCCGTCCCCAGTGAATGGATGCGTTATAGTTGCCTTCCGCCACAATGACGCTGTCTTCTCTCACCTCAAGGACTATCACCGAATGGGTATCCCAATTCATGCGGATGATGTCGCCCACCCGGATATGGGAAAACTCCTCCAGTTTCCGTGCCGGAGCGGATCCAAAAGCTGCATCGCTTAACAGCATCGCAAAGCCTGCACACCCGGCGCCAACAGAATAGTAGCCTCCCTTCCAGGCATAGGTGTTGTCATTTGTCCAGCTCATGCCTTCGGGATACTGTTCCTTCAGGGCGATCATGGCATTGTACACCTGCTCTTCCGAAGGTGCTGCGGGAATTTCAGGAGTGGGAGTAGGTGTCGGCTCAGTTGGTTCCGGCGTTGGTGTTTCGGGTACTGGCGTTGGTGTAACTGGTTCCGGCGTTGGAGTATCGGGTATCGGGGT
>CAZJYM010000398.1:0-1945 GCA_964550245.1 uncultured Blautia sp. | reverse complement strand
ACGAAGGAAGCATGTGCGATTGTGCCGGCGGTAAGGGAGCGGATCGAGAAAGGTCTCTCATCCGGTGAAGAGGTGATCTTTACCCGGGATACCCACCCGGAGAACTACCTGGAGACGCAGGAGGGGAGAAACCTTCCGGTCAGGCACTGCATCCGGGGAACGGACGGATGGGAAATCGTGCCGGAACTGCAGGGCTTTGTAAAAACCGTGATTGACAAGCCCACCTTTGGCAGCCCCAAACTGGGAGAAATGCTTCTGGCAGAAAAGGATTCCATCGGGCAGGTTACCCTGATCGGTCTTTGCACCGACATCTGCGTTCTCTCCAACGCCCTGCTGGTCAAGGCCTTCCTTCCGGAGACGCCCATCGTGGTGGAGGAAAACTGCTGTGCCGGGGTGACGCCGGAAAGCCACAGGAATGCCCTGGAGGCCATGAAGATGTGTCAGATCCAGGTACTCTAAAAAAGGGTTATATTTTCCTCAAACTTTTTCATTGACAAAAGTCCCTTTACGTTGTTAAAATATGTCCGTAGATGCGACGGGGCATGGGGGTTTCCTTCATGCCCCTTTCCTGTTTTTAAGGAACTCTCATCGAGAAAGGAGACATTATGAGCAAAAGCAATAAGGGGGAAGCCAATCCCGCGGCATTTGACTTTTACGGAAAACTTCCCCTGTCTCAGGCAATTCCTCTGGGACTTCAGCACGTGATGGCCATGTTTGTGGGCAACCTGACGCCTCTGATCGTGATCATGGGGGTGTGCGGGCTGACGGCGGACGCAGGGTACGGTCCTCTGCGGACTGCTCTGTTGCAGAACGCCATGCTGGTGGCCGGAATCGTGACTCTGGTTCAGCTCTTTTCCATCGGTCCCTGCGGAGGCAAGGTACCCATTATCATGGGAACTTCCTCCGGATTCCTGGGTGTGATGCAGTCGGTGGCCAATGTCATGGGGGCCGGCGTGATCGGCTACGGAGCCATCCTGGGGGCCAGCATCGTGGGCGGTATCTTTGAGAGTATTCTGGGAGCCTTCCTGAAACCCCTGCGCCGGTTCTTCCCCGCCGTGGTAACCGGATGCGTGGTGATGGCCATCGGTCTCTCCCTGATACCCGTGGGCATCAACTACCTGGCCGGCGGATCCGGAGTGCCGGATTTCGGTTCTCTCCAGAACCTGATGGTGGGCATGATCGTTCTGGTCGTGATCCTGGCATTAAAGCACTTCACCAGTCCCAGGAGCATGATCAGCACCTCCTCCATCCTCATCGGCATCCTGGTGGGCTATGCGGTGTGCATCGTCATGACTCTGACTCTTCCCAACACCGGTGTTACTGCCGAAGGGCAGGAATACACCTACGCCTGGGTGGTGGACTTTGAGCAGATCAAAGATGCGGCCTGGATCTCCATTCCCAGCATCGTGGGCATGGGCAGCTTAAAGGAGATCAAGCCGGTGTTTGACATGCGGGCCATCCTTCCCATCGGCATCATGTTCATCGTCACCGCCGTGGAAACCGTGGGCGACATCTCCGGATGCATCGAGGGCGGCATGAACCGGGAAGCCACCGATTCCGAGCTCTCCGGCGGCGTGATCTGCGACGGACTGGGCTCCTCCTTTGCGGCTCTCTTTGGAGCCCTGCCCAACACCTCCTTCAGCCAGAACGTGGGTCTGGTATCCATGACCAAGGTAGTGAACCGGATTGCCCTCTCCTGCGGAGCCGTCTTCCTGGTTCTGTGCGGACTGTGTCCCAAGATCGCAGCCGTCATGTCCGTCATGCCCCAGGCAGTTCTGGGAGGCGCCGCTGTGATGATGTTTGCCTCCATCCTGGTATCCGGCATCCAGCTGGTGACCAAGCACGGCATCGGAACCAGAGAGATCACCATCATCTCCGTAGCCCTGGGCCTTGGATACGGACTGGGAGCCAACAGCTCCGCCACCGCCTTCTTCCCCTACTACGT
>CAZJYM010000397.1:0-1947 GCA_964550245.1 uncultured Blautia sp. | reverse complement strand
GCTCTTTTCCAGGATCTTTTTCAGGGAATGCCCCTGATCCGCAAAGATCTCCGGATGGTGGGCATGAAAGCTGTAGCTGTCCCCGTTTCCTCCTCCCACAATGATGTGATCCGCCACCGGGATGTTCATCACCTCCCCCGCCTCCAGCAGCCGCACCGTGAGTACAAAGTCTGCCCGGCTGGGGGTGATCACACCGGAAGGGTGGTTGTGAAAGAGCATCAGGGAAGCCGCATTGGACAAAATGGCAGACTTAAACACGTTCTGGACGGGAACCCGGGAGCGGTCGATATCCCCCACACTCACGATGTTGTAGTTGATGGGCCGGCTGCGGGAGTCCAGGTTTACGACGCAGCAGTACTCCCGGTCCATCCTGGAAAGAACACCGGCCATCAAATCTGCGGCCCGCTCCTGCAGGCAGAGACGCACATCCACCCGCCTTAACTCAAATCTGTTCTCCTCATCCACCCCCTTCCCTCCCTTCAACAACCAGGCGGATCATCATGCCCGTCTTCAGCTCCTCCACAAATTCCTCCAGTTCCTGAACCGAGGACAGCACCACTTCGGCTTCTCCATCTGAGTTTTTGCTGCTCATCTCCTGGCCTCCCTTCATGACTCATCTCCCGGGTCATCTCTGCCGTATGACCGGTCATCAATCTCCAGGTTTTCTCCCCTCTCTTTTTTTGCCCTGCCGGCCCGGGAGAGCCTGGTTCCGCAGAAGACTCCGGCTCCGGCCGCCAGGGCCATGCCCAGAGGCAGGGCCTTTCCCTCCCCGGCGGGAGCCGGGGAGGGAGAAGGAGATGCTTCAGGAAAAGGAGTGGGGGTAAACTCCGGGAAGAAGACCTTCGGCATTTCTTCCTCTTTTTTCTCCTCCTCCTGATCCGTAAAGTCTCCCAAATCCTGTTCATCCACCATGGAGAGCAGGTATACGTTTTCCCCGGAGGCAGCGCGGTCCAGGATCAGAAAGAAGGTGGATCCGTTTAAGGTGCGGATGGTGAAAAACTCCCGGGCTTCATTATCCGGGGGATTGTCCACGATCTCCGCATTTCCGGGAATGGAAAAACCATCATCCACCGGAACCTCCGGCAGCACTTCTTCCTGCGCCGCTGCTCCCGGAAAGGCGGGAACCACTTCAGGAACCGCCAGCAGGAACCAGACAGGGATCAGCACCTTCATCCAGATCTTCATCATCGCTTCCTTCCTCCGTTTCCAGGAAACTGTCCTTTCTCATTTCCCAGAGAAAGCACCTGAACTCCTGATCCGTCATGTTGCGGCAGGCCAGGGCTTCCAGTGCCTGTTCCTCCCGCCATTCCTTAATCCTCTCCTTGGCCTTCCTCGCCTGGATCCTTCTTTTCTCGATCCTGGCATCCGTCTCCAGGATCCGCTGTCCCATACGTTCGCACTCCTTTTCAATGTCCATATGTGTTTCCTCCTTCCTTTTTAAGGCAGCCGGCCAAAGGCCAGAAAGTGCTGCTGCCAGTAGGCTGTTGCAATACTCGTGTAGGATATGGGATTCCCGCAGTGGATCATCATCTGGTTTCCCACATAGATGCCCACATGGCTGGCCCCCGGTGTGGGATAGGTACCCTGGAAAAAGATCAGATCTCCGGGTCTGGCATCCCCAGGGCTCACAGGCGTACAAAAGCCCCGTAAACCGTCCGCCGTCCTCCGGCCCACGTTCCAGCCGTTGCCGCAGTTGTCGATGACCCAGCAGACAAAGCCGGAACAGTCAAAGCCCGTAGAGGGGGAAGATCCGCCCCACACATAGGGAGAGCCCAAGAATTTTTCCGCCTCCCGGATCATGGCCGCAAACCTCAGATCTGACAGGGCTTCCGGGGGAACCTGGTAAAAGGAACTCTCCGGTGCCACATTGTCAAACAGGGTATCCTGATGCCCCAGGGTAAGGTTGTAGAGACTGTAGCGGGAAAGCTCTTCCGGGAGAAGCCGGGA
>CAZJYM010000396.1:0-1955 GCA_964550245.1 uncultured Blautia sp. | reverse complement strand
TAAGATCCAAAAGATCCGGATGCCGAAGCAACACGCGGAAGTAAAACTGCTCTATTTCTCGGTAAAGATCCTCATTCGTAATCAGCCACTCCCTGTGACCGCTCTCCAGGATCAAACGATATGTTTGAATGCAGTATCCTTTTGATGCAGTCGACATCTTTTACCTTTGCCACCTCAATATTTGATAATAGGTTATTATCACCGGGTTCTCGGGGTATTTGAGGCCCTCCAGAGAGGTATTTCTTTAGTTCTGAAGCATGATTCAAAACGAAATCTTCATAATTGACAAGATATTGGTCATATGGATGTGAAAAAAGGGCTTGTCAAATTGTGAAAACGGTGTTAGAATAACGGAGCAGTGATGATAATAACCTATTATGGATGCATCGGCTGTTATCTGCAATTCTTTACATAAATTGTCAGACTTTTTCTGCTTCTAATCGGGCTTCTATTCTTGAGGTTTTTTTCAAAATGTCCCCCTTTCACCTTGCAAAAACAGACAAATCATTGTAAGATGCAAAATAATGTCAAGAAGGAGGACAAAAATGATGGATTTTTTCCAATTGATGGCGAGCTATCTGAGTTACTGCGGGGAGCAGAAAGGGCTGAGTAAAAACACGATACGGGCCTACAAAGTAGATCTGGTCCAGTTTCTGAATTTTCTGGGGTGTGCTGTGTTTAACAAGGCTGTGATCGAGAGCTATATCCACAAGATCAGCAGTGAGTACGAGCCCAAATCAATCAAGAGGAAGCTGGCTTCCCTCAAGGCCTTCTGCGTCTGGCTGGTTGAAAACGGGGCATTGAAGGAGAATCCCTGTCTCAAGATAAGGTTTAACCGCAAGGATTCTTACATTCTGCCCAGGCTTATTCCCAAAGACCTAATCCAGGATCTGCTTAATTACATGTACAAATGCTCCAGAGACAAGGCGAAACTTCCCTTATACCGGTACATTCTCCGGGACATTGCGGTGGTAGAGTTCCTGTATTCCACCGGTGCCAGAGTCTGTGAAGTCTCCAACCTGCTTCTGAAGAACATCGATCTTAACACCGGCATGATTACGCTGATGGGGAAGGGACAGGTCGAAAGACGTGTGCAGATCACCAATCCGGATGCTCTGAAGGCTGTCAACACCTACTATAAGGCAAATGAGGAAGCCATCCGCAACAGCGGCTATTTCTTTGTAAACAGAGACGGTGACAGGTTCTCCGAGCAGTCCATCCGCAACATGATTAAGAAGTACACCAGGCTGGCCGGTATTAAACTGAACATTACGCCCCATATGTTCCGTCATTCTTTCGCCACCCAGCTCATCGAGAATGGTGCGGATGCCCTCTCCGTACAGAAGCTGTTGGGACATAAATCCATTAAAACCACGCAGATTTACGTGGAGTTGTCTTTCGTAGCCCTGAGAAAGGTTCTGGAAACCTGCAGTCCCAGGAACACTCTGAATGTTGAGATTCCAGCGTAGCACTTTAACAATTTAACGCGCTAAAGTGAGGCCGCCCGAAGGGGAGGTCTATTTGTCGTGTCCATTTTCAGCCCAAAAGTCACCCGGGAGCCCTCAAAAATCTCCGGAAGGGAATTTACAGGCCTGGTTTTTCATCCTGACAGATCAAAACCGTTAAAAGATCCTGTGATTTGTTATCCCGAAATCCCAATCATGACGCATGAAGCAGGTGTACTCTCCCGGCTCACCTTCCCCGGTTTCTTCCATATATTTGTCCTTCTTCAAAAAATAAGCCCGCGGCATGCAAACATGCCGCGGGCTTGTCATATTATGACATATTCTCTTTGAAAGCCCTGTATCAGCTGCCTCCAGGGCACATTTTTCTCTACAGGGACTGAGCTGATAGCCACTGGAAGAGGGACACCGGCCTCCCCTTCACAAGCACCGGTCCACCGTCATAATCAAAATTGCAGTCGTTGTTCAGCACCGGGATCCAGGCAAAATGTC
>CAZJYM010000395.1:0-1959 GCA_964550245.1 uncultured Blautia sp. | reverse complement strand
CCTGAAAATCTTTTCCCGGAAGCCTTGACACCCCCAAATCCCCCATGTATACTACTATCAATTGATAGCAGCGGCACCCGGGAGGTGATCACCATGTTTCTAAGCACCCAATCAAACAGACGTGAGGTCATCACTTTTCTGGATGGATTAAATAAGCTCCTTGAGAGAGAGGATTTTGACGCAGGCAGGCAGTTCATGCTGATCACGAAGAAGAAACCGGATGAGGAGGAATACTCCACCCCCTATACCCTTCTGGACCTGGATTACAGCATGGAAGATGTACTGGAGAGGATCCGGGAGCTGACCGTGGAGGAGTACTCGGAGACCAAGATCGACAGAGACAACCTGGATCCGCCGCAGCTCTACGTTTTCGGGAAAAAGATCAACAGCAGACTGATTTATATCAAGCTGAAGGTGAGAGGAGATCCGGGACGGACTGTGCTGTGTGTCTCCTTTCACTATGCAAAGGACAGGATGAAGTTTCCCTACAGGAGATAATCCTTATTACCATCTGGTTTTCCTTACGGGGATTGAAGGGAGGAAAGGCAATGGGCGACGGCACGCTGATCAGAAAAATCACCATGGACTGTCCCTTATGCGACAGGATTCATGAGGTTGAGGAGAGAAAACGCCTCAGCGCCATTACCATCAAAGGCGAAAGGGTGGAATACGAGGAGAGCTTTTACTACTGCGCCAACAGCCCGGAGGATGAAAACGAGTTTGCCTCCGCTTCCATGGCCAATGAAAATCTGCTAAACGCCCGGAATGCCTACCGGGTAAGCCACGGACTGCTCACCTCGGATGAGATCACGGCCATCCGGGAAAACTACGGGTTATCCCAGGTGGATCTGGCAAGGCTGCTGGGATGGGGGGAAGCCACCATCTCCAGATATGAGAGCTGTTCCATTCAGGATGAAGCCTATGACACCATGCTTCGCCTGATAAAGGACAACCCCCTGCAGGCCCTGGAACTGCTGAAGAAAAATGAGGATAAGTTTACGGCCTCCAAACGGGCAAAGATCCGGGAAAAGATCGTGGAAAAGCTGGACTCCTACGGAAAGGAGTACCTGACCCGCCAGACCTTCGGAAGCGAGTATGCCAACTTTGGGGAACCATCGGATCTCAACGGATACACGGTCCTTAACATCGACAAGATCGAGGCCATGATCTCCTACATCGCCGGAAAGGTCTCCAATCTCTTCAAGGTAAAGCTGATGAAGATGCTGTGGTACGCGGACTCCCTGGCCTTTAAGGAATATGGCCGTGCCATGACCGGCATGGTCTACATCCATGAGTCCATGGGCGCTCTTCCCCTGGGACACTACAGTCTCATGAACCTGGAAAATCTCAACGTGGTGGAAGAGGAAAGCCAGAACTACGACCTGATGCTCCATGTCTATCCGTCCCGGGGAGCCGACTGCTCCGTCCTCGATGAAAGCGATAAAGAGGTACTGAACCGGGTCATTGAAAAGTTTAAAAACTACACGGCGAGGGACATTGTGGAATACATGCATGCCGAGAAGGCTTATACCGATACAAAGTCCGGAGCGGTCATTCCCTTCTCTCTTGCCGGGCAGATCAGAGACTTTTAGGTATCCCGGATGCGGTAGAGCCCGGGGCAGGACGGTGTACAGAAACACCGGATGGCAGATCTTACAGTGCATGTTTTCACTGAAGACAGGTCGATTTCGAAGTCCTCCAGCATATGCCGGCGGACTTCGTCAATATCTTCATTGCTGTAAAGCCGGATGCCGTACGGGAAGTGCCTTTTCACCACCTCCAGGTAAAGCCTGGAGGAAGAAGTCCCGTTCTTCACGTAGAATCTGCCCTTCGGACTGTAAAGCTGGAAAATAATTTTCCTCACATAATCCGGATTCATCTCCAGTTCCCGGCTCATCTCAATCTCCGCTGTCTCAACCTCATCATCCGTCAATATTTCAGGCAGATTTTTCATCTGGC
>CAZJYM010000394.1:0-1972 GCA_964550245.1 uncultured Blautia sp. | reverse complement strand
GAGAAGGGCAGGTGCAGGTGCTTTTGTCCCAGCTTCTCCTCCAGCATCTGCCCTGCGGGGACGGCGGCCGGGAAGGTGGTGATGCAAAAAGAGCTTTCCGCCAGGGCCTGGTATTCCTCATAAGTCCCGCACCCGGCCGCCTCCCGCAGGATGTACCCTGCAGAAGCAGGAATCGAACACAGCTCACTGGTGCGGTCAAAGACAAAGTCGTTTCCCGCCAGGGTGATGGAACGGGGATTTTTCTCCCTGGGTTTTAAGAGGCTGTAGAGCTGTCTTCTCATGGTCTGATCCGGGTTGAGACCGCTCTTTCTCATGATGGGATTCATGTAGCAGTCACAAAAGTCGATATCCGGGAATTCCTCCCGCAGAGTCCGGTACACCAGATCCAGGTCACACCCCATGAAGTGATGGATGCAGCTGGTAAAAACAAGAACCGCCGGAGGTCTTTTGGGAAGCTTCCCCAGAATGTCCTCCACCCCCTGGATGATCTGTCCTTCCAGGTTTCCCTCCAGCACGTTGTTTTCCCGGATGGTGACCATGGAAAACCGGTCTGCGGCTCCCATCTCCGCGGCGGTAAGAACCACACCCCGCAGACATCCCTGGGCACAGACAAAGATCTGGTGAGACTCGGGTATTAACATGCCCACATGGACAATGTTCCAGGTTCCCCGGGCAGGAGCGGAGTATTCCAGGCCCGAGGGGAAGGGAGAGGGAAAGGAAGCTTCCCCGATGGGTACCGGGGTAGATTCCTGTACACTCTCCCGCAGTGACCGGATCACGATAACGCCTCCAGCATCTCCCGGGCCAGAAGCCGGTACTGACTGGCCATCTCGCTTTCCGGAAAGGCCTCCAGGACGGTTTTGCCCAGCTCCTCCGCCTCCAGCACCGTATCGCTTCTGTCCAGGGTTCCCACAATCCTGCTGTTGATATCCTCTGCCAGTTCCCTCACCTTTTCCTCCTCGTTCTTTACATTTCTCCGGTTTAGGATCAGCCCTCCAAAGGAGGCGTATCCCCGGTTCTTAAAGCCCTCCACCGCCATGGCGATGTTG
Source organism: uncultured Blautia sp. (assembly GCA_964550245.1). Lineage (GTDB taxonomy): Bacteria > Bacillota > Clostridia > Lachnospirales > Lachnospiraceae > Blautia_A. The sequence goes on along the minus strand of CAZJYM010000394.1, from coordinate 923 downwards.
GCCGCCGCATGGATGGACATGTTTTCCCCGGAGGTGATCACAAACACGGTATCCGCGTACCCGGGCCGCATGGGCATCGTAAAGCCCCCGCAGACCACATCCCCCAGCACGTCGTAAAAGACTACATCCGGCCTGTAGGTCTCATAGGCACCCTTTTCCTTCAGCTTTTCCAGGGCGGCAATGATGCCCCGTCCGGCACAGCCCATACCGGGAGAAGGTCCTCCCGCCTCGGCACAGACCACTCCTTTATAGCCGGTCCGGGTCATCTCCTCCAGGGACAGGTCGTTTCCCTTCTCCCGGACCAGTTCCAGAATGGTCCTCATCCCTTCCGATCCCCGGAGGAGTACGGTGGAATCCGCCTTGGGATCACAGCCGATCTGCATCACCTTTTTCCCCGTTTCGGCAAGGGCGGCGGCCACGTTGGAAACCGTGGTGGATTTCCCGATGCCGCCCTTGCCGTACACCGCAATCTTAATCATAAAGCCTCACTCTTCCTCATACTCAGAAAAAACATTGGAATAGGCCGCTTTGGCACTGACTCCATTCAGCCTGCCGATCTTTCCGGACAGGGCGCTGATCACATCCTGAGGTGCGTCAATGGCGATGCTCACGATGTTCACCCCTCTTTTCCGGTAGGGCATGCCCATGCGTCCGATGATGTATTTTCCGTACTGGTGGAGAATCCCGTTGAGGGCTTCCACCGAGTCCAGGTTTTCCACTATAATTCCGATCACCGCAATCCTGGATTCCATATCTTTCCTTCCTTATCTAAAGCTTTAAGCGTCTAAAGGGATTACGGATTGTTCCGCTGCTTCGCAGCTCCCACAATCCTGCCCGACATTCGGAATTCACGGGGCCCCTACCCCGCTTCTTCCTCATGTCGGGGCGCGTCGATAAGCCTTTCCCCCACCGGCGTGCGAGCA
>CAZJYM010000393.1:0-1976 GCA_964550245.1 uncultured Blautia sp. | reverse complement strand
AATGCCGGTAACTATAAGCTTCCTGAGAAGCTTACCTACCATACCACCGGAGTGATCCTTCCGGCTCCCATTACCATCACACCGGGCACCCTGGAAAAGGAGTACGGAGCCTCCAGAGTGTTGACAGATTCCGACTTTGACATAGACGGACTCTTTGATCAGGATACGGTACCCCTGGAGTTTACCTGCGAGGGCACCGAATTCGATGCCGTAGTCGGAGACTATCCCATCACCGCCGCCCTACGAAACGGCGGCAACTATACCCTGAAGTCCGCAGATGCCGGTACCCTGAAGGTTATCAAGGCCAAACCCGTACCTTCCTTAAGCGGTGTCAACGCAGGATCCGGAAAGAAAGGCGGAACCTTAAAGGATGTGACACTGGAAGGCATCTTTGTCAATCCTCATAACGATGCCCTAAGCGTAGAGGGAACACTGGCCTGGACCAGTCCGGAGACAGTACTTCCCGATGCCGCCTTTTACGAGGCTGACTGGACCTTTACTCCTTCAGATACCCAGAACTACACCGATACCGTCACCGGGAAGACAACCGTCAGCCTGGGTGATCTGCAGCCCTTTAACGTGACTGTTCACAGTGCGGTAAAGGAATACAACGGACAGCCTCAGGAAATCGTACCCGAGATGTCCGATGAGGACAAAGAAAAAGCAGACATCGTGGTGGAATACAGGCACCATAAGGACATTGTGGTCAGCGGCACCGATGAAGCCCATGACGACTATGTGACCGATCCCCCCGTGGATGCAGGTTTCTATGATGTCCATGTGCATGTGTACGTAAAGGAAGCCTACCGGGATCAGTATGGAGACAACCTGGAACAGGCCACCCTGGAGATTACCCCTGCCACACCCAAAGTGACAGATCAAACCGTAGCCGTACCTCAGGATACCCTTCTGGAAGGGGATCTGGGCGGAAAGGTAACTCATCCTTCCGATATCAATGGGTCTCCCCTGGAGGGAGAACTGGTATGGGACGGTGAAGGAGCTCCCATTACCGAAGAGGGAGAGTATGCCTGGACCTTTATACCGGATGATCCCAACTACGGCCAGGTAAGAGGAAAGACTCACATCACCCTGGAAGCAGATGCCCGTACGATCTCTGCCAAGATCTACAACCTGCCCAATGCCTTAAACTACACCGACTATGCGGTGGTAGACATTCAGGCAAGCAAGCTTAAAGCAGGGGATGAGATCACCTTCTTTGGTGATGCAGCATGTGAAAACTCAGAGAGTGAATCCGTAACCGTAACCGAAGAGACCGGAACTCTGAAAGTCCTTCTGGATGACGATGCTCTCTCCACTCTCCACAATGGCACCCTCTATGCCAGCATCACCAGCAGCAGTCAGCATCAGGCCACCCCGGTGACTTATCTTCCTGAGCTGGGCTTTACCGCACCGGAATCCGTTGCCGTAGGAGTGGGAGCTGATAAAACCAATACCCTGACTCTCGCCCTTACCGATACAACCTATACATACTCCACAGTTTCCGTTACCGCCAATGAGGGAGACATTGTCACCGTAACTAATGTAAGTGACCTGACAGCCACCCTCCAGGGCATCCGTACCGGAAGCACAACCGTTCACGTAAAAGTAAACTTCAATCATCCCGACACCTCTGTTAAGGAAGAAATCCCGGTCACCGGAACCGTCCGTGTATTTGTCGAGGATGTAAGCGGCAGCCTGATCATCACCAAGACCGTAGAATTAAACGGAGAACAGGCAGATCCGGATGCAGTCTTTACCTTCAACATCACCCTGACAAAGGACGGATCTCCTCTGGCAGGTGAAACCTCCTACAGCGGAGTAACCTTTACCGACGGCAAAGCCTCCATCCAGCTGAAGGACGGAGAGAGCACCACCCTCTCCGGAATCCCCCAGGATACCGCCTATGCCGTAACGGAAGATCCAAGTGAAGGCTATGAGACAACCCAGACCGAAGATAAAGGCACCATCACTCCCGG
>CAZJYM010000392.1:0-1981 GCA_964550245.1 uncultured Blautia sp. | reverse complement strand
AGTGAAAGATCCCGCATCCGGCCTCTCCCAGGTAATCGTACCCGGTCCAGGTAAAGTCTCCCAGTACGTGGGGATTTCTCATAACCACATCCCAGAGATGAACGATGTCCGCCGGGAAGGTTTCGGTTCCCACCGCCACCCGGTTGGGATGTCTCTTATGATCCTCCTCATGGAGAGCCGTGAGATAATTGTATCCCGCGATGTCCGTTACGGATGCCGCCTCGCCGATCAGTTCCTCCAGGATGGGGCTGGTGGCGATGGCATCCGCCAGGGGACCGGTCATCACGCTGGCCATGCCGTTTACCATGTCGGCTCCTCCCTGGCCCTCTCCTCCGGACTGGGCCATGGCCGCCATCTGTTCCGGCGTCATGCCGCTGACCTGACAGATGATCTCTCCCATCCTGTCGGCTCCCGCCATCAGTCCGTTGATGGCATTGGTGGTATAGCGGGTGGGATCCAGCCTTTTGATCTCCTGATGAATCTTCCGGTTCCACCGGGCTCCCCCGGGAGTTCCCACCTCGGGGATCTCATTGCCCGTGGAATAGATGATCACACAGGGGTGGTTATAGTCCTTTTCCACCATGTCCTTCACATCCTGCTTCCACTCTCTGGCAAAGTAGTTGGCGTAATCATGGGGATTCTTGGTTTTGGTCCACATGTCTGAGAGTTCATCCATGACCAGCATTCCCAGCCTGTCACAGGCCTCCAGCATGGCTTTGCTCATGGGATGATGAGCACTTCTTACGGCATTAAATCCCGCCTCTTTCAAAATCTTACACCGGCGGTACTCCGCATCCGGGAAAGTGGCGGCCCCGATGATGCCGTTGTCATGATGGATACAGGTTCCCCGCAGCTTAACCGGCCGACCGTTGATCAGCAGTCCTTCTGCCGCGTTCAGGCTCAGAGTTCGGATCCCCACCGGAATACATACCTGATCCAGCACCTTTTCCCCCTCTCGAGCGGTGATCTCCCAGGTATAAAGGCTGGGCGTCTCATCGCTCCAGAGAGCCGGACTGCCAACTGTAAGCCTCTGGGTACAAAGTTCGAAGTCTTCCTCGAAAACCGTGAGGCGCATCTGCTCCCGGGAGGCCTCCTTTCCTTTCGGATCCGTAAGAACCGATTCCAGAGTGAGGGTATGGCTGCCGGATCCCCGGCTGCACACCGGGATCTCTGCTTCCACCACCGCCAGATTTTCATCTGCTTCCCGGGTGGTGATCTTCACCTTCCAGTCCGGGATATAAACTTCTCCTCCCACCCAGGCTGAAACGCCACGGTAGATCCCGGCCCCGCTGTACCAGCGGCTGGATCCCTCCACGCTGACTGCCTCCACCCGGATCTCGTTCACTTTCCCCCAGTTCAGTCTGTTGGACACATCCACAATAATCCCCGTGTAGGGATTGTAGTGCACGGCCATCAGATCTCCGTTGAGGTAGATCCGGCAGGTATCCGCCACACCTTCAAACTCCAGTTCCACCTGATGTCCCTTCCATTCCTCCGGGACCTCCCACTTCTTGATGTATGTGCTGGTCCCCCCGGGATAAAATCCGGTCTGATGAGCATTGGCCGTGTTCTGGCTTCTCTCCCGGAGAATCATGGCGTCATGGGGCAGATCCACCCGGTGAATCTTATCCCCGCTGCCCATGAACATCTCCATCATGGTGACGGTTCCGTCCGCAAAGATCCAGTCCTGATTTAAAGATATCTTCTGCATGTTCTCTCCTTTCTAAAGCTCCCCTTTATACCTGTACTTAAAATACCACCCGTTCCAAAGCCTGTATTGTAATTTACCCCTCTCTTATTGTAAAATTCACCACGAATACAAATTTCTCCCTGAAAAACATCCTCCGGCGAAGCCGGAGGATGAAAGGATGTTAGGAATAGAGGAAGTACCGGATGTGCAGTGCCCCGGGTTTATCAAAGCCAAGCCTGGCGGTTTCATCCCCGTTCAACCTTCTGCCCCGCCGCAGTCCCCCGTTTTCAT
>CAZJYM010000391.1:0-2032 GCA_964550245.1 uncultured Blautia sp. | reverse complement strand
TTCTTAGTTTATACTACTTTAAATAAGAAATGACTAACCGTGGTCCAAAAAAATGTCACTCCACCTCAATCATTTCCGCATCCGCCTTGCGCACGGAAAGCTCATACCCTCTCACCGTGACTTCCACCGGATCCCCCAGAGGAGCCACCTTTCTCACGAAGATCTCCACACCCTTGGTGATCCCCATGTCCATGATCCTTCTCTTCACCGGGCCTTCCCCGGAGAGCTTCACCACTTTTACCGTCTGGCCTACCGGCACATCCCTCAATGTCTTCACTGCTGATCCTCCTGTTCAGTTGACCATGATCTTGCCGGCCAGATCTTTGCCGATGGCTACCCGGGAATCCATGATGTTTACGATCATGTTCCCCTCAGACTGAGAAACCACGGTTACTTTGGCTCCCGAAACAAATCCCAGCTTCTCCAGGAACCTTCTTGTCTCCTCTTTTCCACCCACTCTGGCCACAATATTCGGCTCACCTGTCTTCGCAAAAGTCAACGGCATCAAAATCTCCCTCTTTTCACTGACAAACTTTAGATAGTTTCAACTTCCAGACGTTAGTATAAGCTAACCGTTCCCCGTTGTCAAGTAAAATCTTCATTGAAATCCTCCTGATTTTTGTGCAGTTTTCTTCCCGCATTAGAAAAAGACAGGGGGTTCCCCCTGTCTTTTTCAAAAAAATCAGGCTTTCCAGTTATTTTCAATCTCCTCCCGCAGGATCTGGATGTATCTCCTGCCCTTCTCCGGGTTTTTGTCCAGGGTGTACACATCCCGCTGGGTGATCTCCAGCTTGCAGCCTCTGGCCGCATGCAGGGTCTTGCGGATGCTTTTGCGGACCGCATCCTCATCCAGCGGTCCCGTCACGCCCAGGATGGTGGCTTCCGGCTTTCTGTGATAGATAACCCGGCTTCCCCGCAGTTTCTCTCCCATAAACTCCTCATCGGCCCAGGGGGAGATGGACACCTTCCGCAGGTTCTTAAACCTGGATACGCAGTTGTCCCACACCCGGTTGACTCCCTCGCAGCATCCGTAGGAGAGAAGGCCGAAGCGGCTGCCAACCTTTTCATAGGCTGGAAAGACCAGCTCCTCAAACATCTGGGGCGAGATGCACACCGTCTCCTGGGAATCCATAAATCCCCATACATCCCCGATCTTTAAGGGCTTTCCGTTGGTATCCTCCGGTCCCGGCAGTTCATGGGTAAAGGCAAAGGTGGCCTGTCCCACACTCTCGTACTCGGTGGTGGGAAGAATCAGTCCCTTATCCTCCAGCATCTGCAGGTAGGCCAGGAAGTCGTCCGTCAGACCGTCCACCATGGCCTTAAAAAGCTCCGGGTTGTCCACCATGTTCATCATCATGTCCTGCATGTCCATCACATGGACAATCATCTGGGTGGGCACACAGTAGAGGCAGTCCATCTTCATGTAGACCGGCAGGATGTCCCCGAAGGCCTCCTGGATGGCATTGATCTTCTTTTCCGTAGTCTCCATGTCTACCCAGAAGGTGCTGGGCTTCACCAGATCCTGATCTTCCTCCAGATCCCCGATCTGTCCCACAAAGTGCATGCCCATGCCGGAATCCTGCTCTTCGTTGGCATCGATGTAGCGGCATTTCACATCCATGTCAAAGGCCTTAAAGCCCGTGTCGTAATTCCAGCCGAATCTGTCCGGGGTTACCCGGTCATCATCGAAGAGCTCCTGGTTGATGAAGTTTTTATAGAGCTCCTTCTCCACGATTCGGGCAAACTCACCCTCACAGCGAAGTCTGGGATCCACCAGTTCATGGTAGAGTCCCCACATGTCCAGATGCACCGGGGGAACATCTCCCTCCAGAGCGTTGTGTTTGTACCAGTACTGCTTTCTGGCTATGTTTGAAGGCACGTTGGCGTATTCAAGCTGTTTTTTTGCCAGTTCTCTCAATATAACCCGATCTTTCGGGCTGATTACTATCTCCATACTGTCCTCCTGAGAAAAGTTTCCAGTTTCTGTAATCATTATCCTGGAAAATTTCCTTCTGTCAAGCCCTATTTTACA
>CAZJYM010000390.1:0-2046 GCA_964550245.1 uncultured Blautia sp. | reverse complement strand
AAGTCCAAACCTGCACCTCAGACCGGGGATGACTCCATGCCGGGAGTGTGGACCTTGTTGATGGTGGTATCCCTTTGGGCAGCAGGGATGGCTTTCAGACGGAAATTGTCGAAATAACAGATGATATGAATCCGGAGAGATAATGCAGGATACTGTTTTGCAAGAAACTTTGCAGGGCAGTATCCTGCATTTGTCCTTTCTTCCATGCTTTGCAGCAATAAAAGGGGCACACATCCTTTTGGATGTGTGCCCCTTTTATTGCTGGATCAGTGTATGTCCACAGGGATTCATGAACAACTCCCGGGGAGACATTCCTCCCTTTTTCAAAATGCAAGTGCAATTCGTCCCCGATAACGTGCTGTTGGTCAGCAAAATCCCAATCTCTCAAAGAAAGATGGTATTGTAGGCACAGTGAAGAGAGAAGCGGATCCGAACTTTAGAGAAAGGAAATCTTCCTTTCCAGCGGAACCGGGAGACTGAAATATTAGGGAGGGGAGAATCCATGAACATGATTACCATTGGAATTTGCGACAAAAACACTTTCGAGGCACACGCCCTGATGAAACTGGTACTGCAGGTGATTCCGGACGCAGATGTTCAGATCTTTGAAAGTTCTGAGGCCCTGCTTCAGACGATTGAGAGGGGACCGAATCCCTACAGGGCTCTGTTCCTCAAGGTGGATCAGGGGATGAACGGCATTGAGACTGCCAGGATCATCCGGCAGAGAGACAGATTTGTTCCCCTGATCATCCTCAGCAACAGTGAGAAATATTATAAGGAAGCTTTTGGTGTTTTCGCCTGGCAGTATCTGCTTACTCCGGTAACATTGAAGGAAATGAAGCGGGCCCTGGAACCTCTGGTCCAGTTGTGGGGATGCATCCTGGATGAGAAGGTGCTTTACTACCGCTACCGGTCTCAGGTGTACACGCTGCCCCACAACAGCATCCTGTACATCTCCAGCAACCTGCATACGATAAATTTCCAGCTGAAGGACGGAAGCTGCGCACACTGCAGGGGAAAGCTGGACAACTTTGAAGATCAGCTGCAAAACAGCAATTTCCTCCGGTGCCATCAGAGCTTTTTCGTAAACATGGAAGCCGTTACTTCCATGAGAAAGGACTGCTTTATGGTGGGCAACGAGATGGTTCCGATCTCCCGCCCCTATAAGAGGGAGGCCCAGGAACGCTACTTTCAGTTTCTTAGAGGAGAAGAAGAGGAAAAAAAAGCATTGTGTTGAAGAAGAAGATGACAGGGAATAAGGACGGACGGTTCCCTGGAGACCGCAGGTCGAAGCGATCTGGTTTTTAAAAAGAAGGAGGATTTTACCATGAAAAGAAGAATGACAGCCCTTTGTATGGCGACACTGCTTGCCCTTTCGGCGGCAGGCCCTGTTTTTGGAGCAGAACCTGGCACCGAAACCGGTGTTTTGCCGGATGTGCAGCAGGAAGCGGCATTTCAGTCGGAGATTGCTGAAGATACAGGTTCTCCCGTAATGGAGGTCCCGAGTGGAGAAACAGAATCTTTGCCGGAGAATCCCGTAGTCCAGGAAGAAGAATCTTCCCCGGAAGAAATTTTCGGGGACGGCAGCAGTGGAGAGATCCCGGCAGTGGAGAATGAGGCGGATGCCCTCCTGCCCGAAGAAGAGGAAGAAGCAGAAGAGGGAGACATGTTTTCAGATACCGAGAAAGTGTACACCTACACGGTTACACCCATCCTGGCTCCTTTTAACGAATACTTTTTTGTGAAGACGGATGATCCGGATCCCACCACTCTTATTTTTGAGGACAGGGAAAGCGTGCTCCTTGACGCCGGCAGTACGATAGACTATCTGAGGGCCACGAAGGACCGTTACCTGGACGTGGTCTATGAAAACAGGGAGACAGGAAGGGTAAACGGAGGGTATATTTTTGAATCCCAGAGAACTTATGAATATGATACTTCGGATGTGGACGGCGGAGAGCTGACACTTCTGAGATTTAACGGCAAGGAGTATGTGGATACGGGCATCCGGGTAGAATGTCCCAGGGTAACGGATTATGTGCAGTA
>CAZJYM010000389.1:0-2062 GCA_964550245.1 uncultured Blautia sp. | reverse complement strand
TTTGTGAGGTCTTTATTTGTAAAGGGATCAAAGACCATCAGGAGGGCATCTCTCAGCATCTTGTTCTCATTGTTCTCAAAATTGCTCACATCGCTTTCTTTACCTTCAATTCGATCTTCTATGTGGTACAGGGCCAGAAGAATGGCTTCTCCTACACGTCTGCTGTTGGCTTTCGGCTCTTTGCGGTGTATCTTCATCATGTTGCTTTCCATGGGAAACAGGATTGGGTAATAGTCCTCTTCTTCCCCGCTTCTGAGTTTCCCGTATTTCTTCTCCATTCTGCGCTGGATCTGGTTGAACTGGTAAGACTGCATGGCTCTTCCTCTTTTTTGTCTTGATTTTACCTCTTTGGCCGGATCTCCTGTATTTGCGATTTTTCTGGAAAGCGGGGAAAATTGGGAGTATAATGCCATCAGGAGAGGAGGGGCAGGACATGATCTACACTGTAACTTTCAATCCTTCCCTGGACTACTTTGTGACGGTGGAGGACTTTGAAGTGGGCCGTACCAACCGTACAGCAGCGGAACAGATGTTTCCCGGGGGTAAGGGCATTAATGTCTCCATTGTCTTAAAGAATCTTGGCATTGAGAGTACAGCTCTGGGATTCATCGCCGGCTTTACCGGAGATGAGATCGAAAGGGAAGTGCAGGCTCTGGGACTGCGGCATGACTTTGTAAGACTGGATACCGGCATCTCCCGGATCAACGTAAAGATGAAGGGATCGGAAGGTACGGAGATCAATGGCTTGGGTCCTCACATTGACTCCGGTGCAGTGGAGCTGTTGTTGGAGAAGCTGGATAAGCTGAATGAGGGTGATCTCCTGATACTGGCCGGAAGCATCCCCGCCAGTATGCCTCAGACCATCTACCGGGACATTCTGGCCCGATTAGCAGACAGAAACGTTGGGTTTGTAGTGGATGCCACAGGGGATCTGCTGGTAAACGTGCTGGAGTACCATCCCTTCCTGATAAAGCCCAACAGTCATGAACTGGGGGAAATCTTTCACTGTGAATTTCATTCCCGGGAGGAGGTTATCCCTTATGCCAGGAGACTGCGGGAGATGGGAGCTTCAAATGTGCTGGTCTCCCTGTCTTCCTTAGGAGCAGTGCTGGTGGACAGCTCTGATCAGGTCCATGTCCTTCCGGCTCCGGAGGGACATCTGGTAAACGGGGTAGGTGCGGGGGACTCCATGGTGGCCGGGTTTATTGCGGGCTGGATGGAGAAGAAGGATTATGAGCATGCCTTTCGGATGGCCGTAGCCGCAGGAAGTGCCAGTGCCTTCTCGGATCATCTGGCCACAAGGGAGGATATGGAGGTTTTGATGGGAGGCAGAAATGACAACAGCTAAAGAAGCTTTTGAAAAGATCGTGAACAGCTGGGGAATGGATCTGGTGTACAGTGAGACCGAAGAGCTATACCGCTGCATGGAATCCGAGTGCCATGATCTGTACCGCTGCCGTCTGTACCTGATCACCATTATGGCCAGGATTCCCGATTATGCTCCGGATATGAGCCTGGAAAAACTCTCCAGAAAGATCAGGAAGAAATGCGGGCTGAACAAAAAAGCAGCGGATGAGATGGCCGCTGTCTACCATGAGATGTTTACCAAAGAGAAGCTGAAGGAGATGGAAGAGAGAGTCGGATACGGATTCCGGGAGTTCTGTGAAAAGAAGGTCTGGGACTTTGACTGCGAGGTGAAGCACTACTGGCACAGCTTTATCTGTAAGGCATGTATTAGCGGAAGGTATGCACTTGTAGATGAAAATCGTGTTGAAAGGGAGCTGTCTGAGTTCATGTCCTGGAACCCGTATGCCACAGCCCGAAGCGTCTGTAACGAAATCGAATATCACATCAGCTCCAGCCTGGGTTCGGAATGGATTGACTTTGTGAGAAACGGTTCGGACCGTATTCCTGCGATGAAGGGCTTCAAACCCACTACGTGGCAGGTCATGGAGAAATGGTGCCGGACCTATGGACTGCAGCTTCTGGAGTTTTCTTATCATGGGGATATATGTCCCCAGTGGGATGATGATGAAGATGTGTGAATTTGATTGCTGTTTTT
>CAZJYM010000388.1:0-2065 GCA_964550245.1 uncultured Blautia sp. | reverse complement strand
TTTAATATGGAAGAAAAAGTCTGAACGGAAGGACAGGCTTTATAATACGAAAGAAAAGAATAATAATACGAACATAAAACCCCTCCTGAACTCCTTCGGAGTTCAGGAGGGGTTTTCATTCTAATTGGTGATAAGGTGATAATTGGAAAAGTTTGGAGATGTCAGGAATGTTCCGGGGATGCCTGTTATTCAGGACTCCGCTTCCCTTATCCCTGAAATCTCCGGCTCGGCCATCAGGGAGTAGTTGGTGTAGTACACCACAAAGCCCGGCTTGGCTCCTCCCGGTTTTTTCACGTGTTTCCTCTGAATGTAGTCCACCTCTACTTTAGGGGCTCCTCTTCCTTTGGAGTAGTAGGCGGCCAGTCTTCCCGCCTCCTCGAAAGTCCGGTCCGGAAGGGATCCGTCTTTGGTTTTTACCACCACATGGGAGCCGGCGATCTTTTTGGCGTGAAACCACCAGTCGTTTCCCTGGGCCAGTCCGAAGGTGAGCTCATCGTTCTGATAGTTGTTTTTCCCCACATAGATATCGAAGCCGTCGCTGGAGATGTAGTGCAAAGGTTTGGATTTGGTCTGCATCTTCCTTCCCTTTTTGTCCCCCGCATGCTTTTTGATGTAGCCGTACTGCACCAGTTCGTCCCGGATCTGAGTCAGATCGCTCTCGGAGAGGGCGATGTCCAGGGCATTGGAGATGGATTCCAGGTGGTCCAGATCGCTTCTGGTCTCCTGGATCTGTTCGGTCAGGGCTTCCTCGGTCCGCTTCAGCTTTCCGTAGCGCTCAAAGTACCGTTTGGCATTCTCCCCGGGTGTGAGAGCGGGATCCAGGGGGATTTTGATCTCCTCCCCCGTGTAGTAGTTTAAGGCCGTAAAGGAGCTGCAGCCCTCCTCCAGGCCGTAGCCGTAGGTATTGATCAGCTCCCCGTAAACCCGGTAAGTGTCCTTCTTTTCCGTATCCTTCATCTGCTTTTCCTGCAGGAGCAGTTTCTTCCGGTTCCGGTCCAGGGCGGTCTGCACGATCTTTCGCAGATCTGCAGAGCGCTGACGGATTCTTGTCAGGGTGTCTTTGGAGGCATAGTAGGTCTCCAGCATTTGGGAGACGCTCTCAAAAGTGGTGACCGTGTATTCATCCCCGTACTGGGTCAGGGGAAGAACCCCGTATTCCACCGGCACATTGTCCCGGTAGACAATGTTGGGGGTAAAGTCCTCCTCCGCCACCTGGTCCATCACCCTGCGGAAGGTGTGGTACAGGTGGGTGGCGGAGGGGGGATCCAGGGACTGGACCGGGGCTCCTCCGTCCAGGGAGGCCCGGAAGCAGATCTCCTCCGCCATTACCGGGCTTAATCCCGTGAGGGTGGTATAAAGAGCTTTGGAGATGGGACAGGGCTTTTTGCACACGGTTTCCAGGAATTCCTCTTCCGTTACAGTAAGGGGATCCAGTTTCTCCTGGGTCTGGGGGAGAAAGTAGGGTTTCCCCGGAAGCACCTCCCTTACGGAGCTCATGTGGGAGGATACATGCTTGATGCTGTCCAGGATCATCCGGTTTTCATCGCAGAAGATGATGTTGCTGTGCTTGCCCATCAGCTCCAGGATCAGGATCTTCTTACAGGGATCCCCCATCTCGTTTAAGTGCTCCAGTTCAAACTCCAATGCTCTTTCCAGTCCGGGCTGGCGGATGGAGGCGATGCGGGCGCTGCCCACATGCTTGCGAAGAAGCATGCAGAAACTGGGGGCGGTAAGGGGACTGGGCCTGTTCTTTTCCGTAAAGTAAACAAGGGGCAGGGAAGCGCTGGCTGAGAGCAGCAGCCGGTACTGCCCCTTCGGACTTTTGGCTGTGATGATCAGTTCGTCGTTTTCCGGCTGGGCGATTTTGGTGAAGCGGCCTCCTTCCAGAAGCTGCCGGCACTGCGCCGCCACGGCCTTTATGGTAATGCCGTCAAATGCCATGATATAATTCTCCTTGATCGATTCGGACGATTACGGATTGCTCCGCTGTTTTCCGGCTTTCGCAATCTCTCTTATTATAGCAGTAAAAAAACAGTTTGACTAGCGTTTTAGAATTGTCTATAAT
>CAZJYM010000387.1:0-2077 GCA_964550245.1 uncultured Blautia sp. | reverse complement strand
ATAATATTTTTTTGTTCCCGCGGATGCATCCGCGGGAACTTTTTGACGGAAGTGGAAAATACAGATGAAAAATCATTTGTGGTAGGATGATATCTGTGGGAAAATAAGGGGAAAAAGTATGCGGACAAAGCCCCGGGACGTTTCCGGTTACGAAGGGAGAAAGCCGGAAAGGAGCGCGGCCCGGGAGCGCCGCAGACTTTAAGAGCAACAGGGGGAGTAACCTATGAGCAGCGATGAGAAAAAGCTTCCGGGGGAAGAGGACCCCGACGAGCTGGACGAACTGGATGACCTCAGCATAAAACGCTGGGAAGCCATGCAGGACGAGGATGAGGAGGAAGAAAAGCCGCCGGTTTCGGATCAGGAACAGGAGCCTCCCAAAGATGAAGAAGAGGAAGAGGAGGAATTCCTGGACGAAGAGGAAAGCCTGGATGAGGATGACGACTTTGAGGACAAAATCTCCATAGCCATGGAGAAGATCATCCAGGATGCCATGAAGGATTCCATGGATTCGGAGGAAGACCGGGGACCACAGCAGCAGGAAGAGCCGCAGGGGAGAGAACCCAGAAGGGATAACAGAAATGCCCGCCCCGGCCGGTACCCCAATGTACCGGTGGAACCAAGGGAAATGGAACTTCCGCCTCAGCAGAAGAAAAAGAAGAAATTTAAGGGGTTAAAGACCGCGGGGATTGTGGCGGCCATGTTTGCGGTAATAGTTGGAACCGGCTATGCGGCTGTTTCTTACTACTACGCGGATAAGTTTTTTGAGGGAACCACCATCAACGGCATTGACTGCTCCGGCATGACGGCCTATGAGGTGGAGCAGGCCATCGCCAGACAGGTGGAGACCTATTCCATCCAGGTGGATTCCAGAAATCTGGAGTCTCAGACCATTGACGGCTCCAGGATCAACTATCAGTATCTCTCCAGCGGAGACGTGCTGGATCTTCTGAAGCATCAGAAGCCCTACCAGTGGATCCTGGGATACGTACAGCCGGTGTCCTACACGGTTTCAGAGAACATCACCTTTGACAAGAACCTTCTCCAGAGTGAGATCCTGGCCTTGGACTGTGCCCAGCCGGAGAACCAGGTGGAGCCGGAGAACGCCTATGTGGCTTTCCAGGACAGCAAGTTTCAGATCGTTCCGGAGACCAAGGGAAGCACTCTTAATCTGAGGAACGCCTACCAGCTTTTAAACAACGCCATTTCGGAAAAGCAGCGGGACATGGACTTCACCAGCACTCCCAAAGCCTATGTGAAGGCGGAGATCACCAGCGAGGATCCCATGCTGCAGGCCACCGTGGAAGCCTGCAACAACTATACCAACGCCAGCATCTCCTATGTCTTCGGGGATGAGACCGTAACCCTGGACGGAAATACCATCAAGGACTGGCTCCAGTTTGACGAGAAGGGTCAGTTTGTCCGGGATGAAACCTCCTTCCAGCAGCATGTGAGCGACTTTGTGGATCAGCTGGCTTCCACCTACGATACGGTGGGAACCAGCAGAGAGTTCTATACCACCAGCGGCCGGACCGTCTATGTGTACGGCAGCGCCTACGGCTGGAAGATTGACCGGGACGGGGAGAAAGCCCAGCTTCTCCAGGAGATCCAGTCCGGTACCCAGGTAACCCGGGAGCCGGTGTACTCCATGAGAGCCAATGCCAGAGGAAGAAATGATCTGGGCAACACCTACATCGAGGTGGACTTAAGCAACCAGTACATGTATTACTACCAGAACGGCGGCGTGATCTTTGAATCCGACATCGTATCGGGCTTAATGGGAGATCCGGAGCGGGAAACACCCCCCGGAATCTTTACCCTGTACTCCAAGTCCAGTCCGGATACCCTCCGGGGCGGCTTAAAGCCGGATGGTACCTATGAGTATGAGACAGAGGTAACCTACTGGATGCCCTTTAACGGCGGCGTAGGTTTCCACGATGCCAACTGGCAGCCCTATTTCGGCGGTGACCGCTATCTCTACGGCGGATCCCACGGATGCATCAACCTTCCGCCCTACAAGGCGGCAGAGCTGTACAGCATCATTCAGTACGGGGTGCCGATTGTGGTGTTCTATTGAAAA
>CAZJYM010000386.1:0-2086 GCA_964550245.1 uncultured Blautia sp. | reverse complement strand
CGATGATGGCGTTGATCATGTTGAAGGCGAATCCGCCGGTTGCATAGCCGATACGTTCACTCCATCCAAGTGGAGCTTCCGGATCATCATGTTTTGTTGCCAGGCTTATCATATCTCTTCTCCTTTCCCTGCGATCTCGCAGGATCCGTGCTTATTTCTCGTAAAAACGCATGTCTCCCCACACATCCATCAGCTGGCTGCGGTTTAGTCTCTCCGTATGAGTTTCTCTGTCATAGATTCTTACCGGAGAGTCGGCACCCTCAAAACGGCCCCAGTCCGGATTGGGATCTCCGGTCTTCACAAAGGAGATCCAGTCTCCGTGCATGTCCCGGGAGATCTGATCCAGAACCTCATCCGGCTCCCCGTCAAAGGCGAACTGACAGAAGGGATGGTCCTTCTTGATTTCAAACACTGCCGGCAGTTCAAAGGCGTGGGAGGCTTTCCAGCCCGTTTCGATGCCGGACTTTGTCACCAGTTCATACCGGTACATCCACACATTGGGGGTGTACCTTGCCTGAGCCATTGCCACCTTCACCGAGGGCATCTCAAAGGCGTAGTCGGTGGCAAAGCGGATAAAGGGATCCCCGCCCTTCTGCCGGATGTCTCCCTGAAGGGAAGCATTTTCGGAAGGATGGTAGAAATTGACGACCCTGGCCATGGCGTCTGCGTGCCCGTTTTTCTCCAGCATTTCGGCGATCATGGTCCAGCTGTTGGGGAATCCGGTGGTCTCCGGGTGTACAAACATGGTTCCCTCATGCATGTTTGTGCCGATGATGAGGGAGATGCCTTCTGCGCTGCCCTTGCGGATGGCGTCGATGGGGCGTTCCGGAAGCAGATCATCCTGGACGGGTCCCGGCAGGAACATGCCCGGATTCTTGTACTGGTGATGGGCATTCACATACTCATGGCCGAAGAGGAACATTTTGGGATCTTCCCGGCGAAGCAGCAGGGGAAGATCCTGTTCGGTCCAGTGCATGCCCTCCAGAAACAGATCCACATTTTCCCTGGCCGTCTGGTGTGTCATGACACAGTTGGGAAGACCGCTTTCCGCTATGGCCTGTGAGAAGGTTCCCTTCACTCCCGGGCAGGCCAGCATGTTGACCACCGAGGCTCCCCCGGCAGATTCCCCGGCGATGGTGATCCGGTCCGGATCTCCGCCGAAGGCTTCCACGTTGTCGTGAATCCAGTTCAGGGCCAGGATCTGGTCGGAAAGACCGCAGTTGGAGTCAAAGTCCTCACAGCCGGGATAAGTGGTGAAATCATAGAAACCCAGGATGTTGGTCCGGTAGTTAAAGGAGGCAAAGAGCACTCCGTCCCGCACAAAGGCGTCTCCCCGGTACATCTCATCGGATGAATAGCCGGTATTGTATCCTCCCCCGTAGATCCAGAGAAACACGGGCAGTTTGTCTCCTTCCAGCGGACGGCGGATGTTTACCGTCAGACAGTCCTCGCTTCCGATCACGATGCCGTCGTGATACTGAATGGGGGCCGGTCCGTATTCCTTCGCATCGAAAACTCCCTCCCAGGGAGTTCGAAGAACCGATCTCTTAAACCTTCTCTCCCCCACCGGGGCCTGCGCATAGGGAATACCCAGAAAATCAATCACCCCATTGCGCTCGTATCCCCGCACCTTCCCGATGGTGGTGCTTACGATATGCTCTCCCATAATGTCCTCCTTTTCCCCTGCCGTCTGGCCGGTTTTTTCTTTCTTTTGAAAGGAGTATAATCTCTCCCCGGGGAGAAAAATAGAAGGATTTTGCGGTATTTGTCCTTATTTTGTTCTCATTTCCAAGACACATGAATTTCAAAACCAATATAACCTGCAGAAATTTTTCAAAACCCTTGATACCCTGGTTAGAGTATGATATACTGGACAGCATCGGAGAGGAGTATTTCGAAATGCTCCGGATGAAAAATTCTTTTTACGTGGACAGGACAGATTTCATCCGGAAGTGGTGGGGCACAGGCGTAAAAGCAACTGTCATTCTGCGGCCCCACCGTTTTGTAAAGACGTTGACTCTGGAACGCAGCCTGATGATGGGGATCACCGGGCCCTGCACAGCAGTCTTCTCAACACCTGTGTGTA
>CAZJYM010000385.1:0-2112 GCA_964550245.1 uncultured Blautia sp. | reverse complement strand
CCCACCTCCGGATCCTCTCCCGTGGGAAAGAGCAGGTAGGAACGGGGTTTGGAGCCGTAAAGAGCACGTCTGAAAAACTCGGCGATCACATCATCGTTGGAGAGTACACTGAAAAAGGCATTTTCAAAGGTGCTGATCCGCAGGATGATGTTGACAAGGATGCAGTCGTCGGAAAATACGCTGATGGCATGCCGTGTTTCCGGAGAGATGATGCAGATGTCCCCTTTGCGCATGACCAGTTCCTGATCCAGGATGGTGTTGACGCAGCTTCCCTCCAGGACACAGGCAATCTCAAAAAAGGCATGGGAATGCCACTCGGCGGGAAGATAGCGCATGTGCTGGTAAAGCTCCACATCAAAACCGGTATGAAAGAACAGATCCTCATCCAGCCGGTTCATAAGCAGCAGATTGACAACGGTGGAGGAACCGTCCATTCTGTCTGATGCGGCTTTCAACACATCGCTGAAGTACTCCACCGTGTGGGGGAGATCCAGATTTCTCTCCGGGTGCCGGAGAAAATACTCTTTAAAGAACTTTTCCACTTCTGTGAGCGGAACCTGCTGGGGAAATTCATCCTGAAACCTCATCTTTTCCGGCCTCCCTGGTCTGCTTTTTCTTAAAAACAGTATAGAAGGCCGGGGATACCCTGTCAATCACCCCGGGAAGTGATGTCGTAAAACACCCCGGACCATGTCTTTTACTGCCCTTTCGGCATGAGCTCTATTACGCTATATTGATCCCATCAATCGAAACGGGAGGAAAAAAGGTAATGGAGACCATGCATAAAGCGACATTTACAGAGAAACTGGGGTTTGGCCTGGGAGAGATCCCGGGAATGATGCAGTCCATCCTGGCGGCTGTACTGATGATGTTCTACACGGACAATGTCGGTCTGGCAGCAGGGGCCGTAGGAACCATGTTTTTTATATCCCGGCTCTTTGACGGGCTTTCCGATCTGGTAGCCGGCAGCATCATTGACCGGACACGGACAAAGTGGGGCAAGGCCAGGCCCTGGCTTTTGTGGCTCAGTATTCCCACAGGTCTGGCCCTGGCTCTGATCTTCTGGATTCCGGCGGAAGCTTCCCAGACCATGAAGCTGATCTACGCCTTCGTAACCTACAACCTGTACATTTCCATCCTCTACACCATTGTGGGAGTGGCCAAGAACTCCCTGATGCCCCTCATCACCCAGGACGGCCCCAGCCGGGGAGCCCTGGCACGCTACTCTCTGATCATCGGTCTGGGAGGAACCATCCTGGGCATGTCCGTCACCTTCCCCTTCCTGGAAAGACTGGGCGGAGGAGTAAGGGCCTGGAGAATCATCTTTGCAGTCTACGGACTGATTACCACCCTGGGGCTGTTGGCATCCTTTGTACTCACAAAAGAACATGTGCAGTCGGTGGAGTCCGTCTCTTCCCAAGCTCAGGAAGAAAAACTCTCCTTTGTGGAGAGCGTCAAAAACTTTGTTTCCAACAAATATTTCCTGTTTGCCCTGGCCATGACGGTGCTGGTTAACTTCTCGGTCCAGATCAACTCCGGATCCCAGACCTATTTCTATCAGTACGTGATGAATGACGTGATGCTGACCAGTTCCCTGAACCTGGTGAATCTGATCCCCACCATCTTTGGGATCATGTTTCTGTCCGGTCTGTCCCTGCGGTACTTCGGCAAGAAGAAAAGCGTCTATATCGGAGCAGCCGGTCAGATCGTGGGCCATACCCTGCGGGGCATCGCCGCCATGACTTCCAGCGTACCCCTGCTGGCAGTGGGAACCGTCATCGCGGCACTGGCCACCGGTCCCCTGTCTGTTCCCGTCAATACCCTGGCGGCAGATGCGGTGGACTACGGTGAATACCTGACCAACAAGCGGATCGAAGGAATGGGATCCGCCATCGTTTCCTTCTCCCAGAAGATCAGCAACGGCCTGGCTTCCGCCATGGTGGGCTGGGTTCTGGCTCTGACCGGGTATGTGGCAGAGGCGGTCCAGAATGCCGGCACTAAATTCGGGATCACCTTCATGTTTGCCTGGCTTCCGGCCATCCTGCTGGTGATCATTATCATCTGTTTCATGGCCGTGTACCGCTACGATAAGGAAGAGCCGGAGGTTCTGGC
>CAZJYM010000384.1:0-2131 GCA_964550245.1 uncultured Blautia sp. | reverse complement strand
GTAGCCGGAGCAGACGGCTACATCATCCAGAAGAAAGTGAACGGGAAATGGGTACGGGTAAAGACCATCACCAAACCGGATCACACCGCCTTTACAGACACAACCGTCAAGTCCGGAAAAACCTGCAGCTACCGGATCCGGGCCTACTGCAAGGTGGGTAAGACAAGTGTGTATGGGGCCTTCTCCTCCGTGCTTACCGGAAAGAAGTAAAAAAATAACCCCAAACAACAAGTAAAATAAAAACAAGAAACAAAAGAAACACAGAAGGACTGCCGGAGACAGATGTCTCCGGCAGTCCTTTTTAGAAAACAAAAGCCAGCCGGACACCAGGCAGGGCACAGATAGCCCTTGTATGTTCCCCGCTCCAATAGTATAATACTCCCCAAACAGCGGGGAAAGAGGTGAGGGCATTGTTCAGGGAAGAGGACAAGGAAGAAATCTACGTTGAAAAGATGGTTCGTACTCCCACCTTCACCATGACCTACGAGCACTCCCACAGCTACTGCGAGATCTACTACCTGAAGACCGGCAACTGTGTCTACCATCTGGGAGACGATCTGTACCGCCTAAGTGCCGGGGATCTCTTCATCGTAGCCCCGGAGGTTTTCCACTGTACCAGCTATGAGGGACCGGTGCCCTGTGAGAGAATCATCGTCTACTGTGAGCCCGGAGCCATCCCGGAAGACTTTCTGAAAAGACATCCGGACATTTCCGATCATCTCAAACGTTCCAGCAAGGTAGTGCTGGTAAAGAAAGGCCCTCTCCAGGTGGAGGGCATCCTCTCCCGGATGATGGAGGAGAACAGCCTGCCGGATGAGTACTCCCGGGAGATGATGTCCCACCTGATGCTGGAACTCCTCCTCTGCTTAAAGAGGAATGGGATCTTTGTACTGGACAGGGCAGGAACCCGGGAGAACTACAGCACGGACATCGAAAATGCCCTCCGCTTTATCTCGGAGAACTACTGCCTTCCCATTTCTTTAAGCGATGTGGCCGGAAAGATAGGCCTTAGTCCCACCTACCTCTCCAAGAAGTTTAAGAAGGTAACCGGCTCCACCTTCAAGGAATACCTGAACTTTATCCGTCTGCGGCAGGCGGTGCAGGCCCTGCTCACCACAGACGACTCGGTGACCAAAATCGCCATGGACTGCGGCTTTAACAGCAGCAACTATTTCAAGGACATCTTTCGGAAGACCTACGGGGTTTCTCCCAGAGCCTTCCGCAGACAGTCCAAATCCTGCACCATCAACTACGACATGGGCAAGATCCCATCATGACAGAAGGAGGAATTTCAGGTGGAATACAATATTCGGGAATACGGAGCTGTGGGAGACGGTGAGACCAATGATACAAAAGCCATCCAGGCAGCCATAGATGAATGTGCAGCAAATGGAGGAGGAAGAGTCCTCATTCCAGGAGGAAGAACCTACCGCAGCGGAATGATCAGTCTTCGATCCCATGTGGAGCTTCACCTGGAAGCCGGTGCCGTCTTAAAGGGCAGTGACCATATGGAAGACTATGATCCCCAACACCAGTGGAAACCGGGAGGGGATCATCTGGAAGTGCCCAGCTATGAGAACTGCGAGTACACCGGTGCCCCCTTCCTTTTCTTTCTCCATGCAAAGGACTGTGAGGATCTCTCCATCACAGGGGAGGGAACCATAGACGGAAATGAGAAGATCTTCTATGGAAATGCCTCTAAGTGGCACATAGACGGATCCTTCTACCCCAGAGTACCCCTGATCTACCTGGAGAACGTCAGGCATCTGTCCATTCTCCATGTAACCCTCAGGGGAAGTGCCTTCTGGACCACTCACTTATCAGGCTGCTCCGATGTGCTCATTGACGGGATTCACATCCTCAACAACCTCCGTATGGCCAACTGTGACGGCATTGATCCGGATCACTGCCAGAATGTACGCATTGTCAACTGCCATATCGAAACCGCCGATGACTGCATCGTGTTTAAAAACACCCGCTGCGGCATGGACTACGGTCCCTGTGAGAACATCGTGGTCTCCAACTGCACCCTGATCTCCACCAGTGCAGCGATCAAGTTTGGAACGGAAAGTGAAGCCCTCTTTAAAAACATCCTGATCCAGAACTGCACCATCAGCCGCAGCAACCGGGG
>CAZJYM010000383.1:0-2134 GCA_964550245.1 uncultured Blautia sp. | reverse complement strand
GAACTTATGACCGTGCACGAAACAGAACGTCGGAAGGCTTCCAGTCCCAGGCAATGGCGTCTGCCTTTTCCAGCCAGCGCCGGATGCGCTTCTTCGGGGGAACGCTTTCTCCCCAGTATTCCTCAAAGATGACATCCTCCATCTCCAGGGCTGCCCTGCGCATCTCGTCCTCCAGAAGCTTCAGGGCCCGGACAATGTAGGGGCCGCCTGTTTTGTCATTTTTGGGGTTGGCAACACTTCCCGCCGAGAAGAGGTCTCTTGCCTGATGGCAGAGGACACCGTGGTAGGTGAGCATGTAGAGAACGGCATCGTTATACTTGTTTTTCCTTCTGCCGGTTTTGACCACGCCGGGGCATACAAGGGCAGCCTCCGCCCGCAGCCGCTTTTTCTCCTCTGTGGGAAGACTGGTGTAAAGCCGGGCCTGGATGGGAAGGGAGTGCTCAACGGAATCACCCATCCACCAGAACCTGCCGTCGGGATGTACCCTATGGGCCCAGTTGCGGATACAGTCCATCTTTTGCTGTTCGCCGAGTCTGCGAAAACCGTAGACGCTCTCACCCATCTGATCAAAAACAGTTTCCGGAGGGGGACCGTCCGGGTTGGCCGTCAGATCGATCTCCAGCCTGGGAACCAGGGATGCGCGAAAGCCGGTGACGCTGGATTCAAACTCCTTCCAGCGGACTTCCGGGGTTCCTCCCATCTTGCAGAAGATCACATAGATGCGGGAAGCGGAAACGGTCCACGGCGTACTGATCGGGGTGCAGGAAGCACAGCTCCATCTGTCGGATTCGGTATACTCCACGTCAATGCCGAAGCCGCTGCAGCTGAAACAGGGAAAAGTAAGCCCTGCTTCTTCTGTACTGTACATGGATAAGGGGCTGGACCCGGTGAGGTCGCTCATCACATCCCTTACTCTTTTTTCGAAATGTCCGGGATGGTCAAACCCTTCCCGGCGGGCCTCTGCGGTCAGGATCTCACAGCAGCGGTCAAGAATGGATTCAAATTCGGGGGCTGTTTCTATCATGGTAGTATCCTCGCTTAACTTTTTTTCATGGTCAGGAGCATGTGCCGGCATCAGAGGGGCGGGATAAAATTCAACCAAACATTTGGACAGGTCAATACAACATTTTGATATATCCCTTGTATTATCAGTATAATTCCCTTTCCTACACTTCACATGCTGTCCTGCCGCCCGCATGAAACCGGTAAAAAATATGCTCTTATTATAATGAATGGCACCGGGCATGTCAAGAGGAAACCAGATTTTTTCACCATTCATACACTCTTCTCTGAAAACGGGACTCTGAGAAACAATCCCTCCTAATTATGAAAAAAACCTCCTGCATTCTCTGCAGGAGGTTTAGCTTTACAAAAGGTTATAAGACTCTTTGAGCTTCAGGATCCTCTCCACGCTCTCATCGATTCTCTCTTCGCTTATCTTTCCGGATACAACCGCATCCTCCAGGGCCTGTACCATCTCTTCCATGCCGGAGGAACAAAGCAGGATGTCGTTTCCGGCTTCGACAGCCATCACCGGGATCTCCGTCCCCTCGTAGAGATCCGTCAAAGCCTCCATGGAGAGGGCATCGGTGATCACCACCCCGTCGTATCCCAGATCTTCTCTTAGAAGTCCTCCGGTGATCACCGGAGAGAGGCTGGCGGGCAGGGAATCCAGCTCCGGAAGGGTGATGTGTCCGGTCATGACCATGTCTGCCCCGGAGTCGATTCCCGCCATAAAGGGCAGCAGTTCCCGGGAAAAGAGCTCTTCTCTGGTCCTGTAGGAGTAGGCGCTTCCCGTATGGCTGTCCTCTTCGGTATCTCCGTGGCCCGGGAAGTGCTTCAGGGTGCACATCACACCGCCCTGGTGAAATCCCTCTACGGCCATCGAGACCAGGTTGGCGGTATCTTCAAAGGAATCGCTGTAGGCCCGGTCCCCGATCACTTCATTATCCGGGTTGGACCAGGTATCCGCTACCGGTGCGAAGTTCAGGTTAAAGCCAAAGCGGGAGATATCCTCCCCGATCTGGCGGGCGTTCTCAAAAGCCGTCTCTTTTCCCTGATCCCGGTAGGCAAACATGGCATCAAAGCGGGTGGTACCCAGTTTTTGGGCCACTCGGGCCACCCGGCCTCCTTC
>CAZJYM010000382.1:0-2139 GCA_964550245.1 uncultured Blautia sp. | reverse complement strand
CCCACCGGCGTGCGAGCACACCGTGGGAGAAGGCTTTCGACGCTGTAATCAAAAAGAAAGACTGCATCCCAAAAAGATGCAGTCTTTTATCCCGCTTACTTCCCTTATCTTCGCTGCGTCTTTCGTCTCAGTTCAGAACACAGCTATCATACCATAAGTTGTTTCTTAGTACAACCTCAGATATCCAGGGCCGCATGGTAGCCCCAGTACACCGCATTGGTGATGGTGGACACCCTGGAGGCATCTCCGATCACAGCCACGTAAGGAGCCGCATCCCGGAGCTCATCCACCACATCGGTCCGGGAACGCTGGCCCAGGGCACAGATCACGGTGGTTCCCGGCACCAGGTGTTCATTTCCTTCCTTATCGGCACAGATGATGCCTTCCTGCGTCACTCTCAGTCCCCGGTATCCGGTATGAACGGTCACATACTTATCGATCTCCGCCAGCAGCAAAGGACGGTGACGTACATTGGCATCCGGAGCCAGCATGTCCCGCATCTCCACCAGGTGGACTCTCTTTCCCTCCATGCCCAGATGGATGGCACACTCACAGCCTGCCAGGCCTCCGCCGAAGACCACCACATCGTCGGTTACCTTATCCTTTTCCAGGTAGTAGTTGTTGACGATGACCACGTTTGGACCGTCAAGTCCTGGAATGGGAGGAACTAAAGGTCTGGATCCCACCGCGATAATCAGGGCATCCGCCTGTTCCTTTTCCACGTATTCACGGGTTACCTCGGTGTTCAGACGGATCTCAACCCCGGCTCTTCTGGCCAGAAGCTCATAGGTTCCCGCCAGTTCATACATCTCATGCTTGAAGGGGATGGCCTGTTCACTCTTTAAGATTCCGCCCGTGGCATTCTCCTTTTCGCAGAGGATTACCTGATGACCTCTCCTGGCTGCGGTATAGGCCGCATACAGTCCTCCGGGACCTCCGCCGGCCACCAGCACCTTTTTCTTTACGGGAGCGGGCATGATCTCGCTGCCCTCCATCTCTCTGCCGATCAGGGGATTGACCGTACACCTTCTGGTGGAGGTGGCGGCCCGCTCAGCCATACAGGTAAAGCAGCGCAGGCACTTGACGATCTCCTCGTCCCGGTTTTCCATCACCTTTCTGGGCAGGAAGGGATCTGCCAGCAGGGAACGGGCCATGTAGACAATGTCTGCCTTTCCGCTGGAGATAATCTCCTCCATCTGGGCCGGATCCCCCAGTCCTCCGATGGTGGCTACGGGAACAGACACATGCTTTTTGATCTCCTCCGCCAGATACACGTTGCAGCCGTGGGGCTTGAACATGGAGGGATGGGTATTTCCGAATCCTCTCTGGTAAGTTCCGGCAGAGACATGGAGAAGATCAATGTAGGGAGCTACCTGTTGGGCAATGGCCACACCGCCCTCCAGATCGTATCCCCCTTCGATAAACTCGGATCCGCTCATACGGAACTCGATGGGAAAGCCGGGGCCTACTTCCTCCCGGACGGCCTTTAACACCTCGATGGCCAGACGGCATCTGTTTTCCAGGCTTCCCCCGTACTCATCCGTACGTTTGTTAAAGTAGGGGGAGAAGAACTGGTTTAAAAGCCAGCCGTGTCCGCCATGGATCATCAGCATCTCAAAGCCGGCTCTTTTGGCCAGGCCCGCCACTCTTCCGTAGGCTTCCACGATATCAGAGAGCATTTCTTTCGTCAGAGCCTTTACCGGTACGCCGTCCGGACGGACACAGTCGGAGGGTCCCCATTGGTTCATGGAATGCTGCCGGTTCTTGTCGGTCATGTAGGTGCCGGCATACATGCCCGAATGGGACAGTTCCAGGCTGGGCATGGCCCCGTGTCTGCGGATGGCATCGGCGGTATAGGTGGCGGCCGCCAGGGAATTTAAGATGGAGGTGTCCAGATGGTAGGCATGGGAACCGTCTGTCTCGGGATGAACCATACACTCGCTGACTGTGACTGCTGCCGCTCCTCCCTTGGCCCGCAGTTCATAAAAGGCGGTGGATTTGGGACCGATGCAGCCGTCATTGGTGATGTCCGTTCCTCCCATGGGAGCCGAGAACATGCGGTTGCGGTAGGTCAGGTTTCCTATTTTGATGGGTTTGCACAGGTTGGGATATTTTCTCTCCAAAGTCATTTCCTCCTTG
>CAZJYM010000381.1:0-2185 GCA_964550245.1 uncultured Blautia sp. | reverse complement strand
GCCGTCTGTCTTCCCCCGGCCCCCATGGCCAGGGTTACTTTTTTCTCTGACATGTATTCCTCCTTAGATCAAACGCCAGATTTGATTACGGATTGCTTCGCTGCTTCGCGCTCTCGCAATCCTGCCCGCCATTCGGAATCCATGGGGCCCCTTCCCTTCCCCATTCCTTCCTCATGTCGGGAGGGCGTCATGAAGCCTTCTTCCACCGACATGCGAGCACCCCGTGGAAGAAGGCTTCTGACGCTGTAATCAGATCCCTCCATATTGGTAATAGGCAGAGCAGGTTCCCTCGCTGGAAACCATGCAGGCTCCCACGGGGTGTTCCGAGGTGCAGGTTTTCCCAAAGAGGGGACATTCCGACGGCAGGCATTTTCCCTGCAGCACTTCACCGCAACGGCAGGCCGGGTTGGCTCTTCCCTCCATCTCCGGGATTTTAAACCGGATCCGGGCATCGTATTCCTGATATTCCGCACGAAGTTTCAGCCCGGATCCGGGGATAATGCCCAGACCCCGCCACTCCGTGTCACATTCCTCCATCACCTGGGCCATCAGCTTTTTGGCCGCCGGATTGCCCTGGGGACGCACCACCCGGGGGTAGCAGTTTACAAAGAAGGGCTCTCCCTTTTTACACTTTTCGATAATCACCGCTAAAGCAGTCAGGATCTCTCCTGCCGTAAACCCGGAGATGGCCCCGGAGATTCCCTCTTCCTCACAGAGTTTTCTACAACCCTCCTCCCCGGTGATGGCATTCACATGACCGGGATAGAGAAAGGCATCGGCGCTTCCCTTTAAAGCCAGGTAAGCATTGGGCATGGTCTTATTTGCCGTAAGAAGGGAAAAGTTTTTAAGACCTATCTCCTGGGCCTTCTTGACAGCCAGACAGGCGGAAGGGGTGGTAGTTTCAAACCCCACAGCTAGAAACACCACCTGCTGCTCCGGGTGTTCTTTGGCATAGTCCACACTGTCCAGGGGGCTGTACACAATCCTTACTCTGGCTCCTTCCCCTCTGGCCTCCCCCAGGCTCATCCGGGAGCCGGGAACCCGGACCAGGTCCCCGAAGGTACAGATCACCGCCTGTTTCTCCAAAGCCAGGTAAATGGCCTCATCGATAAAGGATACCGGTGTCACACAAACCGGGCATCCGGGACCCGAGATGAGTTTGATGTTTCCGGGGAGGATCTTCCGGATTCCCAGGCGGAAGATCTCATGGGTATGGGTGCCGCAGACCTCCATGATGCGAAGATCGGGTCCCTCATAGCCTTCAATGATCTCCCGGGCCGTCTTTTTACCGTCTTCCATGTCTTTTATTCCTCCAGGGAGAGCATTCCCAGGAGATTTTCCGTCTCCCTGTCCTCATCCTCCGTGATCTTCGCAATGGCCACTCCCGCATGCACCATCACGTAATCCCCGGGCTCCAGCTCATCCAGAAGCTCTGCAGAGACCTCTCTTCTGGCCCCGGAGGCATCCACCACCGCCATGCCGTCTTTTAATCCTACCACTCTGGCTGAGATTCCCACACACATGATGATTCCTCCATTTTCTCTCTATATTTATCTCTTCTGAAGCGCTGCCATGGCCGCCAGGGCCTGTCCCGGGGCAATCCCTCCGTCGTTGGGAGGAAGGAGGCGGTGCCGCAGTACCTGAAAACCCGCCTTTATTAGCCCCTCCTCGGTAAACTCCAGAAGAAGAACGTTTTGAAACACACCGCCGCTTAGGGCACAGACCTCCAGTCCCGTCTCCTGCCGGGCCCGGATGCATCCCCGGATGATCATCTGTGCAAGCAGCCGGTGAAACCAGTAAGCGCATTTTTCCGGGCTTTCTCCCCCAAGTCTCATCTCCACCATCCGGCGCACCAGGTTTTCCGTGGGCAGCATCCAGGGGGAACCTTCGATCAGTTCCAGATCCATCTCCTGACTCTCCCCTTTTTGTTCCCGGTAAGCCTCGGCCCGGAACTGGAGAGTCATGGCCGCCTCCCCCTCAAAGGTGGAAACTTTCCGGATCCCCAGAATAGCGCTCACTGCGTCAAAGAGCCTTCCTGCACTGGTAGAGGTTACCGCATGAATCTTTCGCTCTCCCATCCTTAGCAGGACATTTCGGGATGATTCATCACAAAGGGAAAGCCTTTTGGTAATCTCCCCGGCCTGTTCCCCGTAGAGATCATTGATCATGGATACGGCGATCCTCC
>CAZJYM010000380.1:0-2194 GCA_964550245.1 uncultured Blautia sp. | reverse complement strand
TACGGTTCTCCCACCCGGGAAGTCATTGAGGAGGCCACCTGCCAGAAGACAGGCAAGTCCGCTCAGGTCAGGGTGTGCAATGTATGCGGAAACAGGCAGACCGTACCGAATACCGAACGGGAAATACCCATGACAGCCCACAAGCCGGCAGCGGATGACGGAGACTGTACCACCAGCGCTCACTGTGAGATCTGTGGGGAGGAGCTTAAGGGGGCTTTGCACCACAACCTGGTGTACGAGCACAATTCCACCCAGCACTGGCAGAGATGCACCAATGAGGGCTGTAATCATATTGAAAATAAAGAGGATCATGTCAATCCTTCGGAAACTTATGACTGTACGGCCACCTGGGAGTGTACCGTATGTAAGTATCAGGTGCAGGGAAGTTCCAGTCATCTTCTCACCTCCGGAAAGTGGGAGAGCGACGACACGTATCACTGGCAGACATGCAGGAGAGCGGGATGCGAGTATGTGACACCCAAATATGCCCATACAACCTCTACGTCGGTGAAGGACTGTACCCAGGAGAGAACCTGTACCCGCTGCGGAAAGGTATTTCAGGCTGCAGCTTCCCACATCTGGAGCGAGACCTATTCCCACACCGTGGGAAATCACTATAAGAAGTGCCTGAATCCGGGCTGCACTGTCAGAACAGCCGTGGGAGAACACAACATTCAGCCAAGTACGGACTGTACAAAGGGTATGGTCTGTGTGGACTGCGGATACCAGGCCATTGCCGGAACCAGCTCCCATCACTTTACGGGAGCTCCCTATCTCCACGATGCCACTTCCCACTGGCAGGAGTGTGAAAACGGCAACTGTACCGTGACCAGCACTCCAGCGGCCCATTCAGGAGGAAAAGCCACCTGCCGGGATCTGGCGGTGTGTGAAATCTGCGGGGTGCCCTACGGCAGTAAGGACAGCACCGAACATGTGGGCGGCGTACAAAAAGAAGTGGGGCATAAGGATCCCACCACGGAAGCGGAAGGATACACGGGAGATACGGTGTGTCTGGGCTGTAACCAGGTCATTGAAAAAGGAAAGGCCATCCCCAAACTTACACCGGAGCATACCCATACCTGGGAGACAAAGTATGATGACACCAAATCCTGGGAAGAATGCAAAGACTGTCAGGCAGTTCAGAATGAAAGACCCCATCAGTTCTCCGGATGGAAAACCGACGGGGACAATCACTGGCAGGAGTGTGAGACCTGCGGCTATGTGACCACGAAGACGGCTCATGTGATGAACGATGCCGAGCTGGATGAAGACTGTACCACGGCCGTTCACTGCAAATACTGCGGCTATGAGATGATTGCCGCCAAACAGCATAAATACACCTCCTACGCCTTTGACGGCACCACCCACTGGCAGGTCTGCGAAAACGAGGACTGCAAGAAGCAGACCAGCCATACTGCCCATACGGGTACGGATGACGGAGACTGCACCACACCGGTGGTGT
Organism: uncultured Blautia sp.; assembly: GCA_964550245.1. Classification (GTDB taxonomy): domain Bacteria; phylum Bacillota; class Clostridia; order Lachnospirales; family Lachnospiraceae; genus Blautia_A. The sequence continues at coordinate 732 of CAZJYM010000380.1, read as the reverse complement.
GTGAGGTATGCAAAGCGACCATCACAGCCGCCACTACGCATGATTACTCCAGCGAGTGGAGCGCCGATGCAGACGGACACTATCATGTCTGCCTGAATGCCGGATGTAAGCAGGTAAAAAGAGAAGCCCATCAGGCTGTGCAGTCCGATAACCTCTGCACAACTCCTGTAGTCTGCAGGATCTGCAACTACGAGATAAAAGCAGCCTCCGGCGGCCACAAGTTCGGCGGAGCCTACATTACCACCGCTACCGGACATCACCAGAAATGTCAGAATGAAGGCTGTGAGGCCTTAAGCCCGGAGGAACATCACACCGGAGGCGTGGCCAGCTGTGTAAGTCAGGCAGCCTGTGAGATCTGCGGTCAACTGTACGGAGAGAAAGATCCGGATCATCATGTGGGGGCTACGGAGCTTCAGAACTACAAGGCTCCCAGCGAAACCGCAGACGGCTACTCCGGAGATCTGGTGTGCCTGGGCTGTGAAGAAGTCGTAAAAGAGGGAACCGTCCTGGATAAGCTGCCGGAAGGCCATGTCCACGTCTTTGACCAGGATGTGGATCTGCCCTGGTCCGGTGATGATACCCACCACTGGAAGGAATGCTCCTGCGGAACCAGAAGCGAAGACACAGCTCACACCTTTGGAGACTATGAATATGATCAGACCCACCACTGGCATGCATGCAGCGTCTGCGGAAAGATCGTCTCCACGGAGCATGTGTTTGATGAAAGCGGCG
>CAZJYM010000379.1:0-2229 GCA_964550245.1 uncultured Blautia sp. | reverse complement strand
CAGGGAGAAAACAGATCATCCCACTTTTCACTGTAAAGGAGGACTCTCAAATAGGTGGGCTGATACCATAAGGGATGGTCTCTTCCGGATCCGCATACCAGCATGTCCATGGGGACGTGAAAAAGTTCACTCAAAGCATACAGATTGTCAAGGGTGGGAAGACTCCTCCCGTCAAACCAGTGATACACGCTCTGAGGCGCTGCCAGCCCCAGATGTTTCTGGATGTCTTTCACGGTGTAACCCCTGCGCAGCATAATCTTCCTGATATTCTGACCCGTAACATAAATATCGATTTCCGGATACTTCTTTCTCATATGAACGGCCCCCTTTTCAAGATTATTCAGGTTTATTCCTGTTTCCAACATCCTAACAGAAAAGCCATCAAATGTCATTGAATTCAAAGTATAAAAAATTGGCGGCCGGGCTTTTCCGCTCCCCGCAGGGATCGTTTACCGTATCAGATCTTTTACCACCTCTCCGGCCATGATCATACCCGCCACGGACGGGACAAAGGCCACACTGCCGGGAGTGGCTCTCCGCTTTGTACGCTCTTCGCTCTCCGGCGGAGTTTCCTCTTCCCCCGGTTTTAAGGGGGCTTCTTCGGAATACACCACCTTCAGCTTCTGAACACCTCTTTTTTTCAGCTCCCTTCTCATCACCTTGGCCAGGGGACAGACTTTGGTGCTGTAGATATCCGCTACCCGAAAGGCGCTGGCATCCAGCTTGTTTCCCGCTCCCATGCTGCTGATCACCGGAACGTTCTTTTCCTTACATCTCAATACAATCTCAATCTTGGCGGACACGGTATCCACCGCGTCCACCACATAGTCATACTCCTCAAAGGGGAAAGTGTGGGCATTTTCAGGGAGAAAGAAACACCGGTACGTCTGCACCTGCACCGAAGGATTGATCTCCAGCATCCGCTCCTTCATCACATCCACCTTATAGCGGCCCAGGGTATTTTCCGTGGCGATGATCTGCCGGTTCAGATTGGAAAAGCTTACTTTATCGCTGTCGATCAGGTCAAAGGAGCCGATTCCGCTTCGGACCAGTCCCTCACACACATATCCGCCCACACCGCCGATCCCGAAGACGGCCACTCTCTTTCCCCGGAGACGATCCAGGGCTTCCTCCCCCAGAAGGAGCCTTGTCCTGGAAAACCGGTCATCGCTCATCGAATCATGACCCTGCGGGCCACGGAGATTCCCACCTTGTAGGGCAGGGGGCGAAGCTCCTTATCTGCTTCTTTAAGCTTCTCCCGGATGGGGAGATGCTGGGGACAGTGTTTCTCACATCTGCCGCATCCCACACACTGGGTGGCAAAGCCCGGCTCCTTGCGCATTCCCATGCTCTGGGCGAACTCCATGCGGGCAGAGGCCTTGTTTTCCATGTACATCAGGTTGTAGTAGTAGAAGTTTCCGGGGATGTCCACACCCTTGGGGCAGGGCATGCAGTACCGGCACCCGGTACAGCCCACCTTCTCCTTCTCCCGAATGATCCGCCGGATCCTCTCCACAATCTTCAGATCCTCCTGAGTCAGATCCCCGGGAGATGCCTCCGCGGCCACTCTGGTGTTCTCCTTTACCATCTCCCGGGAATTCATCCCGGAAAGAACACAGGTCACCTCCGGCTGATTCCACAGCCACCGCAGTCCCAGCTCTGCAGGGCTGAAGCCTCTGGGATCCGAGGCCAGAACCTTTTTGGCCTTCTCCGGAAGGTTTACCAGCTTGCCGCCCCGCAGAGGCTCCATGATGATCACCGGGATTCCCTTTTTGGCAGCGGCCTGCAGGCCCCTTCTCCCCGCCTGGGAATGCTCATCCAGGTAGTTGTACTGGATCTGGCAGAAGTCCCAGTCGTAGTCATTGAGGATCTTCAGAAACATGTCGGTATCCCCGTGATAGGAGAAACCGATGTTGCGGATGCGTCCTTCCTTCTTCTGCTTTTTGATCCACTTCTCGATACCCAGCTTCTTTAAGTTCTCCCACTCCGCAAAGTCCGTGAACATGTGCATCAGATAGTAGTCGATATGGTCTGTGCGCAGGCGGGAAAGCTCCTCGGAAAAGGTTTTCTCCACCGCACTCAAAGAGCGCATCATGTACTGGGGAAGCTTGGTGGCAATGTTCACCTTATCCCGGCAGCCGCTCTCATCCAGTATCCGTCCCAGACATTCCTCGCTGCCGGGATAGATGTAGGCGGTATCAAAGTAGTTGACACCCCTCCTGATGGCCA
>CAZJYM010000378.1:0-2234 GCA_964550245.1 uncultured Blautia sp. | reverse complement strand
CCTTCGGATGTGCTCCTTTTGACGCTGCCCTTCTGATGTGTCTGCCGGTATGCTCCGTAACAGGCTGATGATGTCTGTCTGTCACCGTTGTCATTCCGTTCCTGAGAGAGAAATTATACAAACTTCGGAAACATTATACGACAAACTGAATGGTTTGACAATGGCAAATTCAAGCGGACAGAGGGGGCTGTGGCAATCTGCGGTTGAAATTTGCGCCCTGAGGGGATATACTGGTCGTATTACGGATAAAGAGAGGAAAGTTAATGGCTAAATATCATCTGCTGAAAACGGAAGGAAGAGCCAGGCGGGGGGAGTTTCACACGGTTCACGGTGTCATTGAAACTCCCGTGTTCATGAACGTGGGTACTGTCGGCGCCATCAAAGGAGCGGTGTCCACCGTGGACTTAAAGGAGATCGGAACTCAGGTGCAGCTCTCCAACACCTATCACCTGCATGTGCGTCCCGGAGATCAGGTTGTTCGTGCGCTGGGAGGACTTCACAGGTTCATGTACTGGGACCGGCCCATTCTCACCGATTCCGGAGGCTTTCAGGTATTTTCCCTGGCAGGTCTTCGTAAGATCAAAGAGGAGGGCGTTCACTTCCAGTCCCACATCGACGGAAGGAAGATCTTTATGGGTCCCGAGGAGAGCATGCAGATCCAGTCCAACCTGGGTTCCACCATTGCCATGGCTTTCGACGAGTGTCCCGGATCCCTCTCGGACAGGGACTATGTTCAGAATTCCGTGGACAGGACCTACCGCTGGCTGGTGCGGTGTAAGGCCGAGCTTGAGCGGCTTAACTCCCTGCCGGATACCTTAAACCGGGAACAGCTGCTCTTTGGCATCAACCAGGGAGCCGTTTATGAGGACATCCGCATTGAAAACGCGGAAAAGATCAAAGAGCTCAACCTGGACGGCTACGCCATCGGAGGACTGGCCGTGGGGGAAAGCCATGAGGAGATGTACCGGATCCTGGATGAGACCGTTCCCCATCTTCCCCAGGACAAGCCCATCTATCTGATGGGAGTGGGAACCCCGGCCAACATCCTGGAAGGGGTGGAGCGGGGTGTGGACTTTTTCGACTGCGTGTATCCCAGCCGGAACGGCCGCCACGGTCATGTGTACACCAACTCTGGCCGGCTTAACCTCTTTAACGCCAGGTTTGAGCTGGATTCCCGGCCCATCCAGGAGGGCTGCGGCTGTCCCGCCTGTGCTCACTACAGCCGGGCCTACATCCGCCACCTCTTAAAGGCGGGAGAGATGCTGGGCATGCGGCTTTGTGTCCTTCACAACCTCTACTTTTACAATCACCTGATGGAGGAGATCCGGGATGCCCTGGATGCGGGAAACTTTGCGCAGTACAAAAAGATGCGCCTGGAGGGCTTCACCCGGGGAGATCAAGAAATATAGGAAAACCCCTTGAAGATTCTTACAATTTTGTGTATGATGTGCTATAATGTTTCTACCGGATCGGGAAGTGCAGAAATGAAGCTTGAAAAAAGCGGATCTGATACGGTGGGCAGGGGTTTGGAATGGACCCGGCTTTAGAATAAAAAAGAAAAAAACAGGAGGAATTGGGTATGAGTGCAGAAGGCGGAATGGGTTTGGGTTTTACCATCATCTGGATGGTGGTACTTTTCGGAGTCATGTACTTCATTATGATCCGTCCCCAGAAGAAGGAGCAGAAGCGCCTTCAGGCCATGATCAACAGCATGGAAGTGGGAGACAGCATCATGACCACCGGAGGTTTCTACGGGGTGGTCATTGACATGACCGACGACGATGTGATTGTGGAGTTCGGAAACAACCGGAACTGCCGGATTCCCATGCGTAAAAGCGCGGTGGCGGAAGTGGAGAAGGCGGAACAGCCCGCTTCACCCTCTTCCAATAATTCATCGGCTTCATAAATGCAGGATTGCGGAAGCTGCCAGAAATTTTTAATAACCATGGTAAGAGAATAGAGAAAAACCAGGCGCTGCCCCCAGTGGGGCAGCGCTTTGTTATGGTAAAGTGCGAAAATTCCCTGTTTTTCCCAGTTGAAATCAGAGGGAAAGTGCGTTAAAATAATCACTAAATGCGAAGATTACAGCGTCAAAAGCCTTCTCCCACGGTGTGCTCGCACGCCGGTGGGAGGAAGGCTTTATGACGCGCCCCAACATGAGGAAGAAATGGGTTGCTGCGTGCCAGTGGCACGCGTTTAGCAACGACCGACGCGGGAGCGGAGACCGGGGCCCC
>CAZJYM010000377.1:0-2234 GCA_964550245.1 uncultured Blautia sp. | reverse complement strand
AAGGAGCTTTCATTCATGGACAAAATCTCACATCCCTTTTTTGACTCTTCCCTCTCCGAGGACGAGAGGCTGGATGCTCTCCTGAGGGAAATGACCATCCAGGAAAAACTCCACTGCCTCTCCACCGGCCTGCCGGCTATGGAAAGGCTGGGAATCCCGGCCTTTGCCCTGGGAGGAGAAGCCGCCCACGGGGTGGAGGCCCGAAACGACCAGGGCATCCCCAGGCCCCCCGAAGCCACCACCTCCTTTGTTCAGCCCATCGGCATGTGTGCCTCCTGGGACCGGGATCTGATTAAGGAGGCGGGAGAGGTCACCGGCCGGGAATCCCGGGTACTCTCCCACCGCCATCCGGGCCGGGGCCTCTCCCGCTGGGCTCCCACCGTGGATCTGGAACGGGATCCCCGCTGGGGCCGCACCGAGGAGGGCTACGGAGAAGATCCCCTTCTCACGGGAGAGATGGCCTCCGCCTACATGCAGGGCATGGAGGGAGATGATTCCCGCTACCTGCAGGTGGGCTGCACCTTAAAGCACTTTTACGGCAACAACGTGGAGGAGGGCAGAAACTGGAAAAACTCCTCCATCGATCCCCGAAACAGAAACGAACTCTACCTGGAACCCTTCCGCAGATGCATCCAGAAGGGAAGGGCCCTGGGTGTCATGGCCGCCTACAACAAGATCAACGGCATCCCCGGCATGGTAAACCCGGAGATCCAGTCCATCCTCAAAGACCAGTACGGTCTGGTCCATGCGGTCAGCGACGGAGGAGCCCTGACCCAGATCTCCGATGTGCACCACTACAGAGGGACACACGCGGAGGCGCTGGCGGAAGCCTTAAAAGCCGGGGTGGATGCCTTTGCCCAGGGAGGACCGGAGATCAATGCGGCGGCAGAAGAGGCCTGGGAGCTGGGTCTCCTCGAAGAAAAAGACCTGGACCGGGCCGTCCGCAACCTGTTTCGTGTCCGGCTCCGTCTGGGGATCTACGATGAACCGGGTTCCAATCCCTATGACCGGGTGACAGAAGAAGACCTCTTATCCAGGGAAAATGAACAGATCTGTCTCCGGCTCTCCCGGGAGGCAGTCGTACTTTTGAAAAACGAAAACAACGCTCTTCCCCTGACCGGTGAGGTCACCCTGATCGGTCCTTACGCCGATGCCTGGCATCAGGACTGGTACGGTGGAAAAGCCCCTTTTAGAAAGACCTTAAAGGACGGGGTGGAGGAAATCCTGGGAAGGGATGTACCTGTCACCGACGGCTGGGACCGGGTGATCTTCCGCCAGGGAGACCGGGGCCTGGCAGCGGGAGAAGACGGCTTTCTGAGACTTTCGGACAAGCCGGAGGTCTTTATCCTGGAGCGGTGGGATCAGGGCTTTATTGCCTTAAAAAGTGAAAGCAGCGGAAAGTACATGAACCTGCGGCTCTGGATCGACGACGGCATCTCCCTGGAAAAGGAGGAAGCCTTTGACTGGTTCATGACCGAAGGGTTTCATCTGGGTGAAGATCAGGGGCATGTCACCTTTACAGACCGCTACGACCGTCCCCTGATCTTCACCCCGGAAGGATATCTCAAAGCCGTACAGGGTGAAACCCCCGCATCCTTTACCATGGAAGTACAAAGAGACGGCATCCGGGAAGCGGTGGAAGCAGCCATCCATGCCAAAACCCCGGTGCTGGCCCTGGGAACCCGTCCCATGATGGACGCCCGGGAAACCCTGGACCGGATCTCTCTGGCCTTTCCCGAGTATCAGCAGAAACTTTTTGATGCGGTGATTGCTGCCAGACCGGATACCGTGGTGGTTCTCTTTGCCAACTACCCCTACGCCATGAAGGAGATCGCCGAAAAAGCTCCCGCTATCCTGATGAGCGCAACCGGAGCCCAGGACATGGGCACCGCCATGGCGGAAACCCTCTTTGGCTTAAACAGTCCCGCCGGCCGCTTAAACATGACCTGGTACCGGGATGATGCCGATCTTCCCGACATGGATGACTACGACATCATCGCCGGCAACCGCACCTACCGCTACTTCCCCGGGGAAGTGCTCTATCCGTTCGGCTTTGGGCTTACCTACACCGAGTTTACTTACCAGAATCTGGAAGTGAAGCTGAAGGATTCCCAGAAGCTTCTGGTATCTCTCTCCGTCACCAACACCGGAACCCGGACCGGTGATGAAGTGGTACAGCTTTACGGATCCGCTCCCCCTTCCCGGGTGAAAAAGCCCATCTGTCAGCTGCTGGA
>CAZJYM010000376.1:0-2238 GCA_964550245.1 uncultured Blautia sp. | reverse complement strand
GTTCGGCTTCTATTTTAACATTGCAAACCGGGAATTGCAAGCTTTTTTTTCAGTTTCTCAGCCGTTTCTCCGGGGCGCCAGCCCCGGAGAAACAGTCCTTTTAACGGATCTTTATGACAACCGTTCCGTCCAGACATCCCGGAGCCGAAAAGGTGAGTCTCGCCTCCCCCGGTGTCTTTCCGGCACGGATCACGGCCATCACCTCTCCGTCGTAAGTCTCCCATTCCAGATCCTGATAACTGCCCACGCAGCTGGGATTGGCGCTTCCAAAGCCCTGTAAAAAGGCGTTTCCTTCCAGCTTTACGGATACGGTCCGGCTCTCCTGCCGGTTCCAGTTTCCGGCCTCATCGGTGAGGCGCACCTTTACGAATGCCAGGCTCTGCCCGTCGGATGGAAGTTCTTTCCGGTCTGACTCCGCCTGGAGTCTGACCGGCTCTCCTGCTGTATGAAGAGAGGTTCTGCCTGTCTCCACGCCGTCTTTAAAACTTACGGCTTCCAGGGTTCCAGCCTGGTAGGGGACCTCATAAGCAGCCATGCACCCGCTAAGCTTCTTTTTTCCCAGGCTCTCTCCGTTTAAGAAAAGCTCTGTTTCCTCCCCGGAGGCATACACATCCACCTGAGCTGTTTTCCCCTCATAGCCCTTCCAGGTCCAGCTGGGGATGTTGTCCTTCCACATCCAGGGGGTCTTTCCCGCCTTTTTATCAGCCTTGTCCATGCGCATCACACCGATGGCCGGAGTCTCTCCCAGGCCGTATACCGCCTGACGCAGGTAACTGATGGGTTTTCTCTCCCCCAGGATGTCAATGTCTCCAATGCCTGCCAGCCGGTCCGGCCAGTGAGCCGCAAAGTTTTCTCCCCCGTCGTAGTGAAAGATCCCGCATCCGGCCTCTCCCAGGTAATCGTACCCGGTCCAGGTAAAATCTCCCAGCACATGGGGATTTCTCATAACCACATCCCAGAGACGGACGATGTCCGCCGGGAAGGTTTCGGTTCCCACCACCACCCGGTTGGGATGCCGCTTATGATCCTCCTCATGGAGGGCCGTGAGATAATTGTATCCCGTGATGTCCGTCACCGAAGCAAACTCCCCGATCAGTCCCTCCAGGATGAGACTTCTGGCAATGGCATCCGCCATGGGACCTGTGAGCACATCTGCCATGCTGTTTACCCGGTCCGCTCCCGCCTCCGCCTCCGGCGCAGCCAGGGCCGCCGCCTGCGCCGGCGTCCTGTGGCCGGCCTGACAGATGATCTCTCCCATCCTGTCGGCTCCCGCCATCAGGCCGTTGATGGCGCTGGTGGTATAGCGGGTGGGATCCAGCTCTTTAATTCTCCGGTGAATCATGCGGTTCCACCGGGCGCCGCCGGGAGTACCTGCCTCCGGAATCTCATTGCCCGTGGAATAAATGATCACACAGGGGTGGTTGTAGTCCTTTTCCACCATGTATGCTGCATCCTGCTCCCACTCTCTGGAAAAGTAGCTGGCGTAATCGTGGGGATTCTTAGGCCTGGTCCACATGTCCGAGAGCTCGTCCATGACCAGCATTCCCAGCCTGTCACAGGCCTCCAGCATGGCTTTGCTCATGGGATGATGAGCACTTCTTACGGCATTAAATCCCGCCTCTTTCAAAATCTTACACCGGCGGTACTCCGCATCCGGGAAAGTGGCGGCCCCGATGATGCCGTTGTCATGATGGATACAGGTTCCCCGCAGCTTAACCGGCCGACCGTTGATCAGCAGTCCTTCTGCCGCGTTCAGGCTCAGAGTTCGGATCCCCACCGGAATACATACCTGATCCAGCACCTTTTCCCCCTCTCGAGCGGTGATCTCCCAGGTATAAAGGCTGGGCGTCTCATCGCTCCAGAGAGCCGGACTGCCAACTGTAAGCCTCTGGGTACAAAGTTCGAAGTCTTCCCCGAAAACCGTCACCCTCATCTGCTCCCGGGAGGCCTCCTTCCCTTCCGGATCCGTAAGAACCGATTCCAGGGTGAGAGTATGGATGCCGGATTCCCGGCTGCACACCGGGATCTCCGCCTCCACCACCGCTGTCTCCTCACTGACCTCCCGGGTGGTGATCTTCACCTTCCGGTCCGGGATCCAGATCTCTCCGCCCACGTAAGCACTGACGGAGCGGTAAATCCCGGCCCCGCTGTACCAGCGGCTGGATCCCTCCACACTGGCCGCTTCCACCCGGATCTCGTTCACTTTCCCCCAGTTCAGTCTGTTGGACACATCCACAA
>CAZJYM010000375.1:0-2243 GCA_964550245.1 uncultured Blautia sp. | reverse complement strand
GGCTCAGGCTTTTGACGCTGTAATCACATTATACAGGAAAACAGATGAAGGGGCAACCATGAATCAGCAAAAAGCAGACAGACAAAACCCCGCAGACAGAGACGAGGCGGTACGCCGCACCCTGAACCTGCTGGCGGACAGCTTTCAGAGTGTTCTCTACGAGGAGGACACCACTTTTCTTGAAAATATGAAGACCAACAGCCTGGCATCCGACGATGTGTGCCGGTACCGGTTCTGGGAGTGGACCCAGGGGGTAGGCATGTTTGGCTTCTGGAAATATTTTGAAAACACAAGGGACGAAAAATACCTGCAGGTGCTGGAGACCTACTATGCACGCCAGTTTGCCACCGGGTTACCTTCCAAAAACGTGAACACGGTGACGCCTCTGCTGGCTCTTTCCCGGTATGCATCTGCTTTTAATAAGGAAGAATATCTCACCGTCTGCCGGGAATGGGCCCAGTGGATCCAGAAGGACTTCCCCCGGACCCAGGAGGGGGGACTGCAGCACATCACCTCCGATTCGGTAAACCAGGAGGAGCTGTGGGATGATACCCTCTTCATGACCGTGCTCTTTCTGGCGGGCATGGGAAAGATTGACAACCGCAGAGACTACGTGGAGGAGGCCGTTTACCAGTTTCTTCTTCACGCCAAGTACCTGGCGGACCGGGATATGGGCCTCTGGTACCACGGCTGGTCCTTTATCCGGCGGGATCATTTCTCCGGGGCCTTCTGGGGAAGAGGCAACTGCTGGATCACCGCCGCCATCCCGGAACTGATTGAACTGGGGGTATGTTCCCCGGCTGTGGAGAGGTATCTGACGGGCCTTTTGAAAAACCAGGCGGATGCCCTGGTAGCCCTGCAGGAGAAAAACGGCATGTGGCACACCCTGGTGAATGATCCCACCTCCTATGTGGAGGCCAGCGCCACGGCCGGCATGGGCTACGGCCTGACCCATGCGGTAAACCTGGGGATTTTAGACAGCTCCTACATGACCACAGCGGAAAAAGCCCTGGATGCCATCCTGGGCTGTGTGACCGATGAGGGAATCGTGACTCAGGTCTCCTATGGCACCCCCATGGGGAGAGAATCTTTGGACTTTTACCGGCAGATCCCCATTAAACCCATGCCCTACGGGCAGGCACTGGCCATTCTTTTCTTTATGGAGTGGTTAAACAGGAAAAAATAGAGAGGACATCATGGATAAAGAAAAAGAGAGAAGTCTGGCACTGGCATACAGGCCCAGACTTCTGTTTGACAAACGGGAACCCTTTCCCCTGCTGGCGGTGGGATACGGGGTTTATTCCCGGGAAGGGAGGAGTCTCTCCTTTCCTTCCAGAATGATGGTGCCCCTTCCCGGGGGAACCGTGATTGAATACGCCTTCTGGTACGACTACGACATCCAGCACCTCTATGAGCTGGAACAGATCTGGGTCTACCTGGACAGGGAAGGAAACGTAAAGGAAGCGCAGGGCAGCTTCCACGGCAAGTATCTGCGCCTGGTGGAACCCCATACCAACCGGATTCCCATGGATGAGAACCAGCGGGTGATGGCTTATGTTCAGCCCGGCAAACACGCACTGATGCCGGATCCCGATCTTTTCCGGCTCTTTTGCGGGGCGAAGCGCTGCTGTATGGAGGAAGCCGGAGCGGAGGGCATCGCCCCGGGCTGGATGGTAAGGGAGAGATATAAGGATGTCTCTCCGGAGCTGCAGGAGAGGACAAAGGCATACATCCGTTCCCACTACGCGTTTGTTCCCTCCTTTTCTTTTGAGGAGAAGCCCTGGGATCCGGCCCTTTTAATGCCCTGGGAGGATCTTATGGCATCGATTCCGGAGCGGATGGACCGTCAGATCCGGCTGATCAAAGAGTGGGAGGGAGAAAACCCATGAAGCGCTACTGGCAGCACGTGGTGGATTCCACCGAAAAGAGGGTGGAATTCTTCCTGAAAAACCAGGTGAGGGATCCGCAAAGAAGGGACATTGGCCGGCTGGAGAGCGATGTGGTGGAGGGCAAACAGACCATCTATCTGCTGACGGATGCCCTCTGCCTTTACTTTTCCCCGGAGAGCCGGTATTATAAGAATACGGATCTTTTTGAGTCGGTAAAGCTGGGCATCTCCTTTGTGGAGGGCTGGCAGAGAAGTAACGGCAGCCTGGACTTTCCCACCTGCAACTTTTACACCGCCCCGGATACCGCCTTCTGTTTCCGCAGGCTCTACGGGGCCTGGCAGATTTTGAAAAAGT
>CAZJYM010000374.1:0-2259 GCA_964550245.1 uncultured Blautia sp. | reverse complement strand
AACAGTCTGGGAGGCGGAAAGTTCAGCATCGCCGGTTCCGTCATCGGGGCCTACACCATCCAGGCCATCACCACCACCCTTTTTGCCATCGGCGTGTCCACGGACCAGGCTCCGGTGTACAAGGCCATCATCGTGATCCTCATCGTAGCCATCCAGGCCACACCGCTGAAGGAATACTTCAGACAGAGAGCCGCCAGAAAGGCTGCTCTGAAAGGGGGCGCGGCGTGATGAAAAAGAAGAAAGTCAACAGCAGTACCCTGCTTCTGATCATTACCATTGTCCTGTTTGCGGGGATGTACCTGGTGGGATGCATCATCTACGGGGACAAGGGCTTTACCCACCTCCAGACCTTCTTAAACATCCTCATCAACAACTCCGGACTTCTCTGTGTGTCCTGCGGCATGACCTGCGTGATGCTCACAGCCGGCATCGACATCTCCGTGGGTTCCCTGATCGCCCTGGACTGCATGTTTCTGGCGGTGGGCATGGAAAACTGGGGACTTTCCCCGATTGTCCTCATTCCCCTGGTGCTTCTCATCGGCATCGTCTTCGGAGCCGTACAGGGATTCTTTATCAGCTACCTGGAGATCCAGCCCTTTATCGTCACCATGGCAGGGATGTTCTTTGCCAGAGGCATGACGGCCATGATCTACGACAAACAGATCTCCATCAGCAGCAACGAGCTGTTTAAGAAGCTGGCCAACATCAAGATCGAGTTCCCCTTCGGCTCCTATGTGAACCGGAAGGGTGTGGAACAGATCCCCTATATTCGGATCCATGTGATCATTGCCCTGCTGGTGCTGGTGGCTGTATTTTTCATGCTCCGGTATACCAAGTTTGGGAGAAGCCTCTATGCCGTGGGCGGAAGCGAGCAGTCCGCGGCCATGATGGGCCTGGATGTAAAGAAGACCAAGCTGAAGGCCTACATCCTCTCCTCCTTCCTGTGCTCCATCGGGGGAATCTGCTACTGCATGAACACCATGTCCGGAAGCGTGCAGCAGGCCCTGGGCCTGGAGATGGATGCCATCGCCTCCTCGGTGATCGGCGGAACCCTGCTGACAGGAGGTGTGGGCAACGTGATCGGCTCCTTCTTCGGGGTACTGATCAACGGCACCATTTCCACCCTGGTCAAGACCAACGGAAAGCTCTTAAGTTCCTGGTCCAGCATTGCGGTGGCAGCCCTGCTTTGCTTCTTTATCGTGCTTCAGAGCGTGTTTGCCAAGATCAAGGACAGCAAAAAGTAATAAACGCAAGAAAGGAAAAGAGAACTGCCCACGGGGGCAGTTCTCTTTTGTCAAAAGATATGGGAAAGAGATTTCTGGGGAGACTGATGACCCTTCTTTTGCTGTTCTCCCTTATGGGCTGCTCTCCCGGGGAGGAACGGACCGAGGAAACAGACTCCCCAAGAGAGGATCTGATCGTGGTGGGAGTATCCCAGATCGGAGCCGAGTCGGACTGGAGGAATGCCTGCACCCGGTCCATCAAGAATGCCTTAAGTGCGGAGAACGGATTTTATCTCATCTTTGACGATGCCCAGCAGAAGCAGGAGAACCAGATGAAGGCGGTCCGCAACTTCATCCTGCAGGAGGTGGACGTGATTGTCCTGTGTCCTCTCCTGGAGACCGGGTGGAACTCGGTGCTCCAGGAGGCCCGGGAAGCGGAGATCCCGGTGGTGATCGCCGACAGAAGGGTGGATGCGGATCAGAGCCTTTATACCTGCTGGGTGGGAGCGGACTTCTATTCGGAAGGAAAAAGAGCCGGAGAGTGGCTGGAAAAGGATCTGGAAAGACAGGGCAGAGACCGGGAGGAGATTCACATCGTGACACTAGCCGGAACGGAAGGATCCAGCGCCTCCATCGGCAGGAGGGCCGGCTTTGACAGTGTCCTGGAAAAACATCCCAACTGGGAGATGCTGGAGATCGCCGGAGCGGACTTTACCCAGGCCAAGGGGGAGGAGGTCATGGGAGAGTTTCTGGAAAAGTATGAAGACATCGACGTGGTCATCTCCGAAAATGACAACATGGCCTTCGGAGCCGTGGATGCCATCCGGGCTGCCGGGCGCACCTGCGGACCGGAGGGGGAGATCATGATCCTCTCCTTCGATGCGGTGAGCGCCGCCTTTGAGGCCATGATCAACGGGGAGATCAATGCGGACTTCGAGTGCAATCCCCTGCTGGGCCCCAAACTGGCGGAGATCATCAAAACCCTGGATGCAGGCGGTACCGTGGAGAAAACCCAGTACATGGAGGAGACCTACTT
>CAZJYM010000373.1:0-2280 GCA_964550245.1 uncultured Blautia sp. | reverse complement strand
GTACCATTTGGGGCATGAGCCGGACAACGGGCAGAGCCGAGGTTGTGCGGGCCGGCCTGGAGTCCATCGCTTATCAGATCACCGACATCCTTACTGCCATGGAGGAGGATTCCGGGGTTTCCATCCGGGAACTCAGAGTAGACGGAGGCCCCACAAAAAATCGGTACCTGATGCAGTTCCAAAGTGACATCTCCCACGTGACCGTACAGGTTCCCTCCCAGGAGGAACTCTCCGGCATCGGAGCCGCTTATGCCGCCGGGATTGCCGCGGGGATCTACGATCAGGAGAAGGTGCTCTCCAGTATGAGCCGGATCCGGTTTGAACCGGAGATGGGTGAAGAAGTCCGGCAGGAAAAGTACGCCGGTTGGAAGGAAGCGGTTCGCCGCAGCCTTTCAGTTTAAAACAGTTGGGAAGTTTGATAAGGACCTGCTCATCTGCTTTGCAGATGAGCAGGTCCTTTGTGTTTATCGGGGAGAGGGTGAGTGGAAGTCTCAGGGGTTTTCTCTTCCGGGATCTGTTGAATCTTTACGGATGCCGTGTTACAATGTTTTTATGGAAGGCCCAAGAGGAATATTCCCCCGGAGAGTCCCAAGGAAAGCGCGGAAGAGTCGGATTTGCGGTAATGAAAGTCGGTTGCCCGGGATATTTCCCGGGCAGTCTGCGTTATTATAATAAGAGTAAAGGAGAGTATTCCCATGATTCAGTACGATACTTTTGAACTGACCTTTAATGGCCCTGCTCTGGAGGAGAACTGTCAGAGCGCCGACATCCGGGCAGAGTTTACCGGAAACGGGGAGAGTAAAACCGTATCCGGCTTTTACTGCGGGGACGGGGTGTACAAGGTGCGTTTTCTTCCCCAGGAGACCGGCACTTACACCTGGAAGGTAACCGGAGTGGTATCCGGGGAAGGAACGGAGGAGTGTTTTCCGGCAGTACCCGGATTCCACGGCATGGTGCGCACAGAGGGCACTGCTTTTCGTTTTGAGGACGGAACTCCCTTTCATCCCTTCGGCACGACGGTCTATGCTCTGATCTCCCAGAGTCAGGATCTGATTAAAAAGACAATGACTACCCTGTTTCAGGGTCCCTTCAACAAGGTCCGCATGTGTGTGTTTCCCAAGCACTACGACTTCAACCACAATGAGCCGGACTACTATCCCTTTGAGAAGGCTGCGGACGGAACCTGGGATCCCACCCATCCGGTGTATCCCTTCTGGGATGCCCTGGACACATACATTACCAGGCTGGGGCTGATGCAGATTCAGGTGGACCTGATTCTCTTTCACCCCTACGACCGGTGGGGATTTGACGGAATGGGCCTGGAGAAGGATAAGCAGTACCTGGATTACCTGCTGCGCAGGCTGAGCGCTTATCCCAACGTCTGGTGGAGCCTGGCAAACGAGTATGAGCTGACCGACCGGACCATGGAGGAGTGGTACCAGATCGAGGACTTTATCGCTGACCATGATCCTTATGGTCATCTGCTTTCCTGCCACAACATCTTTAAGGTCTACGATGCCGGCAGACCCCATGTCACCCATGCCTCCATTCAGTCCAAGGAGTTTTATAAGCTGAATGAGTGGATCCATCAGTTCAACAAGCCGGTGGTGCTGGATGAGTGCGCCTATGAGGGAAACATTGAACCCTTCTGGGGCTCCATCACCGGGGAGGAGATGACCCGGAGGTTCTGGAGAGCGGTAAGCTGCGGAGCCTACTGCACCCACGGAGAGACCTTCTACAGCGATGACGATGTGCTGTGGTGGTCCAGGGGAGGCGTGTTAAAGGGGGAAAGTCCCCGGCGCATCGGCTTTTGCCGGACGATTATTGAGTCTCTCCCCGGACATCTGGAGGGAGAACCGGGAGCTCTCTCCCGGATGATGCCGTTTCTGGACATGACGGAGGAGGAGAGGGAGAAACAGATCGAGACTCTGAGAAGTTCAGCCCCGGATCCGAAGAGAGCGGAATCCATGGTCCGCATGCTGCGGGCTCTGGCTTACGCCGGAAAGGAAGCGGCCAGGGGAGTCTGCACCTCGGAGAGCACCTGGTACGGACACATCGGAACCGACTGTTATCTCCGCTTCCATGACACCCGTCCGCTGGTGCGGGATACCATCGAGCTTCCCACGGATAAAACCTACACCGTCCGGGTGCTGGATGTCTGGAACATGACCGATACCACCGTAATGACGGGGGTAAACGGGAAGATCGTGGTCCCTCTTCCCGGGAAGGAAAACATGGCTGTCCTGATCTTATCTGAACAGTGAGGATCAAAAAAAGAAA
>CAZJYM010000372.1:0-2295 GCA_964550245.1 uncultured Blautia sp. | reverse complement strand
CGGATATCGGATACGACGGCTGCACCTGCATCGAGGTGGAGGACAGAGCATTTGAGGGCTCCCTGGACAGGGTAATCCAGAGCCTGAAGCTCTCCAAGCGGTACATGGAGCAATTCGTTATCTAACATGCACGATACAGCGTCAAAAGGCCATGCCGCCAGCGGCGGCATGGGCATCTGCACAGAAACCATCCGGCAGGCTTGCCTGTCGGGATGGTTTCCTGTGCAGAGGCCTGAACCCGCGGCCTGCCGCGGGTGAAAGCCTTTTGACGTGCAGTGCAGTCATCTCTCAAGGATACATCATTACTACTTCCAGGAAAGGAGCAGAGAATGACAACCTACAACGCACAGGTCTGTGTGGTGGCCGGGGGACCTTCGGGACTTTCCGCCGCGGTACAGGCCGCCCAGGACGGGGCGGACGTGCTGGTCATTGAGAAGGCTGCCGCCGTCGGCGGCGCCGCCAACATGGGCATGGGCCCCCTGGGCATCGGAACCCGCTACCAGAAAAACGACATGCAGGACATTACCGTGGAGCAGGCCTTCAACATGTTCATGGAGTACACCCACTACAACGTGGATGCCCGCCTGATCCGCCGCTACTTCGGTCAGTCCGCCGACACCATCGAATGGCTGGAGGACATGGGTGTGGAATTTGAAGGCGCCTTCCGCTACTTCCCCAAGTCCATGCCCACCTGGCACATCGTCAAATGCGACTCCGGCATCGGCCCCCGGGCTGCCTCCTTCATGAACAAGGCCCTCTATGCCCGGGCCCAGGAGCTGGGCGTCCGCTTCCTGCTGGAGACTCCCGGGAAAAAGATCCTCAAGGAGAACGGCAAAGTCTGCGGAGTATTAGCCACCGACAAGAACGGGGAGGACGTACAGATCAACTGCCAGGCCGCCATCATCTGCACCGGCGGAGCCGGTGCCAACTTCAAGCTGATTAAAGAGGAGACCGGCTACACCCACGGGGTGGACATGTTCAACTTTGCCATCCCCGGCATCATGGGAGACGGTCTGCGCATGGCCTGGGAGGCCGGAGCCGACAAGCTGCCGGTCCGCATCGAGCAGGCCGCCCAGCTCATGGGAGTGGAGGATCTCTCCCCCAGCGTGGGCAACGTGATGATCCAGCCCAACCTGCTGGTGAACAGGTTTGGACGCAGGTTCATGAATGAGGACCAGATGCAGAACTCCACCTACCTGTCCAATGCGGTTTCCCATCAGCCGGGACGGGTGGCCTTCTCCGTCATCGACACCTCCATCGCCCACTACTACATGAAGCACGGGGTGGACAACACCTCCCTGGTGCGTCCCAACCCGGACGTCAGCGACTTTATCGATGGCATCCAGACAGCCATCGAAAACGGCAACGAGGGCATGATCATCGCCGACACCCTCTCCGAGCTGGCCGACAAGATGGGTGTGGACAAAACCAACTTCCTGAACACCGTGGCGGAGTACAACGACTTCTGCGAGAGCGCCGACGAGGAGTTCTTCAAGGACCGCCGGTACCTGCGCCCCATCGTGAAGGCTCCCTTCTACGCCGCCCGGGTATGTCCCGGAGGCTACGGCACCGTGGGAGGCATCCGCATCAATGAAAACTGTGAGGTCTGCGACAGCAGCTTCCTGCCCATCCACGGCCTCTACGCCGCGGGGGCGGACTCCTGCAACATCTACGACGACAGCTACATGTTCCTGCTGCCCGGCAACTCCATGGGCTACGCGGTGAACACGGGCCGCATCGCCGGAATGACCGCCGCGGCCCAGGTAAAGGCGGACGCGGGTAAGGATCCCGCTTCCGATCCAGCATGACGGGAGGTTTATGAATGGCACAGATTACCATAGACGGAATCAAACTCACTGTTCCGGAGGGAGCCAACGTTCTGGACTGCGCTCTGGATGCCGGCATCTACATCCCTCATCTCTGCCACCACAGGGATTTAAGCCCCCTGGGCTCCTGCCGGATGTGCGTGGTGGAGGTGGAGGGTGAAGAAGGCGTCACTCCCTCCTGCACCTTAAAGGCCAGAGACGGTCTGGTCATCCGGACCAGTTCAGCGGAGATCACCAGACTTCGCATGCTGGCCCTGGAGCTTCTTCTCACCGGTCATCCGGAGGACTGCTCCACCTGTCCCAAGTACGGAAACTGCGAGCTGCAGATGCTGATCCAGTACATCGGGCCCAAGACCGGCCGTTTAAAGATGCGCACCAAGGGCTTTAACACCCAGGAGGGCAATCCCCTGATCATCCACGACATGAACCGCTGCGTGCTGTGCGGACGCTGCGTCCGGGCCTGCAACGA
>CAZJYM010000371.1:0-2301 GCA_964550245.1 uncultured Blautia sp. | reverse complement strand
AGTTTGTTCAGGTTTTGGTGTCTGGAAGATGCATAGAGTTTCATGGCAGGATTTACGAGCTGAACGTCATACCCGGCTCCCCGGAGCATGTCGCAGAGAGTCCGCTCAAGGTCGTAGATCCGAATCGGGTTGCCGCAGGGAGAAGGGATTTCGGTGATGCCCAGGAAGTAGTTTTCAGGGATAACCCTTTTAATCTGGACAGGTTCATTTTTAAGCGAAGACGCATTGTAGCCTTTGGGGAAAGTCATGGTGTACAGCGTCGGGGCCCGGTCGGAGTATCCCAGAAGGTAAAGGGCCGTATTGTGGGAGTAAATGCCCCGGTGCAGTCCGGCCTCTGTTACCTGCCTTACGGTAATCGTTCCATCCGTCGACTCTTCTATCAGCTTTTTCATTCTCTCCTTTTGGGTCACGGTCTTCACCCCCGCTTCCGACATTCACACATTCAATCCTGTCAGTTTGATGTGTCAGTGTCCCCCCGATTTTTTTTGACTTCATCGAGAAGCCCTTTAACGGCATCCTGGGAGGCCTGTTGGCTTCCCTTCAATACGCTTTTTTCCACCTCATCAAAGTCATGCAGGAATCCTTCCCTCGTACAGAGATCAAAAGCATCGGCACTGGGAATGGCATTCTCCATTGTGACTGAATTCTCAAGGGTTGTACCGTCCTTATTTTTGATGCGCACGATAATCTCAAGATCTGATCTGTTTTCTTCCTTATTGCTCATGTCTTTTTCCCTCCGGATGGTCATCTGTAATGGCAGATTGAACGTGAATGAGTGCTCTTTGGGCTGCTGCCCATTTGCCTGTAACCTCGAATGAATAGAGTGTTATCAGTATACCAGAGGAAATTTTAAGAGTCAATCAGGAGAAACACAGCGGCAGGAGCACTATAACAGGGACTTTATTACCGAGTTTTTAAAGAGATAAATCCAGGAATTGTACATCCTGAACATGGCAGGATCTTCTTACGAAAGCAGCCTTTTCAGATCTTCTTCCGGGGTGGTGACTGGTGCGATCTGATACTTCTCCACCAGAAGGTTCAGCACCTTTGGGGAGAGAAAAGCCGGCAGGGAGGGTCCCAGAAGGATGTTTTTGACACCCAGATGCAGCAGGGAAAGCAGGATGCTGACCGCCTTCTGTTCATACCAGGACAAAACCATGGAGAGGGGAAGGTCATTAAGGCCGCAGTCAAAGGCATCGGCCAGGGCAGACGCTACTTTAATGGCGCTGAAGGCATCGTTGCACTGTCCCATATCCAAAAGCCGGGGAAGTCCTGCCACCGTGCCCAGATCCAGATCGTTAAACCGGAACTTTCCGCAGCCCAGGGTGAGAACCACCGTATCTTCGGGAGTGCGCTTTACAAACTCCGTGTAGTAGTTTCTCCCGGGTCTGGAGCCGTCACAGCCTCCCACCAGGAAGAAGTGGCGGATTTCACCTTTCTTTACAGCGGCTACAATCTTTTCCGCCAGGGGAAGAACGGCTCCCCGGGAAAAGCCGGTGGTTACCTTCTCTCCTCCGTTGATTCCGGGAAAGATCCGGTCTTCCGGGTATCCGCCCAGTTCCAGCGCTTTTTCGATGACCGGGGTAAAGTCCTTCTCCTCCCCGATGTGCACCGTTCCCGGAAAGGAGACGGGTCCGGTGGTAAAGAGCCGGTCTGCGTAAGTTCCCCTGGGAGGTTTCAGGCAGTTGGTGGTAAAGACAAGGGCAGCGGGAAGGGAGTCAAACTCTTTTTGCTGATTCTGCCAGGCGGTGCCGAAGTGGCCTTTCAGGTGCGGGTATTTCTTGAATTCCGGATAAGCGTGAGCGGGAAGCATCTCCCCGTGGGTGTAGATGCTGATCCCTTTATCTTTTGTCTGCTCCAGGAGAAGCTGGAGATCCCGGAGGTCATGACCGGAGATCACGATAAAGGGTCCCTTTTCAACCTTCCGGGAAACTTCTCTGGGAGCGGGGATTCCGAAGGTCTCCGTGTTGGCCTGATCCAGAAGTTCCATGCAGGAGAGGTTCACTTCCCCCGCCTCCATCACCAGAGAGAGGAGTTTCTCTTCCTTCCAGTCTGTCCCCAGGGAAAAAAGAGCCTTGTAAAGAAAACGGTTTACCTTGTCCTGGCGGTATCCCAGCACTGCGGCATGGTAAGCATAGGCCCCGATTCCCCGGATGGCCAGGAGAAGGAGGGATTTGAGGGAGCGGATGTCCTCCGGTGCTTTCCAGAGATCTTCCATCTCATAGTCATCGTTTCTTCCGCAGGGAGCTCCGCATCCGGAGCACTCCGGCACCAGCCTCTCCTTTTCCCTGTGGACCTGAT
>CAZJYM010000370.1:0-2315 GCA_964550245.1 uncultured Blautia sp. | reverse complement strand
AGCGGACGATCTTCCCGAAGCACTCACTGATGGAAAACCGCACACTGTCCGGATCCAGGTGGTTTCTGGCGATAAAGTCCCCTACACTCTCCCGGCCTTCCAGATCAAAGGTGTCCAGTTCCACCCGGCCTTTTGATATAAGAAGCTTTTCCAGATCCTCCAGCCAGGCTCTGCCTTCCGGTGTTTCATAAAATTCCGGAAAGAGCTTTTCCTCCGGAGAAAGGTTTTTCCGGGCAAACCCGGATTTTTCCGCATACTCCACCTGATTTTTGGTGATGGGATTTAAGCTTCCGCAGGTAACCAGAAAGTAGTCTCCCTTACAGATCTCTTTTTTCTCCCTTCCGGAAAGTCCCAGAGCCTCCGGCAGGAAGGAGGCAAAGCCGGCGCAGCCGGCTAATACCTTTAGTTCTCCTCTCTCCTTTAACTCCCGGATCCTTTTCTGGATGTCCTGATCCTTCGAGGCGTCAAAGACCACGATCTCTCCCTCATTATCGGAAGTTTCCGGGATCTCTTCCTCCCGCTCTATGGTCAGGATCTTCTTACAGGTCTGTTTTCCCAGAATTTCCGGCACGTAAGAACAGGTCATGGGATCAAAAGGATCTTTTCCAAACCCGCTCTCCTCCAGCCGGACGCCGTCAATGTAGTGGATGCCCTTTTCCGTGATGCGGTTTACCTCCGGGAAGGCAGGGATAAAGTAGATCCTTTTTTCCCCGGCTCCGTCCAGGACTCCGGAGAGCTCCGCCCCCACGTTTCCCCGGAGGGCGGAGTCCGTCTTCTTGTAAATGACTTCCATGCCCATCTCCACAGCCTGCGCGGCAATCCGGGCCGCCACATCATGAGCTTCTTTCGACTTCATGGGACGGGTCTCCGCATCCACCACCAGCACGGGGGCGGTATCGGATACCCCAGACAGATCCAGCTGTGTTCCAATGACTACCTGAGTCTCGATTCCCTTTTTTACAAACTGGATTCCCGTATCCAGCGCTCCAGTAAAGTCATCCGCCAGTATTAACAGCTTCATCATGAGCATTCCTCTGTCTGGTGCATTACTTTAATACTTTCAAATAGATGGAACGGATATCGTCCAGAGACAGTGTTTTCATGTTGTTGACTAAGAGACGCTGCTGCTGGCTTCCGGCCGTTACCAGGAAGTCCAGGTCGTCCATGGTGACTCCGTACTGGGAAAGATCCGTGGGGATGTTGGTAAATTTCACGATATCCCGGATCTCATCGATCACCGCCTGGGCCTTATCGGATACACTCTTTGTGAAAAGCTGGGGATAAACAGCATCACAAAGCTGTGCCAGACGGTCCTCACAGGCATCTTTGTTAAACTCCATCACATGGGCAAAGAGGATGGCATTGGATACCCCGTGAGCGATATGGAACTTTCCGCCCAGGGGATAGGACAAAGCGTGTACGGCAGTAGTCCCGCTGGCCGTAATGGCAATTCCCCCGTAGTAGGCTCCCAGCATCATGTTATTCTTGGCGGTTACGTTATCGGGATGCTCATAGGCTTCCCGGATGTTTCCAAAGATCAGCCTGGCCCCTTCCATGGCATAGGGATCACTGAAGGGGGTAGCCTTCTTAGAGGTATAGCACTCCACCACATGGGCCAGGGCATCCACACCCGTAGCGGCCACAATGGCTTTGGGCAGTCTGGCGATCATTCTGGAATCCAGGATCACGTAGTCGGGGATCATGCTGTCATTGACGATTCCCTGCTTGGAGTTCTCCTCCGGGATGGCCACAATGGCGTTGCAGGTAGCCTCAGCCCCGGTACCGCAGGTGGAGGGGATCATCACCGTTTTTACCTTCTTCTGGGCCAGGGCCGGATTTTTCAGCAGATCCCGGATGGTATACGAAGCTCCCTTTAAAACGCTGGCCAGCTTGGCCGCATCCATGACGGAACCTCCGCCGATGCCGATGATCAGATCGCATTCATACCCCTGGACCATGTCCACCACATCCTCCACCTGCATGTAGGTGGGTTCCGGCTTGCAGTCGGTAAACACATGGTAAGACACACCGGTCTGATCCAGCTCATCTGTCAAAAGCTTTAAAAGACCCGTAGATTCGATCCCCTTATCAGAGAACACCACGATCTTTTCGGATCCTTCCTTTTTTACAATGTCCTTTATTTTCTCCATGCTTCCCTCTCCGCCGAAGGCGCAGGAGGGAAGCTTCACCTGATAACTCATCTTACCTGTCTCCTTACATGGTAAACTGTATCACGCAGAATACCGCATAGATGGCCAACAGGGAGATTCCCTGCACTCTGGAGAGCTTTCCCCGGATCAGTGCCGGCACGGTGA
>CAZJYM010000369.1:0-2325 GCA_964550245.1 uncultured Blautia sp. | reverse complement strand
TGAATAAGTCGAAATACTGCGCCATGGAAAACCGTGTCCCCAGAAGATGATTCAGCCAGCCCACCACGCAGGATCTGGCTTCAGGGACGCCCTCTGGAGCCACACAGCACGGGTTTTTGTCATGCATGGAAAGAAGCACCCAGGCAGCAAGGCATGTATCCAGGGATTCTTCTCCCAGTATCCCCACCTTGCCCGTAAACAGAGTTCCTTCCTGCCGGTAGAAACTGCCGCCTTCGCAGGAGCGGTCTTCAAAATAGTTGTAATAGAAATAATTGTACTTTTCCCGGGGATTCAGTCGAAAAGGCTTTAATAAACGAAGAGAACAGCCGGAACGTTTTGCCGTGTCGTAAGTCATCATGCCTCCGTAATTCAGAACCTTCTCCATCTGTTTCGCCAGGATTTCTCTTTTCTCCTCCGGGATGTCCCGATCTCCGGTATAGTAAATTTCAACTCCCATGATCTCCTCCTCTGATTTTTTGGCTGACAGGCTTTTACAGATATTCTACACCGGGAACTGCTCTGTGTCATTGAACCCGTAGTAGAAGAGAGAATCGTAAAAGGGCCAAAAAATGTCCTTGACTTTCGGCGCCGTTCATGGTATCTTACCAACAGTACGTGAAGAAAACAAAGCAGAGTTCCACTCTCACCCCAGCGCAAAAGGGCGTCTCGGGTACCTGACTTCACAATGACACGGGCATATCCCGTGCTTTTGTGTGTATTTTTGAGTGTGGACCCTCTGTCCGCACTTATTTTTTTCTCCGGAAGAGTCCGGGAACACGGGGTTTCTTTTCGTACCAGGGGGGACCCTCCTGTGGAACCGGGATTCGGGAGGGGCCTGAGAGTCATTGTTTATCATTTATCAGGTATGGAGGTGCACGACCATTAGTAATTTAATGATTAACGAACAGATCAGGGACAAGGAGGTTCGTCTGATAGGACCTGACGGAGCGCAGCTGGGCATTATGTCTGCCAAAGAAGCCATGTTTAAAGCCCAGGAGGCAGGGCTGGACCTTGTGAAGATTGCCCCCCAGGCCAAGCCGCCGGTATGTAAGATTATCGACTACGGGAAATACCGCTATGAGCTTGCCAGAAAAGAGAAGGAAGCCAAGAAAAAACAGAGAACCATCGAGATTAAGGAAGTGCGCCTGTCTCCGAACATTGATACCAATGACCTGAATACCAAGGTGAATGCAGCAAGGAAGTTCCTCTCCAAGGGGGACAGGGTAAAGGTTACCCTGCGCTTCCGCGGAAGAGAGATGGCACATATGTCCAGCAGCAGACATGTGCTGGACGACTTTGCGCAGCTTCTGTCCGACATCGCCGTTGTGGAGAAAGCTCCCAAGGTGGAGGGCAGAACCATGACCATGTTTTTAACGGGTAAAACCAGAAATACCGCATCTTCTGCAGGCGGCGGGGGAAACCGCGAACAGGCTGCTTCGGGGTCTGCAGAGAAATGAGATGCACCCCGTGAACCTATCCCGGCGCGGAGTGAAACAGCAAAGTGTTCATGTGAAAATACAAAGGAGTCCGGGCGGGCAGTGTGCCCGGACCCGTTTTGCAAAGAGAAAAGGAGGAAATTGACATGCCGAAAGTGAAAACATGCAGAGCAGCGGCCAAGCGCTTCAAGAAGACAGGAACCGGAAAGCTTATCCGCAACAAAGCTTACAAGAGCCATATCCTGACCAAGAAGTCTCCCAAGAGGAAGAGGAATCTCAGAAAATCGACTGTTCTTGATTCTACAAACGTAAAGAACATGAAGAAAGCGTTACCGTATTTATAATATTCGACGAACAGGAGGAATTTGAGAAATGGCTAGAATTAAAGGCGGCATGAACGCCAAAAAGAGACATAACCGTGTTCTGAAGCTGGCGAAGGGATACAGAGGAGCCCGCTCCAAACAGTATCGTATTGCCAAGCAGTCCGTGATGAGAGCTCTTGCCAGCTCCTATGAAGGCAGAAAGCAGAGAAAGCGTCAGTTCCGACAGCTGTGGATCGCCCGGATCAATGCGGCGGCCAGGCTGAACGGCATCTCCTACAGTAAGATGATGCACGGCCTGAAGGTGGCCAACATCCAGATCAACCGCAAGATGCTCTCCGACATGGCCGTAAACGATGCGGAAGGATTTGCAGCTCTTGCCGAGATCGCCAAGAAGGCCATCGCCTGATGATATAAAAGATTAGAACTGCCCGGTGGGCGCTTCCCCAAGAGGGAAAAAGGAGAAGGACTTCCACAAGAGGAAGTTCCCCTCCCCGTCCGTCCCGGGTTTTCCATAGAGAGCGGGCTGCCGGATGCCGGCAGCTTTTATTATGAGATTACAGCGTCAA
>CAZJYM010000368.1:0-2331 GCA_964550245.1 uncultured Blautia sp. | reverse complement strand
TCTCCTGGTATGTCACATAGACTCCCAGATCATTCATCTGCTGAAGCTCAAAGACGGCTCCGTCAAGGAGGGTTCCATCCTGGGCATCCTTCTTGGTCAGGGTGACTGTGCCGGTGGCCCGGGTGTTTACTAAAACGCCCATGCCCTTGTCTTTGTCCGACCAGTGTCCCGATTTCAGAGTAGCTCTGCCACTGTCTTCATTCAGGTAGAGAGTGGTGCCGTCGTCGGACTCAAAAATCTCAAAGGTAAGGACGCAGCGGGAGGTCATGTCGTAACCGGCCGCGCTGATCTCCTCCAGACGGTAGGATCCCTTTTCCAGGCCTTCAATGAGAAGTACTCCGTCCTCATCGGTTGTAAAAGTCACTCCCGGGCCCGGATAAGGCTGATACTGCCCACCATTGTCCTTTCGGGTAAGGGCAAACACGACTCCCGGTATTCCCTGATCGGTCAATGCATCCACTTTCACCAGGGAGACAGATGCCAGGAAGGGATCATCCTCCGCTTTTACAGTTACTACAGAGGAATCCTGCCCGGAAACGGTAAAGGTCCAGCGGGTACTGGTATCCAAAGCCACATCTGCGGGCACAGCGGTCTCCACAAAGTAATAGTTCCCCGCTTCCAGTCCGGCGGAGAGATACTCTGTTACCGCCTTATCCTTTCGGCTGATGGTATTTTCACTGGAGGATTCCCACACTCCGCTGCTGCCGGTGGTAAGACCTTCTGCGATCAGCTGATCCCAACCCTGGGACGGACGGTCTCCCTTCTGACGATAGAGAGAGAATACTGCTCCGGAAACCTTTTCTTCGGTTCCCCGGATTACCTTGGTCAGGCGCACCTGTCCCCGAAGAGCCTTATCGGTCATGGTGATGGTATGGCCATCCGGGCTCAGGCTGTAGTGGGGCACACGATCCGTCAAGCCTTCCTGAACCAGGGTTCCGTCCTCTTTCACCTGGAAGCTGAAGGTCTCCTCGCCACGAAGGCCATAGCCATTGGGGGCAGTCTTTTCCTGTAAGGAGTAGGCATGTCCCTGAATCAGTTCTGTTTCAGAGAGGGAAATCAGACCTTCCCTGTCTGTGGTAAATGTCCAGCTTTTGGAGGCAGTGGTATCTTTGAGTTCAAACACCGCCCCTTCCAGCTTTTTAGTCGAATCCTCCTCATCCACCTTTTCGATAACAGCCTGGATGGGAGTATCCATGAAGTTAATGAGGGCAGTCTCTCCCGTGTTGTCTGCGGTTACAAAGTCCTTTTGGGGTTCAACAGTGATGCTGCCGTCTTTCCCCACTGTAAATGTAGCGGCCTCTTTCTCCAGCACGTAGCCGTCCGGGGCTTTCTTCTCCTGCAGGGTGTAGGTCTCTCCGGGCAGAAGGTCAGTAAGGACTGAACCTCCGGAAACTGTTACCTCCTTTGATGCATTCTCTCCCTTGAAAAGGCCACTTAGGGTAAACTCTCCCCCCGAAAGGGTCTTGAAGGTGGAGGCATCCTTTTTTACAAGCTGCACACCCAGGGCCCGGTTTTTCACCGTCAGTCCCTGTTTGTCGTCTCTTACCGAGACCGGAAGATTCCCGCTTCCTGCCAGAAGGACCACTTCTCCCTGCGGAGTAAGACTGAACTTCACAGTATTCTGTACAGGCAGCTCATACCCGGCCGGGGCCGAGATTTCCCGGAGTGTGTAGGTTTCTCCGGTGATAAGGATTCCCTTCAGGGTAACGGAAGCCTCTTTCATGGTGACCTGCAGGGTATTCTCCCCCGTCAGCGTCATTCCCTCGGAAGGAATAAAGCCTTCCACAAACTTCCCCGTGATCTCCATCACCGCTCCGGAAAGAGGCTTTCCCTCCCAGTCAGTCTTGGAAAGGGTGAAATTTGTCCTGTCATTGTAGAAGATTACGGCACAGTTCATGCCGGCGATCACTTCATCCCCCTGAGACTCTTCTGTTTCCTGAATGGTAAACTCTCTAGAATAGGGTTCTGTTTTCAGCACATAACCGGAAAGAGTAAGGGCATCGGTTTTCGTCTCCCGGAAGCGGTACAGCACCCCCGATTGCAGGCCGGTAACCGTTATGCATCCATCTTTGCTTTCTCCCGCCGGCTGGGCTTCAGGCTCCCCATCGGCACTCCAGGCAAGGGCATAGGAATTCCCTGTAATCAGTCCAGGAAGCAAAGTCCGGTAACCATCCTCCTCGGTAGCCTTCACTTCCAGGTCGAAGGTAACACCGTTTAAGAGATTCCCGGTATCCCCGTCCTTCTTGGTCAGGGTTACCTGACCCTTGGAAGCACGACGGTTGATAATCCGCACCCGGTTGGAGCCCTCTTCCTTAATGACATCGCTTTCTT
>CAZJYM010000367.1:0-2341 GCA_964550245.1 uncultured Blautia sp. | reverse complement strand
CGGGGAGCCATGAACCTGCTCTACGACATGCTGGACGATGAGGAAGAGGTCATTAAAAGGGTGCAGCAGGTGACCAACTGCTACCAGCAGTACTACGATGCCTTTTACAGGTATGCCGCCTATGAGGGAGGAAGCGCCTACACCGTATTTCAGATCTTCGGAAGCGGGAAAACCCAGAAGCTGCAGTGTGATTTCTCCGCCATGCTCTCCCCGGACTTTTTCCGTACTTTTGTACTGGATTCCCTGAAGCAGGCTGTAAAACCCCTGGACCATGTGCTCTACCACCTGGACGGACCCGATGCCATCAAGCACCTGGATGCCATCCTGGAGGTGGAGGGTATCCAGTCTCTCCAGTGGACCAGCGGGGACGCAGGCCCCGATGGGACACTGGAGAAATGGGATACCATCTACGACCGGGCCAGAGCGGCGGGTAAGCAGCTCTGGGTAAAGGTGTACTCCGGGGACTTTAAGGACTGGATCCAAAACACGGACCGCATCGTAAAGAAGTACGGATCCCGCGGACTCTATCTCTACTTCAACGACATGCCCCTTTCCCAGGCGGAGGAACTGATGGACTATGCGGAAAAGAACTGGAGCGATGTAAAGGGGAGTTTTTAAAGGACTTTGGAACGGATTTCCCGTCTGTACTCATTGGGGGAAACCCCGTACTTTCTCCGGAAGCGGCGGTTAAAGTAGGTCTGGCTGGAAAAGCCGGCCATGTCCACGATGTCCTTCAATTTCAAATCCGTATCCCGGATCAGGCCGGCGGCGTACTTCAGTCTCTCCTCGTTCAGGTAGTCACTGAAGTAGTACCCGGTCTGCTGCCGAAAGATGCTGCCCAGGTAGGAGGGATGCAGATTTAACCTGGCAGCCAGTGTTTTCAGAGAGATCTCCTTGTCGGAGAAGTCATGGACGGCCCGGATCACCGTGTCTACCCAGGGGTAGGTGGCGGTCCGGGCCGCCTGTCTTTTCTCATACACCCGGCAGCAGGTGTCCACAAAGGTGTCCAGGTAGGCGAGAATGTCCTCTCCTTTCTCCTGGAAAGAGGGAAGTTTCCCCAGGAGATCAATGAGACTCTCATCCAGATCATTGTCCGGACAGGCCTGGGAGACACCCCAGTTTAACACGCCCAGAACAAAGGAAGCCTGTCTGGAACGGGGAAGGGACCAGAACAGGTGATGGAGCTGCTCCAGGTAGTGCTCTTTATCAAGCTCTGCGTAGTCCTGCTCGATGACACTCACCGTAGCGGCGGTGAGATCCATGTCGTTGGCCACGATTCCCGGAAGGGCGCTGTACTGCAGGAAGAGAAAGCGGGAGGCACTGCGGTAGCTCACGTTCACATCCGCATAGTTGTCCACGGTGATGCCGGCGGAGGTAAAGAAGGGAAACTTCAGTTTCTTACGGGCTTCCATCAGCTGGTCCAGGAGGTTCCCTAACGGGCTTTCCGGTCCGGCGCTGCTGATGATGCACACCAGGGTGGTGGGGGATTCAAAGTAAAAGTGGCTGATGTACTTTCCCACGATCAGGGAGAGCAGGTAGTCAAAGAGCACAGACATCCGCTCTTTTCCCTGGCTTCGGGTAGAAGGAACAGAGAGGATCACCACGGTATAGTCGGACAGATACAGGTTTACCCCCAGCATCTGAGCCCGGGTGAGAAACTCCTCTTCGCTGAGGGATCCCTTTACCCAGTTTTCGATGAAGCTGCTGCGGAAGGTGAGCATGGCGGAGCCGTAGGTCTCGGAGAGTTCCCTGCGCTTCTGGAGATGTCCGGCAATCCGGCTGACCGATTCCATCAGTTCATCCGGATCCAGAGGCTTTAAGAGATAGTTCTCCGCCCCGTGAAGCATGGCAGAGCGCACGAAATCGAAATTGTCATAGGCGGAAAGCACCAGGATGGATGTGAGGGGACTGGCCTCCCGGATCCGGCGGATCAGTTCAATCCCGTCCATCTGGGGCATGGCGATGTCGGTGATCACCAGGTCAACCGGGTGATTCTCACAGTACTCCAGAGCCTGGAAGGGATCGGTGGTGCAAAGCTGAAGGTCAAAGTTAAAGCCGGACCAGTCAATGGCCGTCCGGATCCCTTCCACCACGAAGGATTCGTCATCCACAATCACAGCATCGTACATGGGTGTCTTCCTTTCATTCAAAAAAGGCGGATTCGTTCCGCCAGTCACTTTCAAGTGGTGTTGATGATAGCAGATTTTAGGGAAAAAGTCAATGAGAGGGCCGGTTTAGCAGTGTCACCGGTGATCTCATCATTCCTGATCAGGACAAAGCTGCAGGCTAAATCATTTCCTGCATTATGGCAGGTTATTGCGGCGTATCTGTGCGTATCAAA
>CAZJYM010000366.1:0-2352 GCA_964550245.1 uncultured Blautia sp. | reverse complement strand
CCTACGGCAGCAGCCATGTGATGGGTGGGGCCTGCTTCGCTCCAGCGGTTGCAGAACTCTCTGGCTCCGCAGGTGAAGCGGGTTCTCATGTTGGTGTCTCCGAAGGTGAAGATGGGACCTTCTTCGTTTACACCTTCCGCAACCACGAACTTAAAGTGTCCGTCTCTGTCCTGGGTGATTCCCAGATAGGTGACCGGTCCTGCGGGAGGATAGAACTGTGTCAGATACCCGCCTCCGGTCTTCCCGTGGAACACGGGCACGATCTTCATCGTGGGCTTTCTGGCCTGAGAGATGGCAGCATCTCCGGAGCCGGAATGACCGATGATGCAGATGTCCTCGTTGAAGTCGATGGAATACATCTCCGAGAGCTGACCGGTTCCGGAGATGGTTTTCAGGATGGACATGGCCATGGCTACCTTGATGTCCCCTTCCACGGCACAGGCAGTTCCCTGTTTGATCAGCATGGAAAAGGCGGGGATCAGCATGCTGTCCAGCTTTCCGGCTACTCCCTGAGCAAAGCCGTCATAGTGGGAAGCCACAAAGCCCAGCTGCTCATCCTTTACCCACTGTTCAAAGGCTACCACATACCGGGCCATATCCCATACCTTTTCTACGGTACCGCCGCCCTCAATGTCAAAGGTGTCCAGGATGTCCTCGGCCTTGGCCTGAATGGCTTCCTTATCGTTGACATCATCGGCAATGGCCCACATCTTCTCCCAGTCAAACTGTTTGGTGTAGAGCCACATCCTGTGATACAGGTTGGTCTCGTCGATGTACAGGTCCATCATGCCCGGATAGGGTCTTCCGATCTGAGCCAGGTTGGTGTCCCGGAATCTTCTTCTCACCTGAGCGGCCCGGCACCAGTCTTCGATCTGGGCCTGAACCTCCGGGTCTCCTCCTTCCACCACACCGGTGATCACAGCATGGCGTTTCCCGGCTCTTTCCAGATCCGCTACCATCTCCCCTACGGCTCCGCAGGCGTAGAGTTCCCCAAGCCAGGTAGGTGTGTCCGTATTGGCGTAATCCGGAGCTTTCTTCTTCTGAACGTTTACCAGCACCACCGGAACATCCAGATCCCGCACGGCGGGAAGCATGTTGTAGGAGGTGGCGTAGGTGAGAAGCTGCATGATCACCAGATCCACATCTGCGCTGCGGAACAGATCACCCGCCGCCTGGGACTGTTCCTTGGTGGTCACCATGCCTCCGTCAATAATGTCCACCGTATCCGGCAGAGTCTTTAAAAATGCGGCGTACTGGCTCTTAAACTCGGGAACCAGTGAGGGAAACTGGGGCAGATAAGCGCCCAGGGCAATGGAAAAAACGCCGATCCTTGCTTTCGTATTTACCAGCATAAGTATCCTCCATTCGTTATTGTTGTTTATGATAAAATTTTACAACATCCGGAGAAATTTTTCTACTGGTTTTTAGATTTTTCCCCGGTTCAGATGAAGAGTTCATCTTCTTTGGCCTTGCTGCAGGCCTTTTTGATGGTAAGAGCCGCGGCAGAGACCATGGGTCCGTTGACCTTTCGGGCTTTGGCCGGACAGATGGAGACACAGCGCATGCAGGAGATGCACTTTTTGGAATTCGTGGCTTTGGGGTTTTTGGGATCGATGGCTCCAACCGGACAGAGCCTGGCACAGGAGCCGCAGCTGGTGCAGGACTTG
The DNA here is from genome assembly GCA_964550245.1 of uncultured Blautia sp. GTDB lineage: Bacteria > Bacillota > Clostridia > Lachnospirales > Lachnospiraceae > Blautia_A. Next base: position 685 of record CAZJYM010000366.1, on the reverse strand, counting down.
CCGGCCTTGGGTACAAGCCCCGGTCCTCCTGACTTTTTGTAGGGACGGTTTCCGGGGATGGAGGGTTTACTCCGGTCTCCCTTTTGGATCTTCTCCGTGATCTGCTTTGAAAAGCCCGTCAGTTTCTCCTGGTCACTGTCATTTGGCCGGCCGGTGGCATACTGGTGCATGATGGAGTGCTCCGCCACGGCGGAGACGGCGGCAATGACGGAAAAGCCGGCCCTCTCCGCCGTGTCCTCCATCTGGACCAGGGTATCTTCATAGGCTCTGTTTCCGTAGACACATACCAGAATGCAGGCTGCCCCGTTGCCTCTGATCCTTCCCAGTCTTTCCAGGGCTACTTCCGGAGCCAGCCCTCCAAAGCTGGGCATGGCAACAAGGACTGTATCTTCCTTTTTGATCCGGTTGGGTTCCACATGTCCTTTGGGGTTGGAAAGATCGATGGTTTTTACGGACTGCCACCCGGAGGAGAGCATACCCGCCACTTTTTTGGTTCCTCCCGTGGGGCTGAAGTAGATTTGATAAAAGCTCATGGACGTTCCTCCTATTGTAATCTTTAAAACTACAACAAAGTATAGTCTTTTCCCCTGGAGATGTCAATATTTACACCGCTCTGGAACTCTGCTACAATAATGATTACAGCGTCGAAAGCCTTCTCCCACGGTGTGCTCGCACGCCGGTGGGG
>CAZJYM010000365.1:0-2385 GCA_964550245.1 uncultured Blautia sp. | reverse complement strand
CCCACATCCCCGTGGATGTGGGCTTTTTTTAAAAACCGAAATACCTTTTACGAAGCTTCCTGTTTGCCATTACGCCGAGATACCGCCGGAGCCGCGTTCTCCCCGGATTGCAGCGTACACTTTTGCCGATGCCTGACCAGTCACGGTCGTCTTTCTGGAGGATCTTCCCTTCCTCCCAGTTTTCCCGGGCCAGCTCCTTATAAAGCTCTACGGCTGCCGCGTACTTCTTTTTGCCTCCGTTGCGGACAAACTCGTAAAACATGCTCTGGAACGGAAAAACATTTTTGTATGCCTGGTTTACCCTGCCCAGTACATTTACAAAGTCCTCCATGAATGAGTCGGATTCCGGCGGGTTTTTCTTCAGGGATTCCAGGATGGCCCGGTGCCGGTTGGAGAGGTCTGAAAGCCACCGGTCCATCTCCTCGGAGAGAATCACCTCATCTGATTCGGGATCCCACCAGTAGAGCCTGTCGTCGTCCGACAGCCTGTAGCAGGACTTTCCCACGTTATTGGTAAAGAGGACATTTTCGCTCTGCTTGAGATAGCGGAGGGTACTGACAGGTTTTACGGGTGCTTCTGCCCTTTCCCGTCTGATCTTCTCCAGGGACCTGGAAGCATACGGTTTCATTTGCTGATCCTGGTAGACATGATCTCTCAGATCTTTCCACAGTCTCCAAAATTTCAGATTCCGCTCCTGCGCCGCCAGGAAAATGAAGACTCTGGCGGGAAGAATCAGGGAGAGCTCCGGAAGAGGAGAGAGGTCCGTCATTGCCATCCTCTTTTCCCGGTCGGATTTTAAGAAAGCCCAGAGCCTTTCCAGGGAATCCTCCTCCCCTTTCCGGTTCAGAAATAAGCGGACCGCTTCTCTGGCTTTCCGCACGTCATCCGGATAGGTTCCGGGCAGGACATCATCCTGATCCAGGGATTCGGTCCCCTCGCTGATGTACATCAGATCGGCAAAGTCCGTGCCGCAGGCTTCATACTCCATACCGTCCGGGAGCATGTCGACGGTTGCCATACTCCCCAGAAACGGGGGATCTGAGAGCATGGCGTACTTTTCGGCATTCGCAAAAAGATCAAAGAATGGTTTCATGGAGAACCGGGTTCCCAGAAGGTGGTTGAGCCACCCTACAGCGAAAGTGCTGGCCACAGGAGAGTCGTCTACAGCCGGGCAGCCCGGATCTTCATCATACATGGCCAGAAGAAAGTAGGCGGCGAGGGTTACATCGTGAAGTTCAGACCAGCCCACCCCGCCTGACATTAAGGTTCCTTTCGCCATGTCAAATTCTCCGCCCTCCCAGGAATCGTCCTCAAAGTAGTTGTAGAAGAACTCAGCCCGCCTTTCGGGATCTGCATGAAAAGGCCTCATCAGACCAAGCTCGAAGCCGAAAAGGTGTACAACTTCAAAATCCATCATCCCCCCGAAATTCAGCACCTTCTCCATCTGCTCCGCCAGGATTTCCCTCTTCTCTTCCGGGATGTTCATCTCACCCGTGTACTCGATGAATGTTGCCATGATCTCCTCCTTCCTTCGGTCCGGCTAAAAACCGAACAGTTTCATCCTCATCCGGTGATTGAGAAGCAGTGACTGTAAAGCCCGAACGGCCACCGTTTCATTTTTTCCGCGGTAATTCCGGATCATCCATTTCAGGGCCTGCCCGTGGGTGAGCTCCGGGAAGTACTCCATGTCGCTGTACATGAAGGAACGGACCATCCCCAGGGCTCTCCGGTAGTTCCGGTCCTCCTGGTGTGCCAGAAATTCCTCTGCGAAGGCCTTTTCCCCCAGACGGCAGCACCAGCCCCGGACCATGTCGGAGAGGATTTCAAAGAGAAGCTTTTCCACTTCCTCCGGCTCCACTGGAGAGCAGCTGTCAAAATCCCGGATCCAGCCCCGAAGATCCCTCCGGAGAGAGGAGGAGAGATTGAAGTCCCCGCCGTCCCAGTATTCCAGAAACTCATCCTCATTTTTCCTTCTGTACAACTCTGCCAGCTCATGAGCGGCTTTTTCGTTCGGCAGGACCTTTTCATCCGGCAGCAGTCGTCTTATGGTACTCACCCAGTAACAGGGCATCCCATCTCCGTTTCTGGTCATGAACCGGCAGCTTTCACTGGAGTATGTTGCTTCCAGGGCCAGGATCAGACCGATGGGGAGACTGAATTCCCATGCGCCGAAGTTGTGAGCCTGAAGATGACAGGATGCCGTATCGTAGACACAGGGTTCCCAGTTTCCTTCGTCAAAAAGAAAATAGTCAAACTCTACCAGCCCTTCCCCGTTGGGACGGGGAAGGGCAGCAACCTCCACTTCCTTTCCGGAAAGAATCATCTTCTCTCTTTTGCGGACTCCGCAGATCTGAAGCACCCTAAGGACAGTCTGGTTTACCAGAT
>CAZJYM010000364.1:0-2404 GCA_964550245.1 uncultured Blautia sp. | reverse complement strand
GAGAGAGAAGAAAAAGAAATCTCCACATGCCGGGGGCATGTGGAGATTTTTTAAAGCTTTTTGACGAAAAGACAGCGGATGGCGTTTAATACTGCCAAAATCATAACCCCCACATCCGCAAAGATGGCCAGATACATGTTGGCAAGGCCCAGGGCACCCAGAAGCAGGCAGGTAAACTTGACGGCCAGAGAAAAGACAATGTTCTGGTGGACAATGCCCAGGCACTTGCGGGAGATCTTGATGGCTTTGGAGATTTTCAGGGGATCGTCGTCCATGAGCACCACATCCGCGGCTTCTATGGCTGCATCGGATCCCAGAGCTCCCATGGCGATTCCGATATCCGCTCTGGCCAGCACGGGAGCGTCGTTGATTCCGTCTCCCACAAAGGCCAGCATATCTTTGGCTGACTTGTTTTTCAGCAGTTCCTCCACCTTTTCCACCTTGTCTCCGGGGAGAAGCTCGCTGTAGACTTCATCCACACCCAGAGAGGAGGCTACCTGATCCGCCACTTTCTTCCGGTCTCCGGTGAGCATGACGGTTTTTTCCACCCCCGCGGATTTGAGCCGGGAGATGGCCTCCCGGGAGGTGGGCTTTTCCACGTCGGAGATCACGATGTGTCCCGCATAGGTTCCGTTGATCGCCATATGGATAATGGTGCCGGTTTTGTGGCAGTCGATGGGGGTGATGTTCAGTTTTTTCATCAGCTTGTCATTTCCGGCTGCCACCTGGTTTCCGTCCACGGTGGCCAGGATGCCGTTGCCGCTGATTTCTTCCACAGAGCTTACCCGGGAGCGGTCCGGTTCCTTTCCGTAAGCCCGCTGCAGGCTTTTGCTGATGGGATGAGAGGAAGCGCTCTCCGCAAGGGCAGCATATTCAATCAGTTTTTCGCTTTCCATCTGGTTGTGATGGACGCCGCTCACCTCAAAGACTCCCTGCGTCAGGGTTCCCGTCTTGTCAAAGACTACGGTTTTGGTTTTTGAGAGGCTTTCCAGGAAGTTGGAGCCCTTTACCAGGATTCCCTCCTGGCTGGCTCCTCCGATTCCCGCAAAGAAGCTTAAGGGGATGCTGATCACCAGAGCACAGGGACAGCTGATGACCAGGAAGGTAAGGGCCCGGTAGATCCACTCACCCCACTGGGGAGAGACTCCCATGAAAAGGATCCGTACCAGAGGGGGAAGGACGGCCAGAGCCAGGGCGCTGCAGCACACCGCCGGGGTGTACACCCGGGCAAATCTGGAGATGAAATCTTCAGATTTGGATTTGCGGGAACTGGCGTTTTCCACCAGGTCCAGAATCTTCGATGCGGTGGATTCCCCGAATTCTTTGGTGGTCTGGATCTTTAAAACACCGGTCATGCTGATGCAGCCGCTTAAGACTTCTTCCCCGACTTTTACATCTCTGGGAAGGCTTTCTCCCGTGAGAGCGCTGGTGTTCAGACTGGAGGTCCCCTCTACGATGATGCCGTCCATGGGAATCTTTTCTCCGGGCTGGACGACAATCACGGTGCCCACTTCCACCTCATCGGGATCTACCTGTTCCAGATGGCCGTTGGATTCAATGTTGGCATAATCGGGACGGATGTCCATCAGATCGCTGATGTTGCGGCGGCTCTTTCCTACCGCGTAGCTCTGGAACCATTCCCCGATCTGATAGAGAAGCATAACGGCGATGCCTTCCATGTAGTCGCCGTTTTCATAGATGGCCAGGGCCATGGCTCCGATTGTAGCCGTCGTCATGAGAAAGTTTTCATCAAATATCTGATGGTTCTGGATCCCCTTCAGGGCTTTCCGCAGGATGTCATGTCCGATGATCAGGTAGGGGATCAGGTAACAGACCAGACGGATCCAGCGTCCGGCCGTGGGAAACAGGTAGCTGTCTGCCTTTTCAAAGATTTCTGTGGGAACAAACTGCAGGAGAAAGAGAAGACAGGCGCAGATGAGAATGCGGGTCAGCACGTTCTTCTGCTTTTTGGTCATGCCCTCCGCGCTGCGGCCGGTCACGGCGAGAATGGCTGCCGATCCCAGGATTACCACACCCAGCAGGACGGTAATGATCACTTCATGCATACAACGGGACTCCTTCCATTAAAGGAAGATCTGGCAGTCCGGCTCCACCTTCTTACAGGCCTTCGCAACACTGGCCATCACGGAACGGGGTTCCTGCCCCTCTCCGAATTCGACGATCATCTTCTGAGTCATAAAGTTCACGGTGGCAGCGGCCACTCCCGGAGTCTTCCGGGCGGCATTCTCCATCAGGTTGGCGCAGTTGGCGCAGTCTACTTCGATCTTGTATGTTTTCTTCATGATAAGGTCCTCCCTTTGAATTCAACAATTAAGTAATCGTTTAATTGTTTTCAGTATAACCCCATGGAGGTGAAATGTCAATACCCAAAATGTTTTCTCCC
>CAZJYM010000363.1:0-2415 GCA_964550245.1 uncultured Blautia sp. | reverse complement strand
GTCAATGATAAACCAGGACAAAATGTTCCGCCAGGAACAGAAGAATCTGGTTGCAGAAGGAGAAATCATGATTTTCTTTTAAATACCATGAAGTACGAATTTTTCATGCTCTAATGAAGTTTTTAACGATGCTGTAAAATAACGTTCAGTAGAAAAGTCACAGGACTTTGAAATTTAGATAAATCAACAACAGCAAGGAGGAGAAGATGGACAATCAAAGGATCTCGTCATTTAAATCGCAGTTTGATGCGAGTATGCATACAATGGATGACACAGATATAGAATACTGGTCGGCAAGAGATTTAATGATTTTGCTCGGATATAAACGCTGGGAAAATTTCGAAAAGGCAATCCAGCGTGCCATGACTTCCTGTGACGCGTCCGGAATGCTTTCCTCTGACCATTTTCGTGAGGTCACGAAAATAGTCGAACTTGGTAGCGGAGCACACAGAAGAATCAAGGATTTCATGCTCAGTCGATATGCATGCTGTCTGACAGTACAAAACGGTGATCCGCAAAAAGAAGAGATCGCTTTCGCACAGGCTTACTTTGCACTCAAGGCCAGAACTTTAGAGTTACTCCAGGAGCGGATCGCCTGCATTGACAGAGCGGAAGCACCTGACCGGTTTCAGATTTCGGAAATGATGTTGACCCAAAATATATATGAACGCGGAGTTGATGATGCGGGTCCTGGCAGAATTCGTTCCAAAGGAGATGCAGCGCTGTTTGGCAGTCATGCAGCAGACGAAATGAAACAAAAGCCATGTCTGCCTGCGCTCACTGTTGCAGCGAAAAATCTTGCTGCAGAAATGACTAAATTTAATATCGACAAAAAAGACCTGCATGGCGAATCTGCCATTACCATGGAACACGTCCAGAATAATGCCTCCGTACGCAGCATGCTTGGCGAGAGGGGAATAAAGCCGGAGGAACTCCCACCGACGGTAGAGCGCCGCATTAAGTCTCAGGAAATCCGGTGCATTGCCCCATAATTGCCTTCATCGGATCCCATCCACCTCAAAGCATTCTTCCCTTGTCTTTCTCCCTCTGCTGATGTACAATACCCCTGACATCAGGCAGGATAAGCGGTTACGGGGAAAGCCCCATAAAACCTGACTTTTTTCTGCAAAACCTCCCCTTTGCCATGGACATGCAAATGCATCTCCCTGGACCGGGAGGTTCTTTTCATCTTGATTCCAGTAAAGAAGGGGGCAGTGAGATGGCGGAGGATTTCTTTCAGGAGATCGCCATGACAAAACATCCATCGGCTGAGCGGGACCGGGAGGTTATGCCCAGGGAGAAGTGTACAGAGCCTTTGAAAAGGGCCTCATCCTTCCCGGAGGGGATTGACTTTTCCTCTCCCTCCTTTGAAGAGCGATGCCAGTCCTTTGAGGAGGAACTGGAGAGGATGCGAAAGCAGTACAGGCCCTTTATGGAAAACCATCTCCCGGAGGTAAATTCTCTCCTGGAATGCCGGGAGATCTCCCGCTTTGAATTCCGCTACCTTGAAAAGGCCGAGATCTTCTCCGGGTTTAACCGGGATGATGTTTCCTGGGAAAACGTCACCATCCCCGATTACCGGGGACCGGCCGGAGAAAAGGGACGCTGGAGAGGCTGCTACCGGACTTCTTTTCCGCAGATGCTTCATGGGGAGAGGGAAAGGATCATCCTCCGGTTCCAGTGTGTGGACTATAAGGCCAGAGTCTATCTCAACGGAAGCTTTGTTGGGAGCCACGAGGGTTTCTTCGCTCCCTTCGAGTTTGACATCACCGATTATCAGAAGCCCGATAATGAACTGATCGTGGAATGCATCAACGACATCCCCACCCTGGGAGTGGGACCGGTGCTGGACGGAGACAAGATCTACGCTGCTACCGGCCCCGGCTGGGATGATCCGGAGGAGGGATGGCATCACTGCCCCGCCGGGGCCGGTATCTTCGGTCGTGTCACCCTGGAGAGAAGACCGGAGATTTTTATCACCGACGTCTTTGTACGTCCGGACATCGATTCAGCGTACTCCGAGATCCGCATCGGCATTGAAAACTATGCGGAGGAGATTAAGGAAGGCTGTAAGCTGGAGATACACGCCCTTCCGAGAAATTATGCCGGAGCGGAGATTGGAGCCCTGTATGTGGAAGCCCCGTACATCGGTTCCGGTCCTAACGAGTACCGCTATCGGATTCCCCTTTCCGGATACCGGCTGTGGGAACCGGATTCCCCCTGGCTTTACGGAGCGGTGGTTACTCTCTCGGATGAAGAGGGGATCCTTTCCCGGAGAGTCTCCACCTTCGGGATGAAACAGTTCATCTGCCATGAAAGAAGCTGTCCAAAGGGAAAATTTACCCTGAACCACAAACCCTGCATCCTGCGGGGAGCCAACGAGATGGGTCATCTGCAGCAGTGTGTCATGCGGGG
>CAZJYM010000362.1:0-2430 GCA_964550245.1 uncultured Blautia sp. | reverse complement strand
TTCTTATTATCATATAGGGATAAATATCATCGAAAGGAGAGCAATCATCATGAATAACGGTATAAAGCATCTGGGGTTCTTTCTGGGCGGTGTTCTCTTCGGCACGGCAGGAATAAAGATTCTTGGCAGCAGTGACGCCAAGAAGGTATACACCAACTGCACAGCAGCGGTTCTTCGGGCCAAAGACTCCGTCATGAAGACCGTGGCCACGGTACAGGAAAACGCAGAGGACATCTACGCAGAAGCCGTACAGATCAATGAGGACCGGTATGCGGCTGAAGCGGAGACGAAGCAGGAAGCAGAGACGGAATAAGGGGGACTTTGTGTGAGATTCCAGATCAGACACCAGATCAGAGGGCGTATCCGGATCCACCTGGATCTTCCCCGTCTGACACTGCGGCAGGCGGATGTGTTCCAGTACACGGTACAGAATCTTCCCGGGGTTACAGCGGTGAAGGTGTATCCGGAGACAGGGGACGCCGCCATCTGTTATGAACAGGACCGGGAGAGTCTGCTCCTGGCCCTTCGGCGTTTTTCCTTTGAGACAGCCAGTGTCCCCAAAGGCTACCTGGAAAACAGCTCCCGGGAGCTGAATACCCGGTATAAGGAAAAACTGATCCGGAAAGTACTCCTTCGGGCAGTTACCAAAACCTTCCTTCCCATGCCGGCCCAGGCGGTGTACAACACCGTTCTTTCTTTCAAGTACCTCTACCGGGGACTGAAGAGCCTGTGGAAAGGGAAACTGAAGGTGGAAGTGCTGGATGCGGCGGCCGTAGGCGTGTCCATCCTGAGAGCTGATTACAACACGGCAGGCTCCGTCATGTTCCTGCTGGGCATCGGTGAACTGCTGGATGAGTGGACACACAAGAAATCCGTGGGAGATCTGGCCAGAAGCATGTCCCTGAAGATCAACCGGGTGTGGAAGAAGACCGAGGACGGTCAGGAAGTCCTGGTGTCTTCCAGTGACATCCGGGAAGGGGACCAGGTCGTGGTCCACATGGGCAACATCATCCCCTTCGACGGGATTGTGACGGAAGGGGAGGCCATGGTGAATCAGTCCTCCATGACCGGAGAATCCCTGCCGGTTCGCAAGAACGTTCACAAGTATGTGTATGCGGGAACGGCGGTGGAAGAGGGAGAGCTGACCATCTCGGTGAAGGCGGTTTCCGGTTCCACCCGGTATGAGAGCATTGTGCGCATGATCGAGGAGTCGGAGAAGCTGAAATCCTCGGTGGAGAGCAAGGCGGCACGTCTGGCGGACAGACTGGTTCCCTACACCCTTGGGGGAACCGCACTGGTCTGGCTGCTGACAAGAAATACCACCCGGGCTCTGGCGGTTCTCATGGTGGACTTTTCCTGCGCTTTGAAGCTGGCCATGCCCATCTCCGTGCTCTCCGCCATCCGGGAAGCCGGCACCCTCCACATGACGGTAAAGGGCGGCAAGTACATGGAAGCCGTGGCAGATGCCACGGAAGTGGTCTTTGACAAGACGGGAACCCTTACCAAAGCCAGACCGGCGGTGAAGGATGTGGTGGTCTTTGCTGACGGGACAAAGGATGAGATGCTGCGGGTGGCTGCCTGCCTGGAGGAACACTTCCCTCATTCCATGGCCAGAGCCGTGGTTCAGGCCGCCAAAGCCAAAGGCCTGGAGCATGAGGAGATGCATTCCCGGGTGAACTATGTGGTGGCCCACGGGATTTCCTCCTCCATCAACGGGATGAAAGCCGTTATCGGCAGCTACCACTTTGTGTTTGAAGACGAGAAGTGCACCATTCCCGAGGGAAAACAGGAACTCTTTGACAGTCTTCCCAGGGAGTACTCTCATCTGTACCTGGCCATCGATCATCAGCTCTCTGCGGTGATCCTCATCGAGGATCCCTTACGGGAAGAAGCATCCGAGGTGATTAAGTCTCTTAAGGAGCTGGGGATCAACAAAGTGGTCATGATGACGGGAGACAGCGAACGGACTGCTCATGCAATCGGAGAAAAGATCGGTGTGGATGAATACTACTCCGAAGTTCTGCCCCAGGATAAGGCAGCCTATATCGATAAGGAAAAAGCGGCAGGAGAGACCGTGATCATGGTGGGAGACGGGATCAATGATTCCCCGGCCCTTTCCGCTGCCAGCGCGGGGATTGCGGTCAGCGACGGTGCGGAAATCGCCAGGGAGATTGCGGACATCACGGTGTCCACCGATGATCTCTACGCTCTGGTGGATCTGAAGCGCCTCTCGGACGCTCTCATGAGAAGGATCCATACCAACTACCGGAACATCGTTTTGATCAACGGTATCCTGATTGTCCTTGGGGTGACGGGAATCATCACTCCCTCCGTGTCAGCCCTGTGTCACAATACCTCCACTTTGCTCATCAGTCTGGGAAGCATGAAAAATCTGTTGAAATAAACCAATGAGAAAGAGGTCCCGCGGGA
>CAZJYM010000361.1:0-2470 GCA_964550245.1 uncultured Blautia sp. | reverse complement strand
CTGCCGGGATAGATGTAGGCGGTATCAAAGTAGTTGACACCCCTCCTGATGGCCAGAAGCACTTCCTTCCTGGCCTTTTCATAGTCAATGGAATTTCCCTTTCTGGTGAATCTCATACAGCCGTATCCCAGCTGAGAAATGGGATTCCCGTACCGATCCTTCCTGTATTTCATCTTCACCTTCGCCTTTCCTCCTGATTTTTTTACTTTTCTTCCCTGTCAAAGGTCACATACCGGGTTCCCTGCCAGGTAAGCCGGCCCCGGTCACCGACAGAGAGCCGGTTATACTCGGATTTACGCACGGATAAGTTTATCTGTTCTCCTCCCTCTGTCTGGAAGATTATACGGAAACTGCCGGAACCGTCCTCCTGCTTTTCCGCCACCTCCGCCCCCATGGTAAGCCTGGGAGAACGGCTGCCCATCTTTTTGATGGCCATCTCCCGCATGGCGGTCATGGCGAAAAGGCCCGCTGCAAAAATACCAATGATCAACAGGAGTACCAGGATAATCTCCATCTTTTCCCCGATTCCTTTCCGCCGGAATATCCGACTTGGAAAAACAGACCCTCTGTCTTCCTTTACCGTATTATAACAAAAAGAAGGGGCAAATACCAGTGGCAATCATGGCTGACTCCCGGGATTCTCCCCGTGTGTTAAAGATTTGCTGTATTATCTGTCTGATAATGGGATAATCGTGACTATTGCAGAGGTGAATAAAAAATAAGCCCGGACAGACCACAATAAAATACAAAAGCCTCATAAATCCACATCCGGCACTTATGAGCTTCGTCAAAATTCCCCATTCCTCCTCACAGCCTCCTTCTCACAGAGCGAAAATTCAGAATATTCCCCTCGTTTTTAGTTTTTTTCGCTGTTGATTCTCCTGTCCTCACATATTATAATGATTCTGACCTGTTCACAGGTACTGATACAAGGAGCATGGAAAATATGATAACCTACTTCGACTTTAAGAAACGAAATCTGGACCTGTCAGCCCTGGGCTTTTCCATAAGCGACACTCCGGAAGTCTACTACTGTACCCCAAAGGGAGCCCACATCCTTGGATCTTCCGGGGTTGACGGCATTCACTACTGTACCGTTCCCGGCTTTGGAGATCTCATTTTTGCAGTCAGTCCCATGAATTCAGAAGATCCGGTGCATCCCATTGCCGGAAGCTTTGAAGATCTGCTGCGCCTTCTTCTTGCCTGTGGGGACATGGCCGCTCTGGATCAGTGCTTCGCCTGGAATGAAGAGCAGTTTTTCTCCTTTCTCCAGGATAACCCGGCAACACCCGAACAGCAGGAGGTTCTTTCTGCCCTGCGAAGAGAGTTTGACCTCTCTCCCATCGAGGATGTGTATCACTACGTAAAAAACCTTCAGGCAGAGGTTGACTGTTCAAAAATTCCCTATACCCGGGAATACTGTGAACTGACCGGGAATCCCACACCTCCGGAAGAGGATGAGAAATGGCAGGTTTTCTTCGACCGGGGATTTACAAAGGACAAAAGGCAGCGTCCGGGTGAAGAAATCGTCCTGGGCAAAAGCTTTACCTGGGGAGATGAACTGTGGCATGTCCCTTCCGTCTACTCCTGCGGGAAAGGCCTGGTAATTGACTGCTGCGTGGAGATCGATCCTTCCCGGTTTCAAAATTTCCTGGACAAATGGCTTTCCCTGACCGGGAGCGGCAAACCTCTCTCCGAAGAGATGGAGGAGAACTTAAGCCGCGAAAATCCCCTGACCATGGAGTTTGAGGCCTCTCTTTTCATGAACGGGAAAAAGGCCCGCAGGTCAACCGGAGCCGGATCTTCCTGGATTCCTGAAAGGCTCCTGCCGGACAATACAATCAATGATTCCCATATCCTCCCATTGATGAAGCATTACGGTCTGGATCCTGAGCGCATCTGGTCTTTCCAGCGCATCTCCTTTCCCTGGCCAGGAAGCCGCTCTCCAAAGATCAGGCAGCTTATCCTCAATCTGAAGAGGAGTCCCGAAAACCTGGAGGTGTGCCGTTTCAAAGACCCAAACGCAGGAGATGTGATCTCCTTTGTCCATCCCCTTACCGGAACCGAACACAGACTCACCGTCCTGGAATACGAACCCCAGGAGGTTGTCCCCGAAATCCGGTCCGGGTATGATTTTCCCAACTGTTTCAAAACCATGACCTACAGTCTGGATCCGGATCTGTCCGAAGAAAAGTTCCAGGTCAGGGACTGTCGGAATAATGACGCTCCCCGCAGGGTCAGAACCGGCTCTGATTGGGATACAGACGATGGTCCTGCAGCCGTAGCCATCGCTATTTTGCGTCCCGCAGGAACAAAAGAAGGGAAACATGTGACTTTCTCCGCCATGCACTTTGTGCAGGCGCAGTCTGTAGAATGGAAAATCGTCCTACGGGAAAAGCTGATGGATGATATGGCCATTGAACTCATCAACTAAAAAAGTCCCCCTTGCAAAAGGGGGACTTTTCTGTCT
>CAZJYM010000360.1:0-2483 GCA_964550245.1 uncultured Blautia sp. | reverse complement strand
GCGGATCTGGTGATCGGGATCCTGGGAGTGGACGTCCTGGGAAAACCCATCCGGGAGGTTTCCCATCACCCGGAGCTGGTCTCTTCTTTTTTGGGGAAGGATATGAAAGAAACGGTTACTCCCTCTGATCTGGCCCTAATCGCCTCTTCGGAGCGTGGTCTTCGAAAGGGTGTAGGAACCCGGGAGTACCGGGTGTTTTTAAACAGGTCGGATGCCCTTTTGGATTCGGCCGTGGGAGCGGAGACTTTGAAGCTTTTGCAGGAAAAAGGCCTCACCGCCTGTCTGGGAAGCCTGCGGGAGGGAAGATGGAACTGGAAATGATTTTACTGGCAGCAGGGGAGAGCCGCCGCTTCGGATCCAACAAGCTTTTGTTTCCCCTGGAGGGAGAGCCCCTTTTTAAAAGATCCCTGACTACTCTGGTTTCGGCCGCTTCCAGGCTTTCGGCGGGAGTCACCGTGGTAACCCGGTTTCCGGAAGTGCGGGAAGCGGCAGAGGAAATGGGAGCCCGGGTGCTGGATAACCCCCGCTATCAGGAGGGCCTGTCCTCCTCGGTAAAGATCGGACTGGAGGAGAGTCTTTCCCGGCAGGCCTGTCTCTTTGCCCCGGCGGATCAGCCCTGGCTTTCGGAGGATACCATTGTCCGGCTGGCGGAACTTTTTATCTCCTCCGGCAAAGGACTGGCCTCCCTGTCTTATCAGGGCAGACGGGGAAGCCCCGGTATCTTTTCCCGGAAGTATTTCCCGGAACTTATGAAAATCTCCGGGGATACGGGAGGACGGGGGATTTTGCGGGCTCATCCGGAGGATCTGGTGCTGCTGGAAGTGGAGGATCCCCGGGAACTGATGGATGTGGACCTGCCTGAAGCAATAAAGTGAAGGAGAAGAAGATGAAGGCGCATCAGACGGATTTTTCCAGAGGAAGCGTATACAGGAACATCATTGAAGTGGCTCTGCCCATGACCTTTGCCCAGCTTTTAAACCTTCTCTACAACATCGTGGACCGGATGTACATCGGCCGGATCCCCGGGGAGGGAACGGTTGCTCTGACCGGGGTGGGAGTCTGTTTTCCCATCATCACCCTGATCACGGCCTTTACCTACCTCTTTGGAAACGGGGGAGGACCTCTTTGTGCCATGGAGAGGGGCAGAGGGGACGAGAAGGAAGCGGAGATGCTGATGGGAAACACCTTTTCCATGCTGGTGATTACCGGCATCCTGCTGATGGGGGTGGGCTACCTGTTTCACAAACCCATCCTCTATGCCTTCGGGGCCAGTGACAGCACCTTCCCCTATGCCGGCTCCTACATCCGCATCTATCTTTTGGGCACCCTCTTTGTGATGATCTCCCTGGGGATGAATCCCTTCATCAACAGCCAGGGCTTTGGAAACACGGGGATGTTTACGGTGCTGATCGGAGCGGTGTTAAACATCGTGCTGGATCCCCTCTTTATCTTTGTGTTTCACATGGGAGTCCAGGGAGCGGCCCTGGCCACCATCCTCTCCCAGGGCTGTTCGTGCCTGTGGGTGCTGCGGTTTCTGACCGGGCCCAGGGCGGTGTTAAAGTTAAAGGCCTCTTCTTTGCGGATCTCGTGGAAGAGAGTGGTGCGGATCATGTCCCTGGGGGTTTCCGGCTTTATCATGGCCTTTACCAACAGCGTGGTGCAGGTGGTGTGCAATGCCACCCTGCAGGTCTACGGGGGAGATCTGTACGTGGGCATCATGACGGTACTAAACTCCATCCGGGAGATCTTTACCATGCCGGTACAGGGCCTTACCAACGGGGCCTCTCCGGTGATGAGTTTTAACTACGGGGAGAAAGCCTATAAAAGGGTAAAGCAGGCCATCGGCTTTATCACCCTGGTGGGGGTGGCCTACACATTGTTTGCCTGGCTGCTTCTCCGGCTCTTCCCCGACTTTTTCATCAGGCTTTTTAACAGCGATCCGGCTCTTTTGGACCGGGGGCGGGAAGCTTTGCGCATCTACTTTTTCGGATTTTTCTTCATGGCTTTTCAGTTTTCGGGACAAAACGTGTTTGTGGCTCTGGGCAAGGCGAAGAAGGCCACCTTCTTCTCTCTGTTTCGCAAGGTGATCATTGTGGCCCCTCTGACGGTGATTCTTCCCAGGATCGGGGGTCTGGGCGTGGACGGCGTGTTCTGGGCGGAGCCCATCTCCAACCTGATCGGGGGATGCGCCTGCTTTATCACCATGCTGGTCACGGTGCTTCCGGAGCTCTCAGAAAAGCAGGCATAGGAAGGAGAAGGCGGTTTATGGCAGTATTTCAGGCATTTCGGGCCCTGCGCCCGGTTGGCGATAAGGCGGGGGAGGTTGCGGCCCTGCCCTACGATGTGGTAACCCGGCAGGAGGCCGGGGAGATCTGTAAAAAGAATCCCCTGTCCTTCCTGCGCGTTGACCGGGGAGAGACGGATCTGGAGGAGGATGTGGACCTCTACGACGACAGAGTCTACCAGAGGGCGGCAGATAACCT
>CAZJYM010000359.1:0-2520 GCA_964550245.1 uncultured Blautia sp. | reverse complement strand
GACGGAGGGGACTTCATCCAAAGAAGGATCCTCCGCATTGCGGAGGCATTTAAAGAGTTCCTGCTCCATGACGACATCCAGTCGTTCCTGTGCGTCCTCACCAAATATCCCCGGGAAGGCGATATGTCATTAGATAAGGAAAAGATTCTTAATCTTTTTCAGAGTCTCTGCAACAGGTTCCGGCCGGGGTTTATCGCTGGGGATCATGTGATGCTGCTGGACGGACAGGATTTTGAGGGGAAGAAGAGTCAGATGATTTCCCGGCTGGGGAATGGAGAGAAGCTCTTTGTCATTTCGGTGTATCAGACGGTGGGAGCGGGCCAGAACCTGCAGTATCCCATTCCTGAAGGACTGGAAGATTCCCTGGTTTGCCTGAATGACAGCAGAGATCGTCTTGAGAAGGACTTTGATGCCATCTATCTGGAGAGACCCACCCATATCCTTGTGAACATCTTCGGGGAAGAGGAACTGTCGGAGGAGAACTTTGCCCAATATTTATTTGAGGTGGAATACCTGCAGGAAGCCGGGGAGATCTCCGGAAGGACGGCCAGAAGCAAGATCCGGCAAGCTTTTTCAAAGTTCAGGACCGGGATCCGGAGCAGGCAGAGAGATTTGGTAAAACTGAGCCAGTGCAGAAGCGTTGCCCTGGCGGCTTCCAGGACGGTGATACAGGCCATCGGGCGTATTTGCCGCACCTGTATGAAGCCCGGAAATATTTACATCTACGCGGACAGGAGTCTGGCGGATGTGATGGATCCTTCTCTGCTGGAAGACAGGATTTTTAACTTTGAGGTGTATGCCCTGCTGGATGCCATCCGGGAATACAATGCTTACAGGAAGAGAGGAGGATCGGAGGAGGAAGCCATTTTGAAGAACAGCGGGGATCTGGTTTCTTCCCGCTCTTACAGGCAGATTCAGCACATGCTGGGAGGAACCTGGACCCCGGAGAGAATGATCCAGTGGAAAATGCTGAGGGACATGGCGGTCAGATGTCCCACGGCGAATGCATCCGGTCCGGACAGCCTGATCCTTCGGAATTTTTACATTCGTCTGCCCAAACCCGGCAATACGCTGTATTACAGACAGGAGAACGACTACGGGGATGTGTCGGTCAGCTTTTACCCGGGACCGGATTTTCCACAGGAGGTCTCCGCACAGGCCGCCAGACTTACCAGGCTGATGCAGATCCCGGAGATGAAGGACTACTTCGAATCCAGAGGCTACGCCACGGACTTTGAAAAGGGAGAGTACATCCTTTCTCCCCCGGTATTCAACAACATTTACAAGGGAATCCTGGGAGAAGAAGCGGGAAAGTTCATTTTTTTCCGGTATGCAGGGGTAACCCTGGAGGAGATCGATGATCCTGCGGAGTTCGAGAAGTTTGACTTTCGGATTCCGGAAAGCCGCATCTATGTGGACATGAAGAACTGGCACGAATCCTTTCAGACTGAAGATGATGCCATGGTGGAGAAGATCCGTGCCAAAGCCGCAGACTGCTCCTGCAGCTGCGTGATCGTGGCCAATGTGATGGCGGAGAAGGGGGAGATTCGCAGAAGAAGACTGGATGGTTTTGAACTGGTGGAGATTCCGGCACTCATCGATGAAAAGAGTTTACAGTGCCGCATGGATGCGGTGGAAGAGATTCTCCGGTGTGTCAGGAAGTATTCCCCGGAAAATATCGTAAAGGAGGAAAGAGATAATGGGAAATGAAAATGAATTATGGGATGCTGCTCCCATTCGAACAAACGAGGTTTCCTTCTCGTTTGATTATGAGGAGCTGAAAAAGGAGTATGAGGTCTTCCTTATCTCCAGTGATGCTAAAATCCATTTTGGATCCTGGATTCTGGACTCACAGTGTCTTTGCAGCAATATCTGTTCCCTGGTGAGACGGAACGAGGAGAGGGGAGAAGTGAAAAACGTCTATCTCCTGATGAAGCCGGACCCCTCTAACCTGCACTCCCTTAAAGAAGCGCTGAAGGGTCTGGAAGATTTTGATCAGGTCTGGATTCAGAAGGAACCCCTTTCCTCTGTTCCCCCTTATCTGATGGCCCAGCTTCTGCTGAATTCCCTGGGGACTTATACCGGCGATCTGAAGGTCAGCAACCTGACAGGCTCCCTGTACTGCTATGTTCCGGGATGGCTGGAGAGAAGGAAGGACGGGTTTATCCGGAAAGTGAAAACCCTGGAGATGCGGTTTACCAGGGATAACACACTGTCGCTTCAGGTAAGGACCTTTACCAACGTGAAGCTTCGCAATTCCATCAGCTTTACGGAAAGGAGGCCTTTTGAAGATTACCCCCAGTACGTGTTTTCTAAGAACACGCTGAGGCGGAAACTCAAAGGCGATACGGAGGACTGTTTCATCCTGAAACAGACCACAGGGGCCAGATCTTCCATCCCCTTCCTGGATATCAGCAGTCTGAAGAAGTTCCAGGCCTGCAAGCTGGGGGTGCTGCAGGAGATGATGACCATCTTTCGGAGGAAATTTAAGGGGAAGGCCACTCTGGAGTTTGAGACCGT
>CAZJYM010000358.1:0-2521 GCA_964550245.1 uncultured Blautia sp. | reverse complement strand
TCTTCAATGCTCACAGCCACAGCCACGGTCATGCCAACCATGGGGTTGTTGCCGGCTCCGATGAGTCCCATCATCTCCACATGAGCGGGAACGGAGGAGGAGCCTGCAAACTGAGCGTCAGAGTGCATTCTGCCTAAAGTATCGGTGAAGCCGTAGGAAGCGGGACCTGCGGCCATGTTGTCGGGATGCAGGGTACGGCCCGTGCCGCCGCCGGATGCCACGGAGAAGTACTTCTTGCCTCTCTCCAGGCACTCCTTCTTGTAGGTGCCGGCTACCGGATGCTGGAAACGGGTGGGGTTGGTGGAGTTGCCGGTGATGGACACGTCCACGCCCTCTTTCCACATGATGGCTACGCCCTCGGGAACGCTGTTGGCGCCGTAGCAGTTAACCTTGGCACGCAGTCCGTCGGAGTAGGACTTGCGGAAGATTTCCTTCACCTCGTTGGTGTAGGGATTGTATTCGGTCTCCACATGGGTGAAGCCGTTGATCCGGGAGATGATCTGAGCGGCATCCTTGCCCAGACCGTTCAGGATGACACGGAGGGGTTTCTGACGAACCTTGTTGGCCTTCTCTGCGATGCCGATGGCACCTTCAGCGGCTGCGAAGGACTCATGGCCTGCCAGGAAGCAGAAGCACTCGGTGTCCTCTTCCAGAAGCATCTTGCCAAGATTGCCGTGGCCAAGACCTACCTTACGGGTATCGGCAACGGATCCGGGAATACAGAAGGCCTGCAGGCCTTCTCCGATGGCGGCTGCTGCATCGGCGGCTCTGGTGCATTTCTTCTTAATGGCGATGGCTGCGCCTACGGTGTAGGCCCAGCAGGCATTCTCAAAGCAGATGGGCTGGATGCTGCGGACCTGGTCATACACGTTCAGGCCGGCATCTTTGGTGATCTTTTCCGCATCTTCGATGGATGCGATTCCATAGCTGTTTAAAACAGAATTGATCTTGTCAATCCGTCTCTCATATGATTCAAATAAAGCCATTTCCCGTTACCTCCTCAACGATTAATTATTCTTTTCTCGGGTCAATGATCTTGACGGCATCCGCTACGCGGCCATACTGGCCCTTGGCCTTCTCCCAGGCGGTGTTGGGATCATCTCCCTTTTTGATAAAGTCAGTCATCTTCCCAAGGCTTACGAACTGGTATCCAATGATCTCATCGTCCGCATCCAGAGCGATGCCGGTTACATAGCCTTCTGCCATTTCCAGATAACGGGGGCCTTTCTTCAGAGTTCCATACATGGTGCCGACCTGGGAGCGAAGGCCCTTTCCAAGGTCCTCCAGTCCTGCGCCCACAGCCAGGCCGTCCTCAGAGAATGCGGACTGGGAACGTCCGTAGGCGATCTGAAGGAACAGCTCTCTCATGGCGGTATTGATGGCGTCGCAGACCAGGTCCGTATTCAACGCTTCCAAAACGGTCAGACCGGGAAGGATCTCGGCGGCCATAGCAGCAGAGTGGGTCATTCCGGAACATCCGATGGTCTCCACCAGGGCTTCCTGGATGACTCCCTCCTTAATGTTCAGGGACAGCTTGCAGGCTCCCTGCTGAGGCGCACACCAGCCAACACCGTGAGTGAAGCCGGAAATATCCTTTACCTCCTTAACAGGTACCCACTTTGCTTCCTCCGGGATTGGAGCGGCGCCATGATGAACGCCCTGTGCCACCGGGCACATCTCTTCTACTTCGCGTGAATAAATCATTTTCAAACTCCTTTCAGCTGTGGATTTACTTTCTTGCTGCTAAGGGACTCCGGAGGGCACCGGGGGAGGCCCTGCAACCTGTTTTCATTGTCTCACAAAATCCCCTGTTCGTCCAGACTAATTTTCTAAAATTTGATGATTACAGCTTCATAAAGCCCTGGCCCGCGGCATGCTTGCATGCCAGCGGGCGAAAGGCTTTATGAAGCGCCCCAACATGAGGAAGAAGTGGGGCAGGGGCCCCATGGATTCCGAATGTTGGGAGGATTGTGGAAGCGGCGAAGCCGCGGAACAATCCGTAATCTTTTGTGACAATAAAAAGCCGTCCCCTCCGGGGACGGCTTTATGCTTTCTATGGGGCTTATCAGACCACCATGCTGTTTTCTCTTAAAGAAGGATTTTCCACCAGATCCACCCTGTCCCCGTTTACCAGGAACATGCGGTAAACAAAGACTCTCACCGGTTCTCCCACGCTTAAGGGGGGATCGTTGATGCTGCGGACGCAGGAGAGGATGTTTCCGTGGATCTCCACCTTGGCCTCGATGCTGCTTCCCCGGTAGATCAGATCCTTTACCCGGCCCTGCTCGGCGGACTCGGTATAGCGGATGTCCTCGGACATCTTGTAGATCTCTACAAACTCCGGACGGATGATGCCCTCCCCGCCTTTTTTCACATGGCGGAAGGCCCGGAAGCGGTCGTAGTTGGTTACGGTCACCGAATTGCCTATAAAGCGGGCCACAAAGGGAGTCTTGGGATTGGAGTAGAGATCTTCGGCGGTGCCGCTCTGCTCGATTCTTCCCTCGTTGTTGACGATGATGTC
>CAZJYM010000357.1:0-2532 GCA_964550245.1 uncultured Blautia sp. | reverse complement strand
CCTTTTTCGGGATGGGTTTGGGTCTAAAACCCGAAATACTTTTTGCGAAGCTTCGTGTTTGCCATCACGCTCAGATACCGTCTCATCCGCATTCTGCCGGGACTTCGGGGTGCATTTTTGCCGATGCCTGACCAGCCGTGGCCGTCTTCCTGCTCCCAGTTTTCCCGGGCAAGCTCCTTTAAAAGTTCCACCGCTGCAGTGTACTCCTTTTTGCTTCCGTTTTCGATAAACTCGTAAAACATGCTGTGAAAGGGCTTTACATTTCTGTATCCCTCATTTACTCTGCCCAGCACAGTCACAAAATCCTTCAGGAAAGAGTCGGATTCGGCCGGGTTTTTCTCCGGGGTCTCCATGATGGTCCGGTGCCGGTGGGAGAGGTCTCTGAGCCACGCATCCATCTTCTCGGACAAAGTCACCTCATCCGATTCGGGATCCCACCAGTAGAGCCTGTCGTCATCTGACAGAGTGCAGGAGCTGGTGCCAAAGGGATAAGTTTCGCTCCTCTGCAGGAAGTCGAGGGTACTTACCGGCTCTGCCGGCTCTTCCGCTCTTTCCCGCCTGGTTTTTTCCAGGGATTCTCCGGCATAGGATTTCATCTCCTGGTCCTGGTATACCTGCTCCCGCAGATCTTTCCACAGTTTCCAGAAATTAAGGCCTTTTTGCTTGGCAGCCAGGAAAACGAAGACTCTGGCGGGAAGAATCAGGGAGAGTTCCGGAAGGGGAGAGAGATCCGTCATCTCCATCCTCTTTTCCCGGTCGGATTTCAGGAAGGTCCACAGTGTCTCCAGGGAATCCTCCCCTTCCCGGTTAAGAAAAGAGCGGACCGCCTCCCGGGCCTTTTTCACATCATCCGGGTAGGATCCCGGAAGGACATCCCCCAGATCCAGGGTTTGGGTCCCGTGAAAGATGTACATCAGATCGGCAAAGTCCGTGCCGCAGGCATCGTACTCCAGATTTTCAGGGAGCATGTACAGGATCTCCTCCTCTTTCAAATCCGGTGACCAGCCATCCAGAGCATACTTTTCTGCGATGTCAAACAACTGGAAGAACGGCTTCATGGAGAACCGGGTCCCCAGAAGGTGGTTGAGCCACCCTACGGCGACGGTGTCGGCCATAATGCGGTTGTCTACAGCCACGCAGCCCGGATTTTCATCATACATGAACAGAAGATAGTAGGCGGCGAGGGAAACATCGTTAAATTCATAACAGCCTACCTTTTCCGTATGTAACTTTCCTTCCTTCCACTTATAACAGCCGGTCTCCCAGAAGTTCTCTTCAAAATAGTTGTAGCAGAACAGAGACCTCCCTTCGGGATTCAGATGGAAAGGCTTCATCAGTTCAAGCCTGAAGCCGAAAAGGTCCAGGAATTCCAGATCCATCATGCCCCCGTAGTTCATCACCTTCTCCATCTGTTTCGACAGAATCTCCAGTTTCTCCTTCGGGATGTTCATCTCACCCGAATATTCGATGAATGTTCCCATGATCTCCTCCTTTCCAGGGTCCGGTTAAAATCCAAACAGTTCCTTCCTCTTTTCGTGGTTGAGAAGCAGTGACAAAAGGGCCGCGATGGCCACTGTGTCCTTTTTCCAGTGGTATTTGCGGATCATCCAGGTCAGGGCCTGCTCCCGGGTGAGCTCCGGTAACTTCTTCAGGTCCCTGTACATGAAGGAACGGATCAATCCCAGAGCCTTCCGGTAGTTTGGGTCCTGCCTGTGTGCGAGAAACTCCTCTGCGAAGGCCCTGTCTCCCAGACGGCAGTTCCAGATCCGGACCATGTCGGTGAGGATCTCAGAGAGAAGATTCTCCACTTCCTCCGGCTCCACTTCAGGGGCGGTGGGGAAATCACGGATCCATCCCTGAATCTCTCTTCTGAGAGAGGGGGAGAGATTGAGGTTTTCGCTGTCCCAGTATTCCAGGAACTCATTCTCATTATCTCTTCCATATAGATGGGAAAGCTCGTGAGCGGCCCTTGTGCTCAGCAGGGACGTACTGCCTGCATTCGGCATCAGGCGTCCGATGCCCTGCGTCCAGGCGGACAGAGTCATCTCCCCACGATAGGACATGAGCCGGCACTTCTCTGTGGAGAATGACGCTTCCAGGGCCATGATCAGGATGACCGGAAGAGAAAATTCCTGGCCGCCGAAGTCATGAGCCTCGAGATGGCAGGATGCCGTATCGTAGACACAAAGTTCTCTTTTGTACTCATCAAAAACAGAACAGTCAAACCTGACCAGTCCTTCCCCGTCCGGATGGGGAAGGGCTGCTACTTCCACTTCCTTTCCGGAGAGAATCATCTTCTCCCTTTTGCGGGCTCCGCAGATCCGGAGCATTTTCAGGGCAATCCGGTTAACCACATCCCGATCTTCTTCCGGGACCTGAACTTCCCCTTCGATCCAGAACATCTCTTCACTCATGTCCAGTTCCTCCTTTCTTTTACAGGTATTGTACACTGGAATCTGCTCTTTGTCATTGAACCTGTAGTAGAAATATACGGAAAGCATCAGAGAGGGCAAAACAGGGTTCTTTACAAAG
>CAZJYM010000356.1:0-2535 GCA_964550245.1 uncultured Blautia sp. | reverse complement strand
GATTCCCGGATGGCAGCAAGGGCCTTGTCCGCATTTCTGGGCACACCCACGGCGATGGAATCCGCCAGGGTATTTTCCTCCATGGGCTCCCAGGGTTTTCCGGTTATGATTTCCCGGTTCAGAGGACAGCAGCCCTCCGCCTGAACGCTGATCAGCCTGGGAAGGCGGTCAATCATCCCCGTCTCAAAGAGGTCCTTGAATCCTTTCCACACTCCGGCGATGGTGCATCCGTCCCCCACGGAGACGGCCACGTAGTCCGGGACTTCCCAATTTAACTGTTCCGCAATCTCCAGAGACACGGTCTTTTTTCCCTCCATCAGGAAGGGATTGATGGCCGCATTCCGGTTGTACCAGCCCCGCCGGGATATGGCCTCCTGGGAGAGGCGGAAAGTCTCCTCGTAGGTGCCCCGGACGCTGATCACCCGGGCCCCGAAGATCATCAGCTGAGAGACCTTCCCTTCCGGGGCCCGGGAGGGGACAAAGATACAGGTGGGAAACCCGGCGGCCGCCGCGTTTCCCGCCAGGGAGGAGGCGGCATTTCCCGTGGAGGAGCAGGCGATCACCGAAGCGCCCGCCTCCTCCGCCTTGACCACCGCCATGGCGGAGGCCCGGTCTTTTAGACTGGCGGTGGGATTGATCCCGTCATCCTTCACATAGAGGGTGCCCACCCCTGCTGCCTCTGCCAGGGCATCCGCCCGGTAAAGGGGTGAACAGCCCACCCGAAGTCTGGGTCTCTTACCCATCCCTTCCACCGGCAGGTATTCCATGTATCTCCACATGGAGTTTTCCCGCCTTTTATCCATCACCTGACGGTTTACCTCCCGGCGGATGGACTGGTAGTCATACTGGATATCCAGCAGCCCTCCGCAGGAGGGACAGGTGGTGATATCCGCCCTGGCCTCCCACACCTTTCCGCAGTGAATGCATCTGGCACCCAAAACATGTCTCATCATGGCTTTTCACCTGAAAGTCCCACGGCCTCGTTAAACTCCCGGATCAGTTCGTCCAGTTCATCCGCTTCATGGTGAACCCGGTCCCAGGTCCCCTCCGGATCGTACCAGAGGGCATCCAGCTCCTCCACCGTCTTTCCCTGCTGCTCCACCCAGGTGTAGTACTTCAGGTTGTGGATGCGTTTGCGGTCCTGATAGTTCAGTTCCTGCATGTGATCGGTCCGGATTCCCAGCAGGTGAACCTGGTGATCCAAAAGGGCCTGTGTGGTAGTGTAGGGACCGTACTGGTCATTTAACTCCCGGATCCTGCTCTGATACATCACCGCGGAATCCGTAAGGACGGTGCAGATCACATCCCGACTGGTCAGCTCGTAGTACTTCGCCATCTTGATACAGCACAAAAGGTTGGCAATGCCGGAGATTCCCATCCAGGTGAGCTTTTCCAGAAGCTCATCCTCCAGGTGCAGTTCTTCCTTTAAGTAAGTTCTGCCCTCTTCGGTGTTGAAGAGCCGCAGCAGTCTCTGGGAATCCTCATCGTCGATGTCGATGACCATGTCGGTGTTCTTTACGTTGTGGATCCAGGGGATGTGCTTGTCCCCGATGCCCTCGATGCGGTGGCTGCCAAAGCCGTTTTCCAGGATGGTGGGACACTGCAGGGCTTCCCCCACCGCGATTTTCGCTCCCGGGTAGAGTTCCTTCACCCGGTCCCCGGCGGAGAGGGTTCCCGCAGATCCGGAGGTAAAGCACACCCCCGCAAAGCGGTCCCCGGGCCTTTTGATACTCTCAAAGAGATCCGCCAGGGCATTGCCGGTCACGTTGTAGTGCCACAGGGGATTGCCCATGTCCTCAAACTGGTTGAAGACCATGTATCCGGGATCGGCTTTCAGTTCATTGGTCTTGTCAAAGATCTCCTTCACGTTGGACTCGGATCCGGGGGTGGCGATGACCTGGGCTCCGATGGAGTGAAGCCAGTCAAACCGCTCCCGGCTCATGCCCTCCGGGAGAATGGCCACCCCCTGCAAACCCAGCAGCCTGGAGTTAAAGGTTCCTCCCCTGCAGTAATTGCCCGTGGAAGGCCATACTGCCTTCTGCCTTTCCGCGTCAAACTGCCCGGTGACCAGTCTGGGCACCAGACAGCCAAAAGAAGCTCCCACCTTGTGGCAGCCGGTGGGAAACCACTTGCCGGCCATGGCCAGGATCCTGCAGGGCACACCGGTGAGTTCCGGGGGAAACTCCACAAAGTTGGGAATGTCCCTGTATCCCCCTCCGGACTCCACAGGTTCGTTTTTCCAGGTGATCCGGAAAAGATTCAGGGGATTTACCTCCTGCAGGTCCACGCTTTTAAGCTTTTCCCGGATGGATTCCGGAACAGTCCCGGGATCTCTCATCTGGGAGATGGTGGGAATGATGATGCCCCTTTCCCGGGCTTTCTTGATGTTCCGGGAAAGGACGGAAGGATTTTTTGTCAGATCGATCATGTCTTTTGCTCCTCTTAACAGTTCTGTATTTCCTCTTTTCGGGAAGGGAAGATATTCTTAAAAAGATTTAGAAAATCATAAAACTTTTTCAGGATGAACAAACTATA
>CAZJYM010000355.1:0-2540 GCA_964550245.1 uncultured Blautia sp. | reverse complement strand
AAAGATAAGAGAGGAGGGGCTAAAGCCCCTCCTCTCTTATCTTTCTCATGAGTTCCATCAATTCATCGTATTTCCCCAGCACCCGCCCGTAATTCTCCCGCCTGTGGGGAACCAGACAGTCCGTGCAGTCCTTCCGTCCGTTCTCCCGGATGCGGAAGTTGCCGCCGCATTTCTCTCCCAGCATGTACAGGGGGCAGTAGCAGAACAGACAGTTGAAGTTGTCCGGATCCGCTCCCCTGTGACAGGGAAAGAACTCACATTCCTTATGACTGAAATAGGCATACTGCTTGCCTTCCCAATATCCTTTTTTCATCTGCGTCTCCTTAACCGGAGGCGCGACACTGCCCCGGAGGTTCTTAACCGTTTCAGCTGCGGAGGGAACGAACCGTCCAGCAGCAGTATCGCCTGCCGTTTAATCATGTCCGTCCGGCCGAGACCGGACGGCAGTATAATTCGCACAGGCCCGCTCCCATAAGAATGTCTGCCGTCAGGCAGGCAACACTCCGGGACTGGGGATTTCCCGGAACTGGCTGTTACACTTTACCTGGAAGGTACACCGCGCCATGCGAAGCAGGTTTCCTGGCTTGAGGATCATGGTTCCCTCTCCCCTTCTCATACTTTCGTACAATGGGATCCTTGAGAGTTCGCTCCCCTCTTACAGTGACCGGATCGCTCAGGTCTTGCACCTGATTCCCTCTCTCTTCCCTTCCCGGAGGGAAGGGAAGCACTTCGCACGTTCATTATGGAATTATACTGGAATCATGATACCACCGGTCAGGACCGGTGTCAACGGTTTTCCGAAGACCGGAAAGAGGGGACAAGTTGCCTCTTCTTTCCATCTGTGCTATCATTACGACTTGAAGATGCCCCTTATCCCACGGGGATAAGGGGCTTAAAGGAGAAAAAATGTTATGAGCAGAAAAACCGCCTACCTGGGCCTTTTTACCGCCCTGGCAGTTATATTCGGATATGTGGAGACTTTAATCCCCTTTTTTGCCGGCATTCCCGGCATCAAACCGGGACTGGCCAATCTGGCGGTCCTCTTTGTCCTTACCCGCTATTCCTGGAAGGAAGCCGCCTTTGTATCTGCCACGCGGATCCTGATCATCGGCTTCCTCTTCGGAAACATGTTCAGTATTCTCTACAGCCTGGCCGGAGCCGCCTTAAGCCTGCTGGTGATGACATTGCTTTTACGAAGGAAAAGCTTCAGCCTCATAGGCGTCAGCATGGCGGGAGGAATCTCCCACAACGCAGGACAGCTCCTGGTAGCCATGTGCATTGTGGAGAACTTAAACCTCATCTACTACGCCCCCGCTTTACTGATCTCCGGGGTGGTTACCGGAGCTCTGATCGGCATCCTGGTAAAAGAGGTCTCAAAGAGGATTCCCTGAAGAGATCTTTACCCGGCTCTCATAAAGGTCCTGCAGCATATCCGATACCACCTCTCTGGCCACCCGGTCGGAGACGCCGGTGGGATCACAGGAATCTCCCAGTTCACACACATCGCAGCCCACGATGTGTGTCCGGCTGCAGATAAGATCCAGGGCTTCCTGAAGCTGTGCAAGACTTACCCCGTTGTTTTCCGGGATCTCTGCTCCCGGAAAGGCGGTTGGATCCAGCACATCCATGTCCAGGGTGAGATAGACGGGAAAGCCTCTCAGTTTGTCCAGGACTCTGGGAAGACTGCCAAACCCCGGCCGATAGATGTTTACATGTCTGCCGGCCCAGCGGTATTCCTCCCTTCCCCCGGCCCTGATTCCCAGCTGGAAGATCCGGTCATCCCCGGTTAATTCCCAGCACCTGCGCATCAGGCAGGCATGGGAAAGAGACTGAGTTAAAAACTCCTCACGAAGATCGGGTCTGGCATCCAGGTCCAGGATCCGCACATCGGGAAACTTGCGGATCACCGCCCGGAAAGCTCCCAGCATGGTGAGATGTTCCCCTCTCACCAGAAAGGGAAACCGGTCCTGATCCAGAATCTCCCCGGTGTGAGCGCAGACCTGGTCCAGGATCTCTGAAACAAATCCGTAGGGGATCTGTTCATGCTCCAGATCCAGCACGGTGATCCCGGGATCCTCTTCCCAGTGGAGTTTTCCCCTGCTGTACGCTTCCGGTGTTATCTCACGCATGACCTGAAATGCCTCCTGGCTGTTGTGCTGCATTGTGGTTCTTTACCACAATCTATCCTATCATTCTTTATTGTTTTTGTCAATAATGGATAATGTTTTAATATTTCTGACTATTGGGATTACAAAGACATATGAGACTCCAAAGACCATAGTTTCTGAAAGGAGAGAGACAATGGAATACAAGAAAGACTGGGAATCAACCAGACAGAGATTTGACGATTACTGGAAGGGGGAAAATACCGGAAGACCCATCATGCGGGTCACGGCTGTAAAGCCCCAGTATGAACCCTTTGTTCTGCCGGAGAACATCCGGTCCAAAAGCCTGGAGGAAAAGTACACGGATCCGGAAAGCATTGTGCGCAGATACCGGTACTACTGCGAAACCCATGAATTCCTGGGGGAGAGCTTTCC
>CAZJYM010000354.1:0-2557 GCA_964550245.1 uncultured Blautia sp. | reverse complement strand
ACTGTTTCGTGCCGTAAACATTCATCTGCCGGACAGATGTACAGGCAACCCATAAACAAAAGCAAAAGGGAGACGCTTATGAAAAACATCCAGGCTACTGAATTTTGTCACCATTTCATCCGGGAGCAGGTGCATGAGGGGGATCTCTGCGTGGATGCCACCATGGGAAACGGATATGACACCCTTCTCCTTTCCAGGCTTTGCGGGGAGACCGGGCAGGTTCTGGCCTTTGACATCCAGGAGATGGCTTTACAAAATACAAGGGAGCTCCTGCTCTCATCAGGGGCTCCCTTAAACTACCGTCTGATCCTGGACTCCCACTCCCACATGGACCGGTACGTCCTTCCGGAATCAGCGGGCTGCATCGTCTTTAACTTCGGCTATCTGCCGGGCGGGGATCACCGGACGGCCACCTGCTCTGCCACCACCATCCCGGCTTTAAATCAGTCCCTCACCCTTCTTAAAAAGGAAGGACTTCTGTCTCTTTGCATCTACAGCGGAGGGGACAGCGGCTTTAAGGAGCGGGATGACATTCTCACCTGGCTTTGGGGATTAAACCCAAAAGAGTATCTGGTGATCAAAAGCGAGTACTACAACCGACCGCATAATCCTCCCATTCCCGTTTTAGTAATCAAGCTTACGGGAAAGGGTTAATCCACCACAATGATGTCCTCAATCACCGGCTGCTCTTCTGCCGGGATGGTCCGGTCTTCCGATCCCGCCTTCTTGCAGATCTCATCCACGATGTCCATCCCTTCCGTCACATGGCCGAAAGCCGCATAGGCTCCGTCCAGGTAGGTGCTGTCGGTCTGGACGATGAAGAACTGGGAGCTGGCGCTGTCCGGATCCGATGAGCGGGCCATGGAGATGGTGCCCCGGGTATGGGAGATGGAGTTTTCCACTCCGTTGTCGGAGAATTCACCCTTGATGTTTTCCTGGGAACCTCCCGTGCCGTTCCCCAGGGGATCTCCGCCCTGCATCATAAAGCCGTCGATGATGCGGTGGAAGGTAAGCCCGTCATAAAAGTCCTGCTGTACCAGCTTGATAAAGTTGGTGACGGTGATGGGAGCCGTATCCGCATCCAGTTCGATGTCCAGGGTTCCGTGGTCTGCGATCACCAGCTGCACATGGTGAAGTCCGGTGAGGGGCTCATCGGTGTTGAGAACTACAGCAGCGGATTCTTCTCCTGCGTCTCCGTCGGAAAAGCCGGCGGCACTGGCATCGTCCTCATTCATGGCTCCCTGCGCGGATTCCGCATCCACCCCTGTCTGTCCCTCGGTGGAACTCTCCTCTTTCTTTTCCGTACTGCCCCCTGCACAGCCGGATAAAAGTCCGACACAAAGAACAAGGGAGAGCAGTACGGCCATTGTATGCTTTTTCATGAATCATATCCTCCAGTTTTAGATTTGGTACCTGCCCACTTTAATCCAGCAGCCTCCAAAAAGCAACAGCTTTCACACAATGTTCAGAATCCTTCAGCGGATTCTGTCCGGGAAGCCCACCTTGTGCTGCACCTTCCGCAGGGTTTTGGTGGATACATAGTTTGCCTTCTCCCCGTTGTTCTTGATCACGGAATCGATATAGGCCTTATCCTTGGAGAGTCTGGCATACTCCTCCTGGAGAGGCTTTAAGATACTGACCACCGCTTCTCCTACGGCCGTCTTGAACTCCCCGTATCCGCGGCCGTCGAATTCACGGACGGTTTCCTCCGGCGTCTTATCCGTGCAGGCGCAGTAGATGTCGATCAGGTTCTTAAGACCCGGCTGTTCATCCCGGTAGCAGAACTGACCTTCCGAGTCGGTGACGGCCCGGCGGCACTTGCGCATGATGGTATCCGGATCATCCATGAGATAGATGCTGCCGTTGGGGTTCTCATCGGACTTGGACATCTTTTTGCTGGGATCCTGAAGGCTCATGATCTTGGCCCCCACCTTGCCCAGGTACACTTCCGGAACGGTAAACACCTCTCCGTAGATGTTGTTGAAGCGCTCCGCCAGGTTTCTGGCCATCTCCAGGTGCTGCATCTGATCGATGCCCACCGGCACCACATCCGCCTGATACAGCAGGATGTCCGCAGCCATCAGCACCGGGTAGGTGAAAAGCCCGGCATTGATGTTGTCCGCATGTTTGGCCGACTTGTCCTTGAACTGAGTCATCCGGTTCAACTCACCCATGTAGGTGAAACAGTTGAGGATCCAGGCCAGCTCCGCATGGGCGGAAGCGTGGGACTGGTAGTAGATGCAGTTCTTCTCCGGATCCAGTCCGGCCGCAATGTAAAGGGTGAGCAGATTTCTGGCCCTTTTCCGCAGTTCCGCAGGATCCTGGCGAACGGTGATGGAGTGCAGATCCACCACACTGTAGAAGCATTCATATTCATCCGATAAAGTCACCCAGTTTTTCAGGGCTCCCAGATAATTTCCCAGAGTAAGATTTCCCGTTGCCTGCATTCCGCTGAACAGGACCTTTTTTCCATCTAACACAACTGATACCTCCATACTTTTGTCATTTGGGGCTTTGTCCCATTTCCATCTGCTTTCAACAAACGTAAGTTTAACAT
>CAZJYM010000353.1:0-2597 GCA_964550245.1 uncultured Blautia sp. | reverse complement strand
TTACTGCTTCGCTTTTCAGAGACACATCGCCATATAGATCGGAAGGTACCAGATCTCATCCTTTCTCGCAACATCCCCCGGGTAGAGAACACAGGGGGTGCCTGTGATCTCCGGAAATTTCCTTCGAAATTTGGTGATGGAGGAAAGGGCACGGTAATTGCCGGATTTCACCTCAATGGGAGAGATTTCCCCGTTCCGCCTGATCAAAAAGTCAATCTCCATATGATTTTCCCGGTGCCGATCGTCATTTCGGGAGTAAAAGTAGAGCTGACGACCGTTTCTTCTCAGCATCTGGGCTGCCATGTTTTCCATCAGCATGCCTTCAAAGACATCCTTCCGGCCGGAAATTGCGGTCCCAGATGCATGGGCTGCCAGCAGACCGGTGTCCCCCATATAGCATCTCAGTCCATTGCCCTCCGGAAAGAGATACGGCCACTCATCCGGATCGGAGGTCTGAAAGCTCATGTTTGTTACCAATGACTCCTTCAGCCAGATAAAGGATTTCTTATAGGAGCGAAACCGGGCATCCCGGCTGATGGAGGAAAGCCTGTACTTTCTGCCCTTTCTGATCAGTTCTCCCGGAATTTCCTCAAGAACCGCAAAGACCTTCTCTTCATATCCTGCAGCATATCTGGTAATATCCCGGCTGTAGCGGTCCAGGATCCTGCTCTGAGCCTCACGGGAGGCGTTCAGATCTCTCCCTTCACAATATGCCAGAACAGACTCCGGCATGCCGCCCACCTGCATGTACACATGGAAGGCATCCATGATCCTGGAGTGAAGGGGCCCGAGGGGCTTTTTTTCTTGAAAAGCTTTTCGAATCCAGGATATCATCGTCTCATCTTCCATGGCCCACAGGAATTCCTCGAAATCCATGGGATACAGGACGAGGTTATCCTCCCCCGAGGGGATCAGAATCTTCTCCACGTTTTCCCAGAGGCGGATCCGGGAGCCGGTTTCCAGGTAGTCGTAACGTCCGTCAGCCGATAAATATTTGATCAGCTGCCTGGCTCTGGGGAACTGCTGCACTTCCTTAAAAATTATCAGGGATTCCCGGCGGTAAAGCCTGGTGGAGTAAAATAGGGAAAGTTTGGCAAAAAAGAAATCCAGATTGTAACTTTCATTTGTAAAGAGATCCAGAATGACCTCCGGTGCATTCTCAAAGTCAATGATGATGAAGCTCCTGTATTCCTGACGGGCAAAGGCTTCCGCAATATAACTTTTTCCTGTACCGCGGGCCCCCTCCAGCAGCATGGCCGTCCTCCCGCCACTTTTCCGCTTCCATGTGAGAAGCTCATCGTAAATTTTCCGTTTCATTCCTCCCTCCCTTCACCCAGGATACCATGCCGTCACGAAAAAGCAGGTTGAGACATGGCCATTTTGCACGTAAAAGCAAGTTCAAACAGCTCTGATTTGCACGAAAAAGCAGGTTCGGACGTGGCCAATGTGCACGAAAAAGCAACTTTATCCTGTTGCTTGAGATTCTTTACCCCGTCAGGCGTTATCTGTGCCGGATTCACCCGCTGTCTTTGCTGCTACATGCTCCCGGAGATACTTGAAGGGGAAGGGAATCACGGTAAGCCGCCCGTTGGTTACAAAAGGCACATTGAGAAGAGGCGCCACAAGATCGAAATGGGTGGAGCCCTTCACGGCCTCCAGTTCCCGCACATGCACCGCTTTGGCCACCTTCGTCTGCATGCCGGCGCCGATCACCCCGGAGAAATAGTACACTTTCCCGTCCCGCTCATATGCCTTGATGTCCAGGAGCGAAGTCAGCATTGTATCCCGGGCTTCCCGGTTCCGAAGCTGCTTATCTTTGGCTTTCAGTCTGCTCTCCAGAAGATCCAGCTCCGGCAGGGTAATGATGGATGTATCCCGGATCAGATTCACATCCCCGTCTGGAAACACGATGATCTCCTGAACTTCATTCTTACGGTCATCATCGAAAATCAACAGACAGTCCTGGTATTTCCCGCCTGTGACAAAGCTCAGATACTCCTCAGAAAGAGAAATGCTTCCGTCAGGAGCAATCTCCATGGAAAAATACCGTCTGTCCTCATCTCTCTTTCTCCTTACAGGGCTGTAGAGAAAAACCATGTTTCCGTCAAGCCCCAGGGAGGACCAGTCAAACAGGCTGATCTTCCCTTTGTTCAGATCCTCCTTGATCAGCATGTTCAAAACGATGGCACGTGCAATGCTCTTTTCCGAAGCCGGGGAATCCTCCAGAGTGGCGTGCTGCACCACGGCTCCTTCCGGGATCAGGTCATGGGGATCGGGAAGCCCCTGTTCCTCGTAATAATCCCGGTTGTGGATGAGCCGGATATTGAGAGCTCTCGTGTTCACCTCTCTGACAATCTTCGCCTTCGCGGCATATTCCTGGGCCAAAAGGTAGCTGAACTTCTCACACCAGACTTTTGACTCATCATTGCGGATCTCATCCACAATGCAGAGCTGGTGCCTGGAAAAGCAGTCCTGAATCACGCTTTTGTTCTCCAAAAGCATGCTGTGGCTGCTCTTTACATCCGTCGAGATGTAATCGCTGACGGTCTCAAACTCCAGAGTGGCCTTCCCCTTAAATTTCCTCCGAAAGATGGTCA
>CAZJYM010000352.1:0-2600 GCA_964550245.1 uncultured Blautia sp. | reverse complement strand
TCGTACATGATTTTATATTCCTTTCCTGGAGCGCAGCAGCCGCTCCATCACGTCATCCTGGGGCGTGGCTCCCGTGTATTCCGTGGAACAGTTCTCCTTGACGATCTGGAAGATCTGATACCACAGGTTGTTGACCTGCTTCATGTAGTTCTGGCTCATGGTCACAAAGGGAGAGGCGATGGCCTGTCCGGTGGTGGGGTGTTTGGAGAGGAAGCCGTACTCCGAGATGGCATGCTCACACTGGATCCAGCGGGAGACGCTCATGGCATAGTTTCTTACCAGCTGGGTACTCACCAGCTTTTCACATCCCCGTTCCTTCAGCCACTGCCAGGTCTCCTCAAAAACCTCGGCGGCGTCCAGGTCTCCCCCGTTCTTCTGCCGCTCGGTCATGTAGCTTTTGATTTCCGGCATCTCCATGCCTTCCAGGACAGCCGCGTCAGGCAGTTCCATGACCGTGAGCTTCCTGCCGCCGGGGTTGCCGTTGGCCATCTTTTCCGCCAGTGCTTTCTTGGGTCTGCCCTGACCGGGTCTGGGACCGCCTCTTGCGGTGCCGTCTTTCGCCATGAAAACCGCCTCCTCTCCCGCCAGGGGGTAATACCCTGTTTATTTTCGCTTTTTTTCAACGTTTGAGCCCGCCCCGGTCCCCGAGGGTCTTTCCCACAGAGATTTCCCCCGCCCCTGGGGGTCAGCGGTCCCCGATCTCCCGGTGGTGAATTCTCTCATGGCATGACCGGCAGAGACTCATCAGGTTCTCCGGATCGTGGGTCCCGCCCCGGGAGACGGGAACGATGTGGTGGACTTCCTCCACCGG
This sequence comes from uncultured Blautia sp., assembly GCA_964550245.1. Taxonomy (GTDB): domain Bacteria; phylum Bacillota; class Clostridia; order Lachnospirales; family Lachnospiraceae; genus Blautia_A. Next base: position 1,789 of record CAZJYM010000352.1, on the reverse strand, counting down.
CGTCATCCGTCCCTCCCGGTAACACAGCTCACAGTAGGGGTGCTCCAGCACGTAACGGGCACGGATCCTGGCCCAGGCCCTGCCGTAGGTCCTGTGCTTGTCCGGATCCCGCTGGTACCGGTCGTACTGTCTCTCCACCAGTTTCTTGTGTTCCTCGCAGTACTGGCTTCCCTCCACGGCAAGCCGGGGGCAGTTCCCGTAGGCGCAGCCCCGTCTTGGCATTCTGGGCATGGGTATCACCTCCTGGTCTGGGTCTCAAACACCCTCTGCACCGCTTCCATCACCACATCCGCCGGCACGAACACACACTCGCTCATGTAGTCCGCTCCGGCCTGGCACTGCTCCGCGTGGGGGTACAGCAGGTACCACTCTCCCAGGTTCTCCCGGAAGGCCCGGTTCAGCTGCTGGAAGGGAAGGATGTAGGCGGCAGCCCAGTCCTCCCGGTCAAACTTGAACATCACATAGTGGCAGCGCTTGTGGCTGTCCCGGGTCCACCCCGGTCTGTTCTCCTTTTTGGATCCCGGCGGGTACTTCTGACTCCAAAGCTCCAGGGCCAGCTCCGGTCCGTCTGTCCAGTACCGGCTGCAGCCCTTCTCCCGGGTCTTCACATCCACAGCAATGCGGGCACCTCCCTGCAGGGTAACCACGTAGTCGATACCCGCCCTGTCGTCATGTTTCCCCGCCTTCTCCACGGACAGCACATCCGAGAAGTAGGCTTCCAGTGTCTTTTTATCCGTCTCCAGCTGGGCGGCCCCCATGGACATCCGCAGCCGCTCGTCAAAATCATACCTCATCCGTTCTCACCCCAGACGGACCATCCGGGGCGTTCCTTCCGGCCGAAGAGATCAATGTAAGGGCTGAAGCTGCACGACTCCACCAGGGAGTAGAACACCTCCGGCTTCTCACTGTGTTCCTCACCCCTTGGAGCTTCAAAGTGGGTGCCCACGTCATGCCGTCTCAAGGGCTGACTGCCCTTCACCCCGAACAGGACATGCTCGGTATCTCCCCGGAAGTAGTTGCCCATACCAAAGGTGGGTTTTACCCAGGTGAGGCAGGTCACGTAGCGGAAACCCCATCCCTCCAGGAGGGAGAAGGCTTTGGGGAGGCTTCTATTGGTCACCCAGAGATACAGGTGGCAGTTCTCATCTGCAATCCGGTCCACCGGCAGAGCGGCGATCTCCTCAATGCCCATGGTGTGGTAATCCGGTCTGGCCCGGCCGAACTGATCGGCATCCCCCTCATCTCCCCAGTCCCAGGGGGGATCGATGACGATGGTCTGAAACAGGCCCTGGGCTTCCAGGGGTGAGGAGAGCGTCTCCACCTTGGCGGCGTTCTCCTGGCGCTGTGTCTCCCGGTCCGCCTTCTTCTGTTCCCGCCTGATGGCCTGATAGGCCTGGTTGATGCTGATCTCTCCGTTACGCAGCTTCTGCTTCAGTTCCGGGGTGGCGGATTCCTCCAGCTTCTCCACCCTGGAGATGGTGTCGTGGGATACACCGGCGGCCTCCGCGATGATGTCCCGGGTCTTTTCACCCTGTGCAGAATTCTGCCCCGAACGCATCCGCTGCCGGGCCTTCTCCGCCACGGCCGGCTTCAGCCGAAGTGCCAGGCGGGCTCTCTCGTAGGCGGGAAGGTTGCGCCGGCCCAGCTGGTTCCGGATGATCCAGATGAGGGCATCGGCTCTGTCTGCGAAGTCCTTATTCACCGTCTGGTAGGGGAGATCATTTTCCAGGCAGATCTCATAGCGGTTGTGTCCGTCTATGAGAATGTCGCCCCACAGCACCAGGGGATC
>CAZJYM010000351.1:0-2608 GCA_964550245.1 uncultured Blautia sp. | reverse complement strand
GGATCCCTGCTGATCTCTGCCCTGATCATCTTTCCCGCACTGTCGGCCATGCGGGTTTTCAGAAGCTTTAAGGCAGTTACCATCTGTTCTGCCTGCCTGTCAGTTTTCTGTACCACCCTGGGACTCCTGGTCTCCATTCTCATGGGAACCCCGGTGGGATCTACCATTGTAATGATTGATCTGGCCGCTTTCGTCCTGTTTTACATTGCAGGCGCCCTGAGGAGGTAAGAATTATGAAAAAAACATTGAAAAAACTCGCTGTTCTGGGTTTAACCCTTTCCATGCTGACAGGCCTGTCCGCCTGCAGCAAAGGGGATGAAGAAGTCCCCTACGTGCTGAATCCTACCGAATACATACTCTACCAGAACATCTTTCTAAACGGCACCGGAGATCAGTATACGGGCGTCAAGATGACCAAGACCGGTACCTTTGCCGTCCTGAAGGACAGCTACAACCAGACTTCCCGGTACTACGTATGGGGATACAACGATGAAACCAAGTGCTGTGACTGGCAGTGGGAGTTCGTACCCGCAGATCCGGACAAGCTGCCGGCTCCCGGCTCCGTGATCGAGATGAGCGGTGTCTTCGCCCAGAGCGATGCGGCCCTGGACGGCTACTGGTACGAGAACGCCACCGTGACGGTAAAGAATAAGAAGCAGGAATCGGATTATGATCTGGACCTCACCAGCATGAGCGATACCCTGGAGCGTGTCCAGCTTGCCAACGTGAGCGGCTTCCCCGCAGACTTTGAAGGACAGAGCGTGACCGCCTACGGAAGAATCCTCTCCCCCACCACTTTCCAGGATCCCTACTACGACGGCTCCTGGCAGCAGGACTTTACCTCCGATGATACCATTCCCGCCATGGGAACCATGGTGATTGCCAGCGGCGTCTTCCAGAATGGTGTGATCAGCGACTGCTCCATCGCCTCCACGGAGAGGTTCTAATCATTAACACGAAAAAAGAATCAGACAGAAAAGTTCGATCAGCGATAGAAAAGATAAGCGATAATAAAGCAAAGAGAAGCCGGGGCAAAAGCCCCGGCTTCTCTTTGTGAGAGATGAAAGAAGGGTAAATCTGATTACCCTCTGTAAAAAAACAAAAGCAAACAAAAAGCCATCACTCTCTGAAAAATCTCCTATTGTTTTTTTCTCTCTTTGGGAGTATAAATATATAGGATTTGCGGCAAAAGGGATTACGGATTGTTCCGCTGCTTCAAAGCTTCCACAACTACATCAACCTGGAGGATCTCAATCATGAATGTACTTCTTTCTGTTTCCATTGCCATGCTGGCCGGACTGCTGATGACCAGGGTATTCAAGCCCTTCAAGCTGCCTTCGGTAACGGCTTACCTGATCGCAGGTGTTCTCATCGGTCCCTACTGCCTGGGAGCCCTGGGCATCCCGGGGCTGGGCTTTGCCTCCGAAGATGAGGTCGCCAGTCTCTCTCTGGTGTCCGATATCGCCCTGGGTTTCATCGCCTTCTCCATCGGAAACGAATTCCGTCTGGAAGCCCTGAAGGTCACCGGACGGCAGGCATTCATCATCGGTATCTTCCAGGCTTTGACCGCTTCTGTCCTGGTGGACATTGCACTGGTGACGCTCCATTTCATCATGCCGGACAAACTGTCCATCCCCCAGGCCATCACCCTGGGAGCCATTGCCGCCGCCACAGCCCCTGCCGCCACCTTGATGGTGGTTCGTCAGTACAAGGCCAAGGGACCTCTGACCAGTCTCCTGCTGCCCATCGTGGCATTAGACGATGCGGTGGGTCTGGTGGTCTTTGCCGTCTCCTTCGGTATCGCCAGAACTTTGGAAAGCGGTACCGTGGATCTGATCTCCATCCTGGTAAATCCCGTGCTGGAGATTGTGGGATCCCTGCTGCTGGGTGCCATAATGGGGGTTCTCTTAACCTACCTTGAAAAGCTTTTTAACTCCAACACCAACCGGCTGAACCTGACCATCGCCTTTGTGTTCTTAACGGTTTCTCTGGCGATGTTAAGCTTTGATATCGGGCCGGTGCATATCGGGTTCTCCTCCCTTCTGGTCTGCATGATGCTGGGAACCGTCTTCTGCAACATCTGTCCCCTGTCCCATGACCTGATGGGAGCCGCTGACAGGTGGACCTCTCCCCTCTTTGCCCTGTTCTTTGTGATCAGCGGCTCTGAGCTGGAGCTGGGAGTCTTTTCCGATGCAGCCATTGTTCTGATCGGACTGGTCTACATTGTCTCCCGGTGTGTGGGCAAATATCTGGGAGCTGCCGTCAGCGCCATGAAAACCAAGTGTTCCCCGGAGATCTGCAAATATCTGGGAATCACCCTCTTCCCCCAGGCCGGTGTGGCCTTAGGCATGTGCACCACTGCCATGCAGCTGGGTGAGGAAGGAGCCCTGATTCGAAACATCACCCTCTTTGCAGTGCTTGTCTACGAGCTTCTGGGCCCCATGGCCACCAAGATGGCTCTTACCAAAGCGGGAGATATCCAGCCCATGTCCGAGGAGGTCAAAAACAGACGTCAGACCAAGCTGGAGGAGGCTCAGAGAGCCAGACAGAGTTAAAAAAATCCCCTGGAAATTCTTCCAGGGGATTTCTATTTTTATTTTATGCTTTA
>CAZJYM010000350.1:0-2618 GCA_964550245.1 uncultured Blautia sp. | reverse complement strand
GTAAAAGTGAAAAAAGTCTTGACTTTCCACACTTCCCTGTGCTACACTGTATGGGCGACATGAAAGACAGGTCTTTTTTTTATGCCCAAAATGTTGACGGATGCTTTTGGGAAGCCGCAAAAGGGGAGATTTTTCTCTTCTTTTTCAAAGAAAAGACTGGATCAATGAAAACACTGGAGGTGGAAGTTGTGCGCGTCAGGATCACATTGGCATGTACGGAGTGCAAACAGCGGAATTACAATATGACCAAGGAGAAGAAGAACCATCCCGAGAGGCTGGAAACCAAAAAGTATTGTAAGTTCTGCCGCAAACATACTCTGCACAGGGAAACAAGGTAATCTCCTTCGGGGATGTACCGGGAACGTGAGGTAGGATTATGCAGGATAAGAAGAACGCCGGGAAGAAGAACCGGCTGGTGACCTGGTTTGAGGGGATGCGGGCAGAGTTTCGCAAGATCACCTGGACAGACCGGGAAACTTTGGCAAAGCAGACGGTGGCAGTGGTGGTCATCAGCGTAGTACTGGCTGTGATCATCAGCATCATGGATGCAGGCATTCTGGAAGTCATTAATCTCTTGGTATAAGGGCAGGTGCGGTTATGTCGGAAGCGTCAGAAGCAGCAGAGGCGAAATGGTACGTTGTTCATACCTATTCCGGGTATGAAAACAAGGTGAAGGCCGATATTGAGAAGACCATAGAGAACAGAGGTCTGGAGGATCAGATTCTGGAAGTACGGGTCCCTCTTCAGGACGTCGTGGAACTGAAGAACGGGGCGGAGAGAGTGGTCCAGAAGAAGATGTTTCCGGGTTACGTGCTTCTGAATATGATCATGAATGACGATACCTGGTACGTGGTTCGCAATACAAGAGGTGTGACAGGGTTTGTGGGTCCCGGATCCAAGCCGGTTCCCCTGACGGAGGAGGAGATGGTTCCCCTGGGTGTTTACCAGGAGGAGGTCCGCTTCAATGTCAGCGAGGGAGATACGGTGGTGGTGACAGGCGGAGCCTGGAAGGATACGGTGGGCGTTGTGTCCGCCATCAACCAGCAGAAGCACATGGTGACCATCAATGTGGAGCTCTTTGGACGGGATACCCCGGTAGAGATCAGCTTTGCTGAAGTAAAAAAGATGTAAGAGGGGTTTTCCGGAGAACGGCCGGGAAACCTGACGAGGAAAATCGTGGGAGGGAAATACCCCCGCCAATACCACACAGGAGGTGCCGAACATGGCAAAAAAGGTAACAGGATATATTAAATTACAGATTCCGGCAGGCAAGGCTACGCCAGCTCCCCCCGTAGGTCCCGCTCTTGGACAGCATGGTGTGAACATTGTTCAGTTTACCAAGGAGTTTAATGCCAGAACAGCCGATCAGGAGGGAATGATCATTCCCGTGGTGATCACTGTTTACGCAGACAGAAGTTTCAGCTTCATAACCAAAACACCGCCGGCAGCCGTTCTTCTGAAGAAGGCCGCCAATGTGAAATCCGGTTCCGGTGTGCCCAACAAGACCAAGGTCGGCAAGGTAACCAAAGCTCAGGTCCGGGAGATCGCCGAGCTGAAGATGAAGGACCTGAATGCGGCTTCCATCGAGGCAGCCATGAGCATGATCGCAGGCACTGCGAGAAGTATGGGAATTGAGGTTACCGACTGATAACAGTGAGAAGATGAAGTGGGAGGGAGATTCCCGCGAATACCACAGGAGGTTATAGAAATGAAACGAGGAAAGAAATACAGGGAGCTGGCCAAGGCCGTTGACCGTACTGCATTATATGATCCCGCAGATGCCATCGCACTGGTGAAGAAGGTTTCTGCGGCCAAGTTCGATGAGACCATCGAAGCTCATATCCGTACAGGCTGCGATGGACGTCATGCAGACCAGCAGATCCGTGGCGCCGTGGTTCTGCCCCATGGCACAGGCAGACAGGTTCGTGTTCTGGTGTTTGCCAAGGATGCCAAGGCGGATGAGGCCCAGGCGGCAGGGGCCGAGTATGTAGGCGGACAGGAGCTGGTGTCCAAAATCCAGAATGAAGGATGGCTGGATTTTGATGTGGTTGTAGCCACCCCGGACATGATGGGTGTGGTTGGCCGTCTGGGCCGTATCCTGGGACCCAAGGGCCTGATGCCCAACCCCAAGGCCGGTACTGTTACCATGGACGTGACCAAAGCCGTTCACGATATCAAAGCAGGTAAGATCGAGTACCGTCTCGATAAGACCAACATTATCCACGTTCCCATCGGAAAGGCTTCCTTTACCGAGGAACAGTTAAGCGACAACTTCCAGACGCTGATGGAGGCTATCATCAAGGCTAGACCCAGCACCGTCAAGGGCCAGTTCTTAAGGAGCGTGACCATTGCTCCCACCATGGGGCCCGGTGTGAAGATCAATCCCATGAGGTTAGTCTGATAGAAAAGCACAACGAAAAGAGCGACAGGGCGGCCTGTCGCTCTTTTTTCTTAAAGTATAGAATTCATCACATGTGTTTAATAACCGGGAAACGGCATACAGCGGTATGTTGATCAGCCGTTCCTCCTTCCGGTACGGGGACAGGGAGATGCGTACCCCAAAGGGGAGGCTGTTTTTCTCCACAAAGATCCGCAGACTTTTGGCTTTGGGATTTTCC
>CAZJYM010000349.1:0-2626 GCA_964550245.1 uncultured Blautia sp. | reverse complement strand
TCCGAGCCTGGTAAAACCATCCGTATCCGCCTTTAAGATCTCTCCTCCCCAGATGGTGCCGTCGGTTCCATACCCGGTTCCGTCAAAGGATACCCCGATGACCGGATCCAGGCAGTCGTTTTCCAGCATGCAGGAGAGGATGTGGGCGTAGTGGTGCTGGACCTCCAGTACCGGAAGTCCCAGCTCGTAAGCCACCATTCTGGAATTGTATTCCGGATGCATGTCACAGGCCACCAGTTGGGGATGAGTCTCTAAAAGCCTTGATAAGGTATCTACTGACTCCCGCAAAGCCTGCACCGTTCGCAGATCCCCCAGATCTCCGATATAGGGGGAGGGATAAAACAACTGATTCTTCCCGATGCAGAAGGTGTTCTTTAATTCTCCCCCGATTCCCAGCACCTGTCCTCTAAGTTCCCGGCTCACCATAAAGGGCAGAGGAGCGTAGCCCCGGGAACGGCGGATCATGTAGGGCTCACTTTTATAGAAGTCCATCACCGAATCGTCGCAGCGCTGGCGGATCTGCCGGTTGTGCGATAAAATCAGGTCACAGAAAGAGGAAATCTCCTTACCGGCATCCTCATCCGTGCGGCAGATGGGGGCACCGGACACATTGCCGCTGGTCATCACAAACATGTCTGTCGTCATGGTCAGATCATCGTTGTAGTCAAAGAGCAGCATCTGCACCGGAGCGTAGGGAAGCATCACCCCCACCTTGGGGTTGTCCGGGGATACGGAAGGGGCCAGGGTACTGTCTGCTTTCCTTTTTAACAGGATAATGGGCTTTTGGTGTCCTGTCAGGATCTCCTCCTCTTCCGGCAGCACTTCGCATTCCCTTTTCACGGCTTCCAGGGAGCGCATCATCACCGCAAAGGGTCTGGCGGGACGGTTTTTCAGCTTTCGAAGTCTTAACACTGCCTCTTCATTAGAGGCATCACAGCACAGATGAAAGCCTCCGATGCCCTTGATGGCCACAATCTTTCCCTCGATGATGGCCTTTCGGGCGGCAGTGATGGCCTGCCTTCCCCTCTTTCCCTCACCCAGAAGGTAAACTTCCGGTCCGCAGTCATTGCAGCACACCGGCTGGGCATCGTATCTCCGGGTCTGGGGATGGATATATTCCCACCTGCAGGCCGGACACATGGGAAACTCCTTCATGCTGGTGCGCTCCCGGTCGTAGGGCATCTCCTCCAGGATGGTCACCCTGGGACCGCAGGCGGTACAGTTGATAAAGGGGTGCATGTATCTTCTGTTCCTGGGATCGTAGAGTTCTTTCGTACACCGGGGGCAGGTGGCGATATCCGGGGATACAAAGATATCTCCCTTTTCCTTTTTACTCTCGATGATCTGAAAGCCATCAAAGGAAGTATCCGGGCAGTCCGACACATCGATCTTTAGAACGGCGGATCTCTCCGGGGGACGGTTCCGCAAATCCTCCATAAACTGCCCCCGGCTCTTTTCATCCCCCGAAATGTAGATCTCCACATAGGATCCCTTGTTGGCCACGCTTCCCGTTACCCCGGCCTTATCGGCTATCCGGCTTACAAAGGGCCGAAATCCCACTCCCTGCACAATGCCGTAGACCCGCACCACCTGGGTTTTCATGGTTTCATCTTCCCTGGCTTTTTCCACCTCAGTCCTCACTTCCGCTTACCGCAAAGTGCACCGCGTCCATCCATTCTCCCTTATAATCCCTTAAAACACGCTTAAACACCGGATCCCCCAGGATCAGGTCATACTTTTCCTTCTCCACCAGAGTTCTTAAATCCTCCTCCGTCTCCAGGACCACATCCTGCTCTTCCCGAAAGGCCGGATCCTGCAGAAACCAGGTGGCAGCCGTCACAAAGGCGGAAGAGTTCTGGCGGACGGCATTGGCAACGGCCTGCTGATGGATCACCAGGATCCTTTTGGCCTCTGACTTTTTAAGCTTTTCCAGAAGCTCCGAAGAGAGGAAGGGGTAATCCATGGTCCAGGGGGTTCCAAAGCGGGCTTCCAGGTAGCGGGCGGCTTTGATCCCGGAGGGGCCGACTACCAGGTTGGAAGAGACCTGACCGGCTCTTTTCACGGCTTCCAGGCCGTCCCCCATGCCGTAGCAGATCACCTTTTCTTTCATCCGGGAACGGATCATCTCCTGTCCTGCGGTCATGCTGATGTTTAAGGGTGTCATGCCGATAACGCCAACGGCCGTTCTTTCTCCCGGTTCCGGATCCGCTGCAAACTTCTTAAAGAGGGCCAGCCAGGTATCCGCTTCTCCCCGGTCGTAAAGCCGGGTACCGGTACATTCCACCGTGATTACCGGCAGACCCGTGGCTTTTTCCGTCATCCTCTCCAGAGCCCGAAAGTCGGTGCCGATCACAGCCGGTACCGGGGTGCCAATAAGAGCAATAAATGCCGGCTTTAACCTTTCCGCGGCTTTGCCGATCTTTTCCACCAGCCTCTGATCCCTTCCCAGGATGGCATCCATGTCCCGCAGTCCCGCACTGAAGATTCCGCTTCTTTCCAAAAACCACCTTGGTTCGTCAAAGCCGCAGATGTTTCCGGTACAGCCTCCCGCATCACAGATCACGATCATGCCTCCCAGTTCGTAGAGAACGGCGGCGGCTCCCGACTGATCCGGGGCAAAGGGGGA
>CAZJYM010000348.1:0-2627 GCA_964550245.1 uncultured Blautia sp. | reverse complement strand
AAGAGAGGCAGCAAAAGAACCTTGCAGCCTCTCTTTTTTTATGCCGGAAATCATCTCTGTCAGGAGAGCAGCTCCTGCATCTTTTCCCTGGTTCGGTAACTGCGGGCGAGTTCAATGCCCCAAATCTTTCCGCACTCCTCCAGAATCTGATCGTAATAGAAGAACTGAAACAGGTCCTGATCAATCTTCACACAGATGTACTTTTGCAGGGATTCTTGGATCTTCTTTGCCGTGTATTTATTGTCCAGCTTTGTCTGCAGCATCCGCATCAGGATCGAAGCAGTCAGGCAGACGGTGCGGATCCCTGCAGATTCTTCTTTCGTCCACTCTTCATACGGCTCATCATAAGAAAACTGAAAGGACCTGATCCACTTGCCGGGGCTGCTGTACCTGCTCTGCTCACTGGAAGTGAGGGGTAAGGGAGAGTGCTGTATGACCGTCTGACGCATCTGTCCCGCAAGATCCAGGACGGCAAGCACATCCCCCGGGGTACATTCCCCGAAATCCTCAAAGAAACTGTACTGGTTCCTGCTGACGGTGGAATTGGGAAAGAGAATCCTGGAGAACAAAAGGAAGCGAAAGACGGATTCCAGATGCCTGTCCTCCCAGAGGTCCTCCAGCCCCAGCTCCCGGTAAAGCTTCTGAAAGATGCAGTATCCCACGTTTCTGACGTTATGGGAACCTTCCTTCAGGGTTTGGGAGCGGTCAATGTGAATGGTGACGCGCGATGGTTCCTTCCGTTCCCGGTTCATTTCCTTCATTTGACAGTCCTGGTGCGCCTCTGCCTGACGGAAGGATCGTAATAACTCTCCTGTATGGCCAGGTAGATGCCTTTGGGCCGTTTAATCTTTCTCAGATACACGGATCTCACCTTTCCTTTCCAAATGTTCTATTTCAACAGTTTTCTGAGGATTCCGTTCAGGTCTTTGGGCCTGTAGTGGAGCCGGTCCAGGGGCAGCAGGGACAGATCTGTCAGGGCAGTGAGGGTACTGCTTCCGCTGTAGAGGGCCATGTATTCCAGGTCGTGAATGTTGATCAGGAACATGTTTCGGAGGGTGGCCAGAAGGTCTGCAGCGGTTACAGGTTTCTTCCGGTCTTCGAGAGATGCCTGCAGCAGACGGACCACCAGCAGGGCCAGGAAGCAGATCAGAGACTCTCCCCGGTTTGAGGGGAGAGGGGACTTCATTGCCTGGAGAATGCTCTGCGTCTCGTCTCTTTGGGCGGCTGCTTTCAGGACCTCCCCGAGAGGATCATTCAAGCTGGTGGCAATCACCCGGTAGCCGTCGAATTTCTCCTCCTCCGAAGTCTCAGAAGAGAACCGTTCATCTGCCTGCTGGAACCGCCGGGCCCTTTTGTTCTCCATTTCCTTTCGGGAGAAAGTGACAATGATGCGATGCAGGGAGACTTTTTCTACTCCCGGATTAATTCCCTTTTTTGACCATACCACTTTGAATGCGATGTCGTTGTACAGGGAAAGACTGTCCTCATGGTTCTTCAGGTCTTCGACGGAGACCGGGGCGTTACTGGAAAGCAGCCGGTAATCGCTGTCCGTAAGGACGGCTTTTTGAAGGCTTTTGCTCATCTCCCGGAAAGAAAGCGGAACAATCAGTTCTCTGCCTCCCAGGCTGTAAAACCGGGAAATGCTGCCGGATCCGGCCTCCGCGCAGCAGATGAATCTCCCCGTGGAGAAAACCTCCCGAGTCTTTTCCATCAAGGACAGGATGTTTCCTGGATCCAGGCTTATGGTGAGGGGGATTCCTCTGCCGTCCAGAAAGAGAGTCATCTCCGGCCCTGGACCGCAGACATTTATAATAGAAGGAATCCGTTTAATAACGGAACTGCTCCGGTCAAAGAGCCATGCCAGGAATTCATCCCCCTTTTCTCCCAGAATCTCCAGAAAGCGCTGGATGTCCCGGGAATCCAGGTCCGGGGCTTCATAAAAGGAAGACCCGGAGAGGGGACCCAGGATTACCCCGTAAGTGAGAAACCGCAGGATGGTGAAGCAGTCCAGCTTCTCCTGTGGATTTTTCAACTCCTTACTGCAGAATTCCTTCAGATTAAGGCTCGCCATGATGTACTGGAGGAAGAGGTAACCAATGTTGAGGGGAGTGAGGGTGGAGACGGAACTTCCGGAAGAGGGAACCCGCTCATTGAAGTCGACATGAAAGGGGATCTCCTCAATCCCCACACGGTGTTCTTCATTCCACTTGCGGATCTCTTCCCGGACATAGGCTTCCGGATCGTCTGTGATCTTTAGAAGTTCGGAATGCTTCCCGAAGTTGATCACATTTCTGGTCGTGGTCTTTTTGCCGTTGCGGTAGCCCTGCTGTCCGAAGTAAGTGGGATTCTTCGAATTTTTGTCGTAGTAAAGTTTCATATGATCACCCGGGAACAATATACCACACGGCCGGGATGCTGACAACAGGAATACAAAGAAAGTCAAATCCCTGCACTGACTGGCATGACGAAATCGGTATTGCATCACCCGGGAAGATCCTGTACAATGGTCTCAGTAGAGAAGGGAGATGGGCACCCTGCGCTGCCGGTAGGGAGACTCAGGCGGGCCCTGAGCAAACTGGACGAAGTTCCGGTCTTCTCCTGGAAGAGATATGCCGGGGATTTCCGGG
>CAZJYM010000347.1:0-2652 GCA_964550245.1 uncultured Blautia sp. | reverse complement strand
TTTTCCGGATTGTTTCTCTCCTGATCCGTCATCCATTTTTCCTCCTTAATAAAAAAACATCCATTACGGGCCGCATGTTACGCCTTCGTAATCGATGTCTCGGTGTTTTTTAAGGAACCGGCAGTCAACAGTCCTCCCGGGGCCTTCCTCTTTCATTTTCTATCATCATACACGAAATTTCCAAAAAATGCAATCCCTTTTTGCTCCGTAAACGAAAGAAAACCCCGGAGGCCCCCGAAAAACAGGGCAGCCGGGCTTCTTCTTCCTTCTGTTTTCAATTTATGTGATGGAGAATCATCACACTGTAGCTGGGCATGTTCACCTTCAGCACCCCGGCCTTGGCTCTCATCCGGTCCGGGGCCTCCGTAAAGCCGTTCATGTATGAAAACATGATCCTGGTAAAGATGGTATCCCGGGATCTGCTCACCCCTGTCCTCCAGGCTTCTATGTCCGCAATCCGGGATTCATTCTGGTTGTTGATGATCACCAGGATCTGTTCCTCATGGGAGAACCTTCCATAACAGATTCCCTGGTAGTCGTTCCACACAAACTGCAAAGACCCGTTTCGAAGGATGGGATACTTCTTTCGCATGGCGATCATCCTCTTATGGAACTCGATCAGCAGATGATCCTCCTGTCCCCAGGGATAGGTTCTCCGGCTGTCCGGATCGGTAAAGCCGCAGACTCCCGCCTCATCCCCGTAGTAGATGGTGGGAGAGCCGGGCCAGGTCAGCAAGATAGCCGTGGCCTCCCGCATCACCGCCACATTGATCCCCTGTCTGGCCGCCTCGGATCCGGCGGTGGCCACTCTTCCCACCCGGTGGCTGGTTCTGGTGAGGAACCGGGAGTGATCGTGGTTGGACAGTTCGTTCATGGCCGTGTACAGGGCCGACATGTGCAGGGAGCGCATGTGAATCTTCATGGAGTTGATGAACACGTCGCTGTTGCCGTAGAGATCCGGTCTGTACTCATCGCTGTGCTTTTCCATGCCGGTGAGAAACCAGGTGACCGGCTCCATGAAGGCGTCGTAGTTCATCACCGTATCCCACTCATCCCCCTGAAGCCACCCTTCCGGGTTTCCGTAGTGCTCTGCCAGGATCACCGCATTGGGATTGGCCTCCTTTACCACCTTCCGGAACTTCTTCCAGAACTGGTGATTAAAGGCGTTGCTGTGTCCCAGATCGGCGGCCACATCCAGCCTCCACCCGTCCACGTTAAAGGGAGGAGAAACCCATCGGGCGGCGATTTTCAGCACCTCATCGCACAGGGCCCGATCCCCCTCGTAGTTTAGCTTGGGCAGCGTCTCATGGGTCCACCATCCCTCATAGGAGGTATTGCAGGGCCACTGATCCTCTTTGGAAAAGAGAAAGTAGTTCCGGTAGGGACTGTCCCTGGAGATATAAGCTCCTTTCTCATACCCGGGCTGATTCTCGTAGATCCGTTCCCGGTCCATCCACTTGTGAAAGGAGCCGCAGTGATTGAACACTCCGTCCAGGATGATGCGCATGCCCCGTCTGTGGATCTCCTCCACCAGGGAGATGAAAAAGGCATTGCTGGCTTCCAGGTTTTCCCGGTCCGTCACCCGGCGGATGTATTTCTCCGCATGGGAGTTGTCCTTATCCCCCTTTTCCAGAAGTCCGCCCTCCGTGTCTTTTACAATCTTTCCGTAATGGGGATCCACATAGTCGTAGTCCTGGGTGTCGTATTTGTGGTTGCTGGGGGAGACAAAGACCGGATTCAGGTAGATCACCTCCACCCCCAGGTCCTGGAGGTAATCCAGTTTGTCCCAGATCCCCTGGAGATCCCCTCCGTAAAACTCCCGGACTCCCATGGCTGCCGGAGGCTTGTTCCAGTCCGTCACTCTCCGGCTCACATCTCCCAGATAGTAGTACTCTCCCGTCTCCACATCGTTATCCGGATCCCCGTTACAAAACCGGTCCACAAAGATCTGATACATCACCGCCCCTTTGGCCCAGTCCGGGGTGTGATACCCGGGATAGACCTCAAAGTCGTAGCTGCGGGCGGGTCTCTGTTCCGCAGTCACCCCCGCACAGCTGAAGTAACAGGTAACCATGCCGTAGCGGATCTCAAAGTGATACCGGAACACCTCCTCCGTCATGGGAAGGGTAAACTCATAGTAATCAAAGCTGCCGGAGGTTCTGGCTCTGTCCATCTTGTACTTCTGATCGCCGTGGACCAGGTAGACTGCATCCACGTTGTTCTTCTGGGTACGGAAGCGGATGGTCATGTCCTCTCCCGCTTCCGGCTCCATGGGAGTCCTGTAGTACTCCGTTCCGTCGCTGAACAGGGCATTTTTATTTAAAACAGGTCGCATATTCAAAACATAATGCATTTTTTTCACAATAGCCACACTGTCCCAGTTCATAATCTGTCCCTTTCTGCCATTAGCTTAAATTCGGTCAAATCGTCGTGCAATGATCTGATTTGATGAAATTTTACAGTGCATGCTTTCTGATTTCCCTATTTTATCCCAAAATGCCCCCTTTTACAAGTCCCCCGGAGAAAATTTAAGGATTCCCCTGAAAAAACAGGCGGCCGCAGGGATCTGCGGCCGCCTGTCTGTTCTTATTTAATCGTAGATGGATCCCATCCTGGCCACGTAGAGGCTCTCCACATTTAAGCTTCCCTCCG
>CAZJYM010000346.1:0-2696 GCA_964550245.1 uncultured Blautia sp. | reverse complement strand
AAAGGGGCAGGAAAGGAAGCATTTCTGTCATATCTGTTCCTGAAATCTTGGGAAAATAGGGGTATACTTTCCTTATGAAATGTAAAGGAGGAATTCCAGCATATGACAAAAAAGTGGAAAGGCCTGTTCCTGGGTGTACTTCTGGCCCTTTTGTCCTCCACAGCCGTTTCCGCCTCCGGGGGGAACTTAGGGGATGCGGTGGTGAGAGAACCAGCCAGGACAGTACTTCTTACAGATCCGGCAGGGCAGACGGGTAAGATTGCGGTAAGCGCTTCCTGTAGCTACACCGATGCCTTTGCAGAACTGGATCTTATTAATAAGGAAAGGGAAAGCGCAGGATTAGCCCCGCTGCAGATGGATGCCGACCTTCTCTCGGCCGCCATGCTGCGGGCTTCGGAACTCTCCCTCTATTTCAAACATGTGAGACCTTCCGGAGAGTTGTACAATACGGCCTTGCCCGAAAAGATGTTCGGGGAGAACATCGCAGCCGGATACAGAACCCCGGAGGCGGCCATGACTGCATGGATGAATTCCGAGGGACACCGGGCCCACATCCTCACCGACTGGTATACCGCCGTGGGTTTGGGAGCCGTGGATGTAAACGGCGTCCGCTACTGGGTGCAGGCCTTTGGATCCGGAACCCTGAATCCGGCGGATCCGGCTCAGTATGAAAACGCTCTTGTCACCTATGATGTGGATGTAACCCTCCTTTCCGGTCCGGACATTCCCACCTATCAGATCCTGGGGGAGGCCTCCATGGAAGTGGGAGCGGATCAGGAACTGACGGTGCGGATCAACAACACCTTTGCCCACACGGATGTGAAGGGATCCGCTCTGGATCTGGCAAGCTCGGATACAAATGTGTGTACCATTACGGAAACCGGAGCCGTCCATGCAGCAGGAGCCGGAACTGCGGTGATTTCCGCCCGGGCCAAAGGTTCTCCTCAGGACCTGGCCACCTTTACCATCACGGTGACGGATCCCAAACCGGTTCTGGCCGTTCCCAACGTGACCTCCGCCAAAAGAGCAGGAACGCACAGCATCCATGTGACCTGGGATCCGGTGGAAGGAGCGGAGAGCTATAATGTCTATTATAAAGGAAGCACTACGAAGGGATGGTACCCGGCGGAAAAGGGCATCACCGGCACGGAATACACCCATACGTCCGACAGCCTGGTTCCCGGCGTCCGCTACCGCTACACGGTAAGAGCCGTCAAGGGGGATGAGGTCAGCAGCTTCAGCACCACCGGAAAGACGGCGGTTCCCCTGCCGGCAGCTCCTGTCTTTACCGGCATCTACTCGGTAAAGGCGGGAATCAAGCTTACCTGGGAGCCGGTAGAGGGTGCTGATGGTTACATTATCCAGCGCCGGGTAGGCAGCGGCTGGAAGAAGATCCGCACCGTCACCAGGCCCGGCAGACTGGCCATGACGGATCTGGAGCCTGTGGCGGGACAGGTGGTGGAGTACCGGATCCGGGCTTTTGCCAAAGGATTGAATAAAAATGTAAGGGGACCCGTCTCGGAAGTTATCCGGGGGAAAAAATAACCGGGGTTTTGATGCCGGGATCATCCGCATTGGACGGTTGATTTTTCAGGATTGCAGGATTATAATTAACCATGCAAATGATCAACAGTGGGTGAATTACGAGGAGGAATAATTATGCAAAAACACATGCACCTGGCCGCAGTTCTTCTGATCGGCGCTCTGGCACTGGGCCCGGTGACGATTCCGGAAACTGTGGAGGCTGATCCGGAGATCGAGACCATCGTACGTCGGGATGCGGACGAGGACTCGGAGGAAGACGGCTGGGTGAAGCTGGCAAATGGGAAAAAGAAATACCGGAAGAACGGGGAATTCTTAAAGGGTCTCCAGAAGATCGGGGATAAACAGTACTACTTTAACCGCTACGGAGTGATGGCCAAAAGCACCTGGGTCCGCTC
This sequence comes from uncultured Blautia sp., assembly GCA_964550245.1. GTDB lineage: Bacteria > Bacillota > Clostridia > Lachnospirales > Lachnospiraceae > Blautia_A. Next base: position 756 of record CAZJYM010000346.1, on the reverse strand, counting down.
CAACGGGAAGACATACCGGGTCAACAGCCACGGCGTGGTGATCAAAAACAAGGTGATCACCCTGGACGGCAAGGCCTACTACGTGGATGAGACCGGAGCCATGTACAAGGGATGGAAGACCTTCCCCAAGGGGAAGACCTACTTCAGCTACACCGGGATCCGGGCCAAAGGACTCACGAAGATTGCCGGAAAGTACTACTACTTTACCAGCAGCGGATATATGGCCACGGGAACCTTTACGGTGAACGGGGTTACCTATACCATGGCGGAAGACGGATCCATGATAAAGAGAAAGGATGAAAACGCCGGGATCTACTACGACGCCAACAACGAGCCGCTCAGTCAGGCGGAGGTCTTAAACCAGGAAACCCTGGACAGGGCCAGAGCGATTGTAGCCCAGATCACCACCCCGGACATGAGTCAGTCCGATAAGCTCTACACCTGCTTCCGCTGGGTGATCTCCAAGCCCTATGCCACCCACAGGCCTTTCAGCGAGTTTGAGGGCTGGCCGGCTACCTTTGCCAACGACCACTTCCTCAAAGGCAGCGGAAACTGCATCTCCGACGGGGCCGCCTTTGCCTACATGGCCTATGTATTGGGATACGACGAGGTCTACATGTGCACCGACAGCCATGTAAACGATGCCCACGGATGGACGGAGATCAACGGGCTGGCCTACGATCCCCTGTTTGCGGAGGCCAAGAGCTTCAGCCGCAACTATGCGGCTCCCTATGGGGTTTATCAGCTCTCTCCCAT
>CAZJYM010000345.1:0-2704 GCA_964550245.1 uncultured Blautia sp. | reverse complement strand
TCTCCGTCCGGGACGTGTTCCCAGAGGGGAAGGCAGGGATTGACCACGGTCTTTTCTCTCTTTCCGGCAAGTTTCCTTCCATCCATCTCAGATCTCCGCGGAAAAGGTTCCGGCGCCCACGGTCACGGTCTCCATCCCCGGCAGACGGATTGCTGCGGTACAGTTGGAGGGGATGGAGACCGTGTAGAGGGTTTTGCCGTCCCTGCGCTCCCACCGGCTCTTAACGGTTCCGTAGATGCTTCTGTAGGAGAAGGCAGCATGGGTAAAGTGTCCGCCGGGCCTGGGAGCAATGGTGAAGTGATTCTCTCCGTCTACCTTCACCCCGCACATGACGGAGAACACCCATTCCATACAGGCTCCCTTGGAGTAGTGATCCAGAGAAGCGATGCCTCCCTGAGCGGAGGTTCCCTCCCAGGACTCCCAGATGGTGGTGGCTCCGGCTTTGGGCATGTAGAGCCAGCCGGGCATCTCCTCGTTTTCCAGCAGCCGGTAGGCGGCTTCCAGACTGATGTCTGAGAGCACGTAGAGGATCAGGGGTGTGGAGAGAAAACCGGTGCCCACTCTCCAGTTGTAGTGCTTCATGGCCTGGATAAGTCGTTTTCTGGCATACCGGGTCTGCTTTTCGGTCAGGAGATTCATGTACAGGGGGCGTACCAGTCTGGCCTGCCGGTCGGTATTGAGGCTGTACTCCTTCGTGGATACCAGTTCCTGATAGGCTTTCCTGGAGCCGTCCCGGTACTTCCGGTAAAAAGCCAGATCTTCTGTTTTTCCAAGCTCTTCTGCAATCTCAGCCATAATGCCCATGATGAAAGAGGTGTATGCGGTAGAAACCTCCGGGTGGGGAGAAACCATGTCGGTCCATTTGTTGGGATACACATCGGCGGGTTCCGCCCATTCACCATAGGACTGTCCTGCATTTACGGCGTACTTTCTGTCAGGTCCCTTGAGACCCAATGGTCTGGCAAAAAGCCCCAATTTCCCGCACCTTTTGGCCATAAACCGGGCATAGCGGGCCATGGCATCATAGTTCTCTTCCAGGATCTGCTTATCTCCGTACATCTTCCAGAGTCTGTAAGGGATTAACACGCCCGCATCCGCCCAGCCCACGGAGCCGTTCATGGTGTCCATGTAGAAATCCACCCCTCCGGCGGGAGCGATCTGGGGGAAAGCCCCGTCCTTTCTCTGCCAGTCGGTCATGTCCCGGATGTGTTTGCGGTAGAAGGGCATGCCGTTTGTCAGGTAGTTGGCCGTCACACAGAAGATCTGGGAGTCCCCGGTCCAGCCGTGGCGCTCCCGGGTGGGACAGTCGGTGGGTACGTCTGCGGAGTTGTTTTTCATGCTCCAGAGGGTGTTCCGGTAAAACCGGTTGAGAAGGGGGTTGGAGGAATCAAAGTCGGAAGTTGCTTCCAGGTCTGAGTAAACGGCGATGGCGGTAAAGTCCTCCGGTTTGAAGGGAACATCCGTTTCCACAAGTACGTACTGGAAACCGAAGATGGCAAACCTTGTTTTGTATTCGTTGACTCCTTCCTTACAGGTGTAGACCACCTGCTGGAGAGGAGTGGTTTTCTTTTTGCTGCTGCACTGGATGTTTGCCTGGGTAAACTCCCCGTCCTTGTCCAGCATCTCTCCAAAGCGGAGCTTTACGGTCTGGCCCCGTCTGGCAGTCAGAGTAAATCGGACATAACCGGCCATGTTCTGGCCAAAGTCCAGAATGGTCTTTCCGGAGGGTGTGGTGATAACTTTGGGAGTGAAGGTTTCGTGTTCGGTGACGGGTACGTTGTTGGAGGCTGTGGGAACCACGGAACAGGACGCAGTCTTTGCCCGGCCGCCATAGGTGGGGGTCCTGCTGGCATCCACCACTTCCCCGTCCTTGTTGTCCACAAAGCGGATGGGACCGTCATTGGACCATCTCCAGGTTTCGTCCGTAGCGATGACTGTAGTGGATCCGGAGCTGTCCGTAATCTCCAGCTGGGCCAGCAGTTTTGTCTGTGTGCCGTACTGGTTGGTCAGTCCCCAGGCTCCGCAGCTTCCCCTGTACCATCCGTCCGCCAGCTGGAATGTGAGTACATTCCTGCCTTCCCGTAAAAGACCGGTCACATCGTAGGTCTGGTACTGGATGCGCTTTTTGTAGTCCGTGTGTCCGGGAGCCAGAACAAAGTCTCCCACTCTCTTTCCGTTAATCTCTCCCTCGTAAAGGCCGCAGGCCGTCACATAGAGGCGGGCCTTTGCCACATCCTTTACCCGGAAAGACTTACGGAAGCAGTCCACGGGATAACGCTTTCCCTTTTCTACCCTGTAATGGCCGCTGATCCACCTGGCATTCCAGTCATTGGGATATAGAAGCCCCATCTCAAAGCAGGCCTCACTCCAGGGACCTGCTTCTCCAGTCTCATCCCAGAGCCGGATCTTCCAGTGAACTTCTTCCCGGCTCTTTAACTCCAGGGGGTAAACTGCCTCCATAGAAGCACTCTCCACTTTTCCGCTGTCCCAGCGCTCCGCCTTAATTTCATAAGCTGTTTGGCGGATTCCGCCCTCACAGTTCCAGAAAAGCCTGGGATGGGGGATGTCGATGCCTCTGGGATCATTGAGATACTCGGTTTTCAGTCCAATGGCTTTCATCTGTTTTCACCTCTTCTGGCTGCAATCTCTGCCTGCTCCTTCGGCAGATCCTTTTCCACGTTCAAAAACAGCAGCAGTACAAACA
>CAZJYM010000344.1:0-2734 GCA_964550245.1 uncultured Blautia sp. | reverse complement strand
TATTTCCCGTGTTTAATAAGCCCAAAAGCCTTGGAAAACTCCATCACCGCCAGGGGGATGAAGATCAGGGCCAGACCAATGAGATAGAGCTGTCCCGAAAGGCTGATCAGGCCGAAAGCGGTGCGCACCGGGGTAAAGAGCACCAGGCACATCAGAAGAACGGATACCAGGGAGGCCATGTTCAGGTTGCGGTTGGTGAAAACCCCGATGGAGAACAGGGAGTGTTCAGATCGCATGTTGAAGGCCTGCACCACCTGGGAGAGGGCCAGCACCATGAAGGCCAGTGTCTGACCGCCCGCATCGGATCCGCTCAGAGTTGTTCCCAGATAATAGGCGATCAGAGAGAGTGCGCCGAACATAAAGCCCTGCAGAATGATCCTCACCCCGAAGCCGTGGGCGAAGAGCCCTTCATCCTTGGGTTTGGGCTTCCGGTCCATCACATCCTTTTCCACCGGCTCCATGCCCAGAGCAATGGCCGGCAGGCTGTCGGTGATCAGGTTGATCCACAGAAGCTGCATGGAGACCAGAGGAGACTTTCTCCAGATCAGCATGGCCACAAACACGGTGATGACTTCTCCGATGTTGGTGCCCAAGAGGTATCCCACCACCTTTTTGATGTTGTCGTAGATGCCCCGGCCCTCCCTGACCGCATCCACGATGGTGGAGAAGTTGTCGTCGGTGAGAGTCATATCGGCTGCGCCCTTGGCCACATCGGTGCCGGTGATTCCCATGGCGCAGCCGATATCCGCCGCCTTTAGGGCCGGGGCATCGTTGACGCCGTCACCGGTCATGGACACAACCTGCCCCTTCCGCTGCCAGGCCTTGACGATGCGGATCTTGTTTTCAGGGGATACCCGGGCATAAACCGCGATGTTCTCCACGCACTGGTCCAGTTCCCCATCTGTCATGGCATCCAGTTCCGGACCGGTGATGGCTCTGTCCCCCTCCAGCATGATGCCCAGCTCTCTGGCAATGGCAGAAGCCGTGACCACATGGTCCCCGGTAATCATCACCGGCTTGATGCCGGCCCGACGACAGGTGGCAACAGCCACTTTGGCCTCGGGTCTGGGCGGATCGATCATGCCTACAAGACCCAGGAAGGTGAGATCCCGCTCCAGCACTTCCGGGGAGGGTTCTTCGGGAACGGATTGAATCTCTTTGTATCCCACGGCCAGAACCCGCAGAGCGTTTTTGCTCATCTCTTCATTGATTTTTGCGGCTTTCTTTAAGTCCCCGGCCGTGCATCTGGAAGCCATCACATCAAAGGCTCCCTTTACAATCACGATGTTTTTCCCGTCCATGCGGTTTACGGTGGTCATCAGCTTCCGGTCGGAGTCAAAGGGAATCTCCGCCAGACGGGGATACTGATGATTCAATGCATCTTTGGGCATGCCGTTTCGATGAGCCGCGTAGACAATAGCCGTCTCGGTGGGATCCCCGATGTGCACTTCCTCCTCACCGTGAAAGACTACGCTGCCGTCGCTGCAGAGGGTGCCGCAGACCAGCAGCTTCTTTACAGCCTCTGAGTTGTCGGTGGTGATGTCCTCGGGATGATCTGTCCCGTCCACATATGCCTTTACCAGAGTCATCCGGTTCTGGGTCAGGGTTCCCGTCTTATCCGAACAGATGACGGAGGCTCCTCCCAGAGTTTCCACCGCCGGCAGGCGGCGGATAATGGCGTTTTTCTTCGCCATCCGCTGCACTCCGATGGAGAGCACGATGGTGACGATGGCGGGAAGACCCTCCGGTATGGCGGATACCGCCAGGGAAACCGCCGTCATGAAGATCTCAATGGGAGAGATCCCGCTCATAAGACCCACCACAAAGATCACGGCACAGGCCGCCAGGGCCATGATGCCCAGATACTTCCCCAGCTGGGCCAGTTTCTGCTGCAGGGGAGTCTGTCCCTCCTCCTCGCTGTCCAGCATGTTGGCAATCTTGCCCATCTCCGTGTCCATGCCGGTAGCCGTAACCACTGCCGTGGCGGTGCCGTAAGTGATGGAGCAGCCGGAGAAAACCATGTTTGTCCGGTCTCCCAGGGGAGCCTTTTCCGCTACGGCCGCTTCCGCATCCTTTTCAGACGGAAGGGATTCCCCGGTAAGAGCCGATTCCTCGCTTTTCAGGCTGACGCTTCGGATCAGTCTGGCATCGGCGGGCACAAAGTCTCCCGCTTCCAGAAAGATGATATCCCCCGGAACCAGTTCCGCCGCGTCAATGATCTTTTTCTCTCCCTCCCGCAGCACCCTGGCATGGGGTGCGGACAGGCTTTTTAAGGCATCCATGGCCTTTTCCGCCCGGCTCTCCTGAATCACCCCCATGATGGCGTTTAAGACCACGATCAGCAGAATCAGGAAAGGCTCAAAGAATTCCTTCGGATCCCCCTCCACACAGGCGATCACAAAGGAGACAACCGCAGCGGCAATGAGGATCAGGATCATCACATCCTTGAACTGTTCCGCAAACCGCTGGAGATTTGTCTTCTTCTTCTTTTCCTTCAGCCTGTTCTCACCGTACCGCTCCCTCTTCTCTCTGACCTGCTCTTCCTTCAGACCGGACTTCAGGTCGGTCTGAAGGGTGGAAAGGATCGTAGAGGCAGCTTCCGAATGTGCAGTCATTTCTTGACCTCCCTATGATTATTATAATGGTATTGTAAGGTATACCTGCATGATCTGTAAAGAAGATTCTGAAAAAATGCACCGAAAAAGACTTTTTTACAGGGCTCTCCTCTCCCGGG
>CAZJYM010000343.1:0-2748 GCA_964550245.1 uncultured Blautia sp. | reverse complement strand
AACCTGGAAGCCATGTTTGTGCTGGGGGATTTCACGGTTGAACTTAGCGGGAGGAGGACAGTATTAAAACCTCCCCGCCGCAGTCTGGCCTTTTCCGATCTCACCCGGCAGGGATATCCCTTCTACGGGGGAAATGTGACTTACCGGATTCCCTTTACGAGTACCGGTGCACCCCTGGTGGTGGAGGAGACCATGTTTCGGGCACCTCTGATCAAAGTGCTGGTGGACGGAAAGGAGAGGGGAATCATTGCCTTTTCTCCCTACAGACTGGAGATCCCGGATCTTCCTGGGGGAGAACACCTGCTGGAACTGGTGGTTTACGGGAATCGGATCAATACCTTTGGAACCCTTCACAACTGCAATCAGACTGAAGACTGGTTCGGTCCCCGGGCCTGGAAAACCTCCGGTGCTGCCTGGTCTTATGAGTATCAGGTAAAACCTGTGGGGCTTTTAAAGGCTCCGGCGGTGTACGAAGTGCTTCGCTTTTGATGCTGTAACTATAATTGAGTGTAGATAATTACGGATTGCTTCGCTGCTTCGCAGCTCCCGCAATCCTCCCAACATTCGGAATTCACGGGACCCCTGCCCCGCTTCTTCCTCATGTTGGGGCGCATCAATAAGCCATGATCCCACCGGCGTGCGAGCACACCGTGGGATCAGGCTTTTGATGCTGTAATCATAAAAGTTCTTGACACACCCCGGTTTTTCTAATAGAATGGAACCGGTAGAAATCCAGGCAGAAATAGTTGGCGAAAAGCGGCGTGATCCGGGTTTCCGAAGAAGAGCCGAAGCCTTTCGGTCCCTTTGAGGGGACGGGGAGGCTTCTTTTTTTGTGAGGGAACCGACGCGTTTAGTTAAAAAAGGAGAACGACATCATGGCAAAGGAAAAGAAACTGGTGGAAGCCATCACTTCCATGGACGAGGATTTTGCCCAGTGGTATACCGACGTGGTGAAAAAGGCGGAACTGTGCGGGTATACCAGCGTGAAGGGCTGTATGGCCATCAAGCCGGCGGGATATGCCCTCTGGGAGAACATCCAGAAGGAGCTGGACAGACGGTTTAAGGAGACGGGAGTGGAAAACGTGTACATGCCTCTCTTTATCCCGGAATCTCTTCTCCAGAAGGAGAAGGACCATGTGGAGGGCTTTGCCCCGGAGGTGGCCTGGGTGACCACCGGAGGGATGGAACCCCTGCAGGAGAGGCTCTGTGTGCGGCCCACCTCGGAAACCCTGTTCTGCGACTTTTATCAGAAGGAAATCCACTCCCACAGGGATCTGCCCAAACTGTACAACCAGTGGTGCTCCGTGGTGCGCTGGGAAAAGACCACCCGTCCCTTCCTCCGCTCCAGAGAGTTTCTCTGGCAGGAGGGCCACACCGCCCATGCCACCGCAGAGGAAGCCCAGGAGAGAACCATTCTCATGCTGAACGTGTATGCGGATTTCTGTGAGGAGGTGATGTCCATTCCGGTGATCCGGGGACAGAAGACCGATAAGGAGAAGTTTTCCGGGGCAGAGGCCACTTACACCATTGAAGCCCTCATGCATGACGGAAAAGCCCTGCAGTGCGGAACCAGCCACAACTTCGGGGACGGCTTTGCCAAAGCCTTCGGAATCCAGTATACGGATGCGGACAACAAGCTCCAGTACGTGCACCAGACCTCCTGGGGCATGACCACCCGGATGATCGGGGCATTGATCATGGTTCACGGGGATGACAGCGGTCTGGTTCTTCCTCCCAGGATAGCTCCCGTGCAGGCGGTGGTGATTCCCATCCAGCAGAGGAAGGAAGGAGTCCTGGAGAAAGCGGAGGAGTTGAAAAAGATCCTCTCCGATGCGGGAATCCGGGTGAAGGTGGACGATACGGACAAGAGCCCGGGATTTAAGTTTTCCGAGCAGGAGATGCGGGGCATTCCCATCCGGGTGGAGTGCGGACCCAAAGATCTGGAACAGGGACAGGCGGTGATCTGCCGCAGAGATACCCGGGAAAAGACGGTGGTGAAGTTTGAGGAGCTGGGAGAAAAGGCCGTGGAGATCCTGGATTCCATCCAGAAGGACATGTTTACCAGGGCCAAAGCTCACCTGGAGTCCCACACCTACACTGCCACAAACTATGAGGAGTTCAAGGATACCATCGAGAACAGGCCCGGCTTTGTAAAGGCCATGTGGTGCGGAGACCAGGCCTGTGAGGACAAAATTAAGGAGGATGTGCAGGCCACATCCCGCTGCATTCCCTTTAAGCAGGAGCATGTGGGGGATGTGTGCGTGTGCTGCGGAAAGCCTGCCAAAAAGATGGTTTACTGGGGACGGGCCTACTGATTATTATATTTATATAGAAAGGATGCGGCATGAAACTTCCAATCCCCTCCCACGCGGAGCGTATCATCAGAACACTGGAGCAGCAGGGCCATGAGGCCTATGTGGTGGGGGGATGCGTCCGGGATCTGCTTCTGGGACGGACACCCAGCGACTGGGACATTACCACCTCCGCTTCCCCGGAGGAGGTAAAGGCTCTCTTTCCCAGAACGGTGGACACGGGAATCCGCCACGGCACCGTCACGGTGCTGATGGGGAAGGAGAGCTGTGAGGTGACCACCTACCGCATCGACGGAGTCTATGAGGACTGCCGTCATCCCAAAGAGGTGACCTTCACCTCCAGCCTGGAAGAGGATCTGGCCCGGCGGGACTTTACCATCAATGCCATGGCCGCCCATCCGGACCGGGGTCTGGTGGACCTTTTCGGAGGCTTATC
>CAZJYM010000342.1:0-2763 GCA_964550245.1 uncultured Blautia sp. | reverse complement strand
CTTTAAGCCAGGATCTCCTCAACCGCTTCCCGGATCTTCGGGCACTTGCAGTCCTTAAAGAAGTACTCCTTAAAGTGCTCACCGGATAAAGCTCCCTTTACCAGATCCCTGTCCAGACCTTTTAAGATGGTGGGCAGATCCGTGTAGGTCACCTTCTGCACCTCATCCAGGATCTTTTTGTTTCTCTGCTCGGGAACGGCCCTCTCTTTGGGATAGCCCTGTCCCGGCTCCTCACAGAAGAGCTTCTCAAAGATGTATTCCAGGTTCAGATCTCCGCCCCAGCCGAAGCCCTTGGCGAAGGGAATGGCCACCGCATTGCCGGCATTGATCTGGGAGAAGGTGTAGGCATCCAGGGGATCCTCCACGTGTCCGCAGATCACACCCGGGAAGGAATTGCAGGCCAGCATGGCTCCCTCTCCCGTTCCGCAGCCGGTGATCACATAGTCCACGGCTCCGGAATTTAACAGTACCGATGCCAGGATGCCCTCCTGCACGTAGGTCAGCTGGCACTCATCCTCGGCCGTATACATGCCGTAGTTTACCACCTCATGGCCCATGGGCTCCACAACCTTCTTCAGGGCCTTCTCAATCATGCCGTTCTTGGCGGCCTGGCTGTTCTCATTGATCAGTGCGATTTTCATGTCTTTTTCCTCCTGTTAAATTTACTTTACTGTTTCACTGAAAAGATTCTTACATCCCCCGGGGCGATGGAAATGGTCTCTCCTGCCTGATAGGAAGCTCCGGAGAACAGATCCTGAAGATCCTCCTGGATGGTACACACGCCCTCCACCTTTCCGTGGTTTAAGACAAAGCAGTGCTTTCCCCCTTTGCCGGTCCGTACCGTGACCTCCACATTTTCCGAGGACTCTGCCGCCCCGGTGATTCCGGTCTGGGCACAGAGGGTATTTACCACCTGCCGGTAAAACGCCGGACTGGAATGGGTGGACACATACCAGGCGCTTCCCTTACCATACCGGTTTTTGGTAACAGAGGGCATGCCGGCATAGAACTCGTTGAGGTAAGTCCCCAGACTCTGCGCTCCCTCCAGGTGAATCAGGTCACAGAGGATCTCCGCCTGATACGTCTCTCCCTGGAAGGTAAAATTCACCTTTTCATCCGGGGGCAGGGCATCCGCCTCCTCCACCCAGATCCCCAGGGTTTCCTTTAAGGGCCCCGGGTAGCCTCCGGTCATGATCAGGTCATGCTCCTCCACATAGCCGGTAAAGTACCCGGTGACAAAGCAGCCGCCGCCTCTTACCCAGCGGGAGATCCTTTCTCCAAAATCCCCTTTGACCATGTACAACATCGGGGCCACCACCAGGGAGTACGGTTCCAGGGAATCCTCCACCCCGATCACATCCAGGGGAATGTTTTTCTCCCAGAAAGCCCGGTACCAGGTGATCACCTCTCCCCGGTAGTCTAAAAGCAGGGAAGGACCGGCGGAGAGTTCCGTGCCCCAGAGGTTTTCCCAGTCAAAGACCAGGGCTGCCCGGGCCGGGGTTCTTCCTCCCAGCGTGGCATCCCCAAGGCGTTCCACTTCTTCTCCCAGAGCGGCCATCTCTTTAAACACCCGGGTGTCTTCATTCCCCCGGTGTCCGATCAAAGCCCCGTGAAGCTTTTCACAGGCTCCGATGCTCTGTCTCATCTGGAAAAACATGACCGTGTCGCTTCCATGAGCCACGGCCTGAAGGCTTAACCTTCTCACTTCACCGGGACGCTTCAGGGTACAGGCCGGATGCCAGTTGCTCACACTGGGTGTCTGTTCCATTAAGGCAAAGGGTTTCCCCTGCTTTAATCCTCTCATCAGATCATGGTGAAAGGCCGGCTCCCAGGGCGGAGCGTTAAAGCGGGGATAGTTGTCCCAGGAGATGAAATCCAGATCCTTCGCCCACCGGCGGTAGTCCAGACCTCCGTAGGAGCCCATCAGGTTGGTGGTCACCGGGATGTCCGGAGTCTCTTTTTTGATGGCTTCCTTTTCCAGCCGGCAGCACTCCTGCAGGCTTTCCGACATGAATCTCCGGTAGTCCAGAGAGATCCCCTGAAAGTTGGACCGAAGTCTTCCCTCCTGGGTGTAGAATTCCTCGGAGCGCTGATCCGGCACCACGATCTCCTCCCAGTCATAGAAGGTATGACTCCAGAAGGAGGTATTCCAGGCCTGGTTCAGGTTTTCCAGAGTTCCATACCTGACTTTCAGCCATTCCCGGAAGGCCTTCTCACAGTTGTCACAGTAGCACATGCCCCCGTATTCGTTGGACACATGCCAGGCCACCAGGTTGGGATAGTCTTTATACCGGCTGGCAAGCCTTCCCGCCAGCTCCGCCGAATACTTCCGGTACACGGGACTGTTGGGGCAGGAGTTGTGGCGGCTGCCAAACTTCCTGCGGATCCCGTTTTCGTTTACCCGCAGCACCTCCGGGTACTTTCTGGCCATCCAGGCGGGGTGGACGGCGGTGGAGGTGGCCAGGACCACCTTGAGATCATTGTCCCGGACCAGATCCATGATCCGGTCCAGCCTGGAAAAGTCCCATACATCCTCGGCAGGCTGCAGGGAAGCCCAGGCAAACACGTTGAGGGTGACCACATTCACATGGGCCAGATGAAAGAGCCGCATGTCCTCCTGCCAGATCTCCTCCGGCCACTGTTCCGGGTTGTAGTCGCCTCCATATAAGATTTTTGTAATGCCATCCTGTTCAATCATCCTGTTATCCTCTTCTCAAAAGAGTTCAGGCTTTTTTAAGCCTTTGTAATCATCTTATCACAATC
>CAZJYM010000341.1:0-2781 GCA_964550245.1 uncultured Blautia sp. | reverse complement strand
GCGGCAGGCACTATAAAAGCTCCGCTGCCAAGAACCATGGACAAAGATAAGGTCCATGCTGCCAGGCATTTGCCCACTTTGTTTAGTTTCATTACATTTTCCCTCCTTTTTAAATTTCCAAGGTGCATGGCACAGTGCTTGCGCACTGTGCTCTTAGGGTCATAGTATACCATCTTTGTCTGTCTGTGTGGTTTGCGCTAAGCACACTTTAAGAAATTATTTCAAAATTATTTCATTGCTCAACAAAGTCTTCTTAAATCTGTCAAATATGTTGCTTATTGATATAAAAATGCCCCCTATTGGAGCACCGTAACCGTAAACCAGGGTTCCGGCACAGCCTGGTAAATGGCCTGTTCCTGAGTGGGATCACAGGTCACCAGATCCAGCTCATGAAGATCCTGCAACACCTCAAACTCCACGGCCCGGGTCTTCCTCACCGTCAGGATCCGAAGCTTCTCGCAGTTCCGGATGGGTGAGAGATCGGAAACAGGAGCGTCATTGAGAATCAGTCTGATCAGCCTGGGGAAGTTCTCCACTCCTTCCAGTGTCTCCACTTTCCCTCCGGAGAGATCAAGAAGTGTCAGATCATTAAGCCCCAGAAGAGGTTCCAGAGTGGTGGACTGGTACTGATAGATGGTGAGTTCCTCTAAAGTCTTAATCTTTCCCACTCTCTCCTCTGTCTCTTCCGAATTGGACCTTAAAAACAGCCTCTTTAGGGGAAGCTGCTCCAGCACCTCCAGATCTGTGATCTGATCGTCCACCATTCCCAGTTCTTCCAGGTTAAGCTTAAGAAGAGGGCTGATCTCCTTTACCCGGGTATGGCCGATGTCCAGGATCTGCAGGTTCTCACAGTTTTCAATCCAGTCCAGATCCTCCACATAGGTTTCACCGATGTGGAGTTCCTCCAGATCTTCACAGGAGGCCAGGGGAGTGAGATCCGAGATGGGATTGTCACTTAAGCTCACACTGACCAGGGGAAGCCCTTTAAGGGGAGAGATGTCTGAGACTGCCTGCCGGTCCAGAATCAGTATATTCAGGTTCTTCATGTAGGCACAGTCCTCCAGGGTGGAGATACCGCCGTTTTCTTCCTCCCGTTCCTGGGAGTTGATGTAGTGGTGCTGGTCAAACTGGGTGTGCTCATCCCATTCCTTCATGATGTAGGTGCCGCAGATACACAGCCGATGGACCAGTAAGAGATCCTTTTTGGTAATGATCTCATCTTCCCCCTTGCCCAGCTGCTCACGGACTGCCTCCTCGATCAGGTCCGAGGAGAACAGATACTCCTTTTCTTCCTGCTGGTAAACCATCCAGCGTCCTGCACCCACCAGGATGATGATCAGAAGAACGGCTGCAATGGCAATGTATTTCCCCTTTTTCCTCTCCTTTCGAGGCGTTTCCGGCTGTGGTTCGGATTCCCCTGTTTCATTCAGGAGAGCATTTTCAAGCTCATCACAGTTTTGATATCTCTCCTCCGGATCCAGCCTGGTACAGGTGGCAATCACCTTGCGGGCTGCAGGGGAGAGCATGTCTTCCTCCTCCAGGGCCTTCTGCACATCCAGAAGCCCGGTAAGCAGGTAACAGTAGATTACACCCAGGGCATACACATCCGTGCGGCAGTCACTCTGGCGGAATCCGTACTGTTCCGGAGCGGCGGTCTGACGGGTGGCCACAAACACCGTGTCGTAATTCCCGTCCTCCCGGTACTCTCTGGCGGTATCCATGTCAATGAGAAAGAGGTTCTCCTCCGGGGTGAGAACAATGTTCTGGGGTTTAAGGTCCCGGTGAATCAGGGGCGGCGTGCAGGAATGCAGCTGATCTGTCATCCTGGAAAGCCGGAGGAGGAGGCGTTTCGCCTCCTCCTCCGGGTAAGGTCCCGAGCGCTCTACAATCTCATACAGGGTATCTCCCTCGATGTGTTCCCTCCAGAGATACTCCCGGCCGTCCTCCTCAAAGCATTCATACACCCTGGGAAAGAAGGAAAAGTGATGCCTGTTCAGGTTGGCATACTCCGTCTGCAGGAAAGGAATCCGGCCCCCTTCCGCCTCTTTCAGGATGGATCTTCTTCCCTCACCATCCTCCAGCAGGTACACCTGCTGGTCCTCATGGGAGGAAAGACAGGAGATGATCCGGACTTTCCCGGCCAGTCTCCGGGGCAGTTCCCCCTCTTCGTAAATCCGGGCAAAGCTCTTCTCCTCATCGGTCATTTCTTTACTCATGGCCTCTCCTCCCGGTGTTGTTTCTTACAGCAGTTCCTTCTCCCCGTGATCCCGGAGAAAGTTGTTGGTATTCTCCAGAGACTTTTTCGCCTCCATACAGCACAGGATGGCTGCATCCCTCTTCACCTTGGGGTAGAGAATTCCCTTCTCTCCCAGTGTGAGAAGTCTCTGGGCCTCCTCCGTATCGGTCCGGATGGCCAGACAGATGCGAAGGATCATGTCTCTTCCCGGCGTCCTCTTTCCCTCCAGGATCTGATACACAAAGGGTTTGCTCATGTTTGTGCGGATGATAAGCTGAGCCGGAGAACAGTCATACTTCTCCATCAGCTCTCGTAAATACTCGGTGAACCGGCTGCTGCGAATGCTGTCAAGCTCCCTGTCCGCAAAGGTACCGGGAGCTGCCTTGATCCGGCTCATGATCTGCTCTGTGGGATCCGGTTCCGTTTTGACCGGCTCTCTTCTGGTTTCAAAATGGGTAATCATGCTGCACCTCCCGGGATCAGTACCCAAGCCCCTTACGGGGAAGAAATTTTTGATGGAAACTTTGCTTTTCCTCTGCTATAAT
>CAZJYM010000340.1:0-2806 GCA_964550245.1 uncultured Blautia sp. | reverse complement strand
CGGGAAAGTTCTGCGATGCGGTCGTTGTACATTCTCTCCACGGGAGCCGAGATGCTGAAGGCATAGCGGACCTTTCCGTTGTAGTCCCGAAGGCCCGCTGCCACACAGCGCACTCCGGATTCGTTCTCCTCATTGTCCAGGGCATAGCCTCTCTCCCGCACTTCCGCCAGATTCCGGCAAAATTCCTTATAATCCGTAATGGTGTAGGGGGTTCGCCGGATGATTTCACTGTTTTTCCAGATCTCCTCCACCTCGTCGGAGTGGAGCTCGGCAGCCAAAGCCTTTCCCACCCCGGAGCAGTACATGGGCACCCGGCTGCCGATGCGGGATACCATCTGCAGGGGATTGGAGAGGGGCTCCACCTTGTCGATGTAGACCACATCCGAGCCGTCCCGTTCCACCAGGTGCACCGTCTCTCCGGAGAGTTCCATCAAAGCCCGCAGATGGGGCCGTACGATCTGGACCACGTCCTTTTTGTTCATGAGACGGCCGGAGAGCTCCACCAGCTTCATGGTCAGCTCATATTTGCCGTTTTCCTCATTCTTTCTCACATATCCCATCCAGGTCAGAGAGTTCAGCAGTCTGTGCACCGTGCTTTTGTTCAGATTCAGACGGCTGCTGATGGTCATGAGTCCCAGTTCCCCCTCCGTGGCCAGCAGTTCCACGATGCCGAACAGCCGGTCCGCCACCTGTACGGGATTTTTCTCCTCCTCTTTTGACATATGCTCTCCTTCCTGTGCCTGCTTTCGATCCCTTCGCGGAAGACAATCCTTACATTTCCACAATGCGGAACTTTTCTGGCCGTATTATAGCACAGAAACGGATCCCGTTCAATGAATTTCATAAAAATATCACAGTCCTCTCTTTACATTCTGAATGAATGAGGGTATAATAACCGTATACGAACCGGAGGATCATTTGTGGTTTCACAATATAAAACTCCAGTCAGAAGGAGGTCATTATGAACAACATTACTTCTCAGATCAGCAGCCTGGGCATCGTTCCCGTAGTGGTACTGCAGGACGCAAAGGATGCCAAACCCCTGGCAGAAGCCTTAATCGCAGGCGGACTTCCCGTGGCGGAAGTAACCTTCCGTACGGACGCAGCGGAGGAATCCATCCGCATCATCAGCGAGGCATATCCGGAGATGCTGGTAGGCGCCGGAACCGTGCTGACCATCTCCCAGGTGGACCGGGCCGTAAAGGCGGGTGCCAAGTTCATCGTCAGCCCCGGATTCGATCCGGAGATCGTAGACTACTGCCTGGAACATCAGATCCCTGTATTCCCCGGAATCATCACTCCCTCCGAGGCTGCTCAGGCCGTCAAGAGAGGACTTGAAGTGGTGAAATTCTTCCCGGCAGAACAGTTTGGCGGTGTTTCCACCATCAAGGCCATCGCCGCTCCCTACACCCAGCTGAAGTTTATGCCCACCGGCGGTGTAAACGCCAAAAACCTGAAGGATTATCTGGAATGCAACAAGGTAATCGCCTGCGGCGGAAGCTGGATGGTGAAGGGTGATCTGATCAAGGCGGGAGCCTTCGATAAGATCCAGGAGATGACCGCGGAGGCGGTGGCTCTGGTAAAGAGCATCAGAGAGGAGAACTGATCGTATGAACTTGAATCTGAAACCCGCAGAAGAATGTAAATTTGATGCCGTATCCTTAGGCGAGATCATGCTGCGCCTGGATCCGGGAGAGGGAAGAATCCGCACAGCCAGAAGCTTCAAGGTATGGGAAGGCGGCGGAGAGTACAACGTGATCCGTGGTCTGCGCAAGTGCTTCGGGCTGAAGACCGCCGTGATCACCGCCTTTGCGGACAATGAAGTGGGCAAGCTTCTGGAAGACTTCATCATGCAGGGCGGCGTGGACACTTCTCTGATCAAATGGATGAAAACAGACGGAATCGGCCGTGTCTGCAGAAACGGTCTGAACTTTACCGAGAGAGGCTTCGGCATCCGGGGAGCCCTGGGCTGCTCCGACCGTGCCAACACCGCCATCTCCAAGGCTACACCGGAAGATTTCGACTTTGACTACATCTTTGGAGAGCTGGGCGTACGCTGGCTTCATACCGGCGGCATCTATGCAGCCCTCTCCGAACAGTCCTGCGAGACCGTACTGGCCGCCATCAAGGCCGCCAAGAAGTACGGCACCGTGGTTTCCTACGACCTGAACTACCGTCCCTCCATGTGGAGCGCCATCGGCGGACAGGCCAAAGCTCAGGAAGTCAATAAGGAAATCGCGAAATACGTGGATGTGATGATCGGCAACGAGGAAGACTTCACCGCCTGCCTGGGATTTGAGATCGAGGGCAACGATGCCAGCCTGAAGGAGCTGAACCTGGACGGCTACAAGAAGATGATCAACGAAGCCGCCAGCACCTATCCCAACTTCAAGGCCGTGGCAACCACTCTTCGTACCGTAAAGACCGCCACCGTCAACGACTGGAGCGCCATCTGCTGGGCGGACGGTCAGGTCTACAAGGCCAAGGACTACAAGGATCTGGAGATCATGGACCGGGTAGGAGGAGGAGACTCCTTTGCCTCCGGACTGATCTACGGCCTGATGACCACCGGTGATCCGGAGATCGCCGTCAACTACGGTGCGGCTCACGGAGCACTGGCCATGACTACACCCGGCGACACCACCATGGCAAGCAAAAAGGAAGTAGAAGCCATCATGGGCGGTGCCGGTGCAAGGGTTCAGAGATAACGACTAAAAGCAAAGAAATCGATATCAAAAAAACAATAGAAATAAGAGCCCCGGGGATTCCCCCGGGGCTCTTATTCTTTTCTTTCCTTATCTTTTCT
>CAZJYM010000339.1:0-2807 GCA_964550245.1 uncultured Blautia sp. | reverse complement strand
GCTTCCTCTTCGTCCTCCACCATCTCATAGCAGGCCTCGGGATCCTCATCCCGGGAAACATCCCTTAAGATGTAGGCGCTGGCTTCCTCTCCGGGAGAGTCGGACACCAAAAGATAGGAGACACCCCCGATGCGGGTCTGCTCCTCCACATAAAACTCCTGCGTACTGCCGTCCTCCAGGGTAAAGGCAAGCTTCTGCCCCTCAGGGCCTTCCCCCTTCTGTGATTCTTTCTTTTCCATCTTCGCTTCTATCCGTTTCCTCCAGCTTTTCCTCTCTCTGCATGGAGAGGAAATCCAGATATCCCTGCAAAATAAAAATGGCAGCCACCTGGTCCAGAACCTCCTTCCGGTTCTCCCGGCGCACATTGGCTTCCATCAGCGTACGACCGGCTGCCACCGTGGTCAGCCGCTCATCCCACAGCACCACGGGCAGTCCGGTGCGCTTTTCCAGCATGTCCCGGAATATCCGGGTTTTTTCGGCCCGCTCCCCCGTGGTATTGTTCATATTTTTCGGATATCCCAGCACGATGCGGGATACCCCGTACTCCTTCACCAGCTCCTCTATCCTGGCCAGGGTGCGTCGAAGCTTGTTCTCCTCCCTGCGCCAGATGGTCTCCACCGCCTGGGCCGTCAGTCCCAGGGGATCGCTGAGGGCGACCCCCACTGTTCTGGATCCGTAATCCAGTCCCAATATCCGCATTTTCAGTCTTCCCAGGAACGGTTCTTGATGTATTCCTGAAGAAGCTCCTCCACAAGCTCGTCCCTCTCCACCTTCATGATCATGCTTCTGGCTCCCTTGTGGCTGGTGATGTAGGTGGGATCCCCGGACATAATATAACCCACGATCTGGTTTACGGGATTGTATCCCTTCTCCTCCATCGCATCATACACCAGTTCCAGAACTTCCTTCACCTGCAGATCCTGGTCCGGTTTTTTCCTGAAATACTGGGTATTTCCAAGACTTGACTCTGACATAATTTTCTCACGTCCTTATTTTTATTCAGAATCTATTTTAAACTACTTCCGGGGAAAATACAATGGAAACTTTCTACCGCCCCAGAATTTCTCCCTCCAGAAGCCGGTTTTCTCCCGCCCGGTTCACCCGGATGGTGACCAGATCATTGCTCTTCCAGGGTCCGCCTGCGGGCACCGCCGCCTTCACATACTCCCGGCTGTGGCCCACAATCCGGTCCTCTCCCTCCTGCTCCTCCAGGAGCACCTCCAGTTCCCGTCCGATCAGACTTTTTTCGTACTCCAGGGATCGCTGATGAGAAAGGGAAATCATCTCCCGGCTGCGCTCCTCCTTGACCGCCTCGGTCTTCTGATCCGGCATGGAAGCGGCCCGGGTGCCCTTTCTGGGGGAGTATTTAAACACGTGGGTCTCATAAAAGTGGATTCCCGAGACAAAGTCTATGGATCTTTTGAATTCCTCCTCACTCTCCCCGGGAAAGCCCACAATGATGTCCGTGGTCAGCGCCGGATTCCCGTAGTACCTGCGCAGCAGTTCACACTTTTCGGCGTACTGCTCCGAAGTGTAGTGCCGGTTCATCCGCTTCAGGGTGTCGTCACAGCCGCTTTGCAAAGAAAGGTGAAAGTGGGGACACACCTTGTCCAGCTCATGAATTCCCCGCACAAAGTCCTCGGTGATGATCCCCGGTTCCAGGGATCCCAGCCGGATCCGGGCAATGCCGGGGATCTCCTGGACGGACCGGATCAGGGTGAGAAGAGATTCCTCCCCCGGCAGATCCCGACCGTAGGAACTTAAGTGAATCCCGTTTAACACCACTTCCCGGCAGCCGTTTTGAGCGAGAGATGTCACCTCCCGGCACACATCCTCCCTGTCCCTGCTTCTTACTCTTCCCCTGGCCAGGGGAATGACGCAGTAGGAGCAGAACTGATCACAGCCGTCCTGAACCTTTAAAAAGGCCCGCACATGGGACGTGGTCTTATGGATGGACAGGTTTTCATACTCCCTGGTCTCCCGGATGGGAATCACTTCCGGTTCCGGTTTTTCCCCGGCTTCGTAGGCCCGCAAAACTTTCAGCAGATCCCCTTTCCGGTTGTTTCCCAGGATAATGTCCACGCTCTCATCCTTTAAAAGCCCCTCCTCATCGGTCTGGGCATAGCAGCCCGCGGCCACCACGACCGCATCGGGGTTCATCTTTTTGGCCCGGTGCAGCATCTGCCGGGATTTCCGGTCCGCAATGCCGGTGACGGTGCAGGTGTTGATCACATAGATATCGGCTCCCGGCTCAAAGGGCACGATTGTATACCCGGCCTCCTCCAGAAGCTGCTGCATGGCTTCCGTCTCATAGGCGTTCACCTTGCATCCCAGGTTGTGAAAGGCCACTTTTTTACCCATCCCGTTTCCTCCTAAAACCTTTGTATATTTTCACGGCAATTCCAACTTTTTCATTTCAAAATTTTACAGGCAGACTCTTGACTTTTCCGGGACGCACAGGTAAGATGAACCTGTAAAGAGAAGAGAGAGTTTAGAGAATGAACGGGAGGAATGATACATGAAAACAGTTAAAATCTCACTGAACTCCATCGACAAGGTAAAGGCCTTTGTAAACGAAATCAGCAAGTTCGACTGTGATTTTGATCTGGTATCCGGAAGATACGTCATCGATGCAAAATCCATCATGGGCATCTTCAGCCTGGACCTGTCCAAATCCATCGATCTGAACATCCATGCGGACGGAACCACCCTGAGTGAGGTGATGGCAGTCGTAAACAAGTACGTAGTAGAATGATCCCGAAAAAAATATGGACGTTTATCAGCGGAACCCCTGCGGGGTTCCGCTT
>CAZJYM010000338.1:0-2832 GCA_964550245.1 uncultured Blautia sp. | reverse complement strand
TGAAGGCTTTCCAGAAGGTGCTCTTAAGTCCCGGGGAAGAAAGAACCGTTGCTTTCCAGCTTGGCAAACGGGACTTTTCCTACTGGGACACAGAAGCCCACAACTGGAGAGTGGCCGGAGGAGACTATGAGATCCAGATCGGGAATTCGGCGGAGGATATCGTACTGCGTCATCCCGTCAAGGTTGAGGATGAATACCTGGAGGTCAAAAGAACCTACAGCATCATGACGCCCATCTGCGATGCGGTCAGGCACCCGGAGGGGAAGGCCTTCCTTGCAAAGCTGGCACCAAAGATCAAAGCGCTCATAAGCCGTGCAGGAATGGGCGCCGGGCAGCAGGAGATCCCTTATGCGGAACTGAAGCCCACATATATGGGAATGGAATCAGAACCCCTGCAGACACTGATGCGGATGCTTCCGGATGTTCCGGAGAGTGAGTGGCAGGAACTGTTTGAGCGGATGAATGCCGTAAAGACGAAGGAAGGGGAATGATGGGAGAGAAAGTATTGGAGATCTCCGACCTTTGTACGGAGTATCAGGAAAATCCCCTGGGACTGGACTGTAAAAACCCCCGCTTTTCCTGGAAACTGAAAGCTCCTGCCGGATACAGGGATGTGAAGCAGAGAGCCTTTCAGGTTCTGGTGGGAACCGTTCCCGGTCAGGATGACATGTGGGACAGCGGGAGACAGGAATCCGACTGCAGCAGGGGAGTCCAGTACGCAGGCCGGGAACTGCTGCCCTGCACCCGCTACTATGTGACCGTATGTCTGCAGGCTTCGGGAAGGGCAGCGGATCCGGAGACCGGGACCGTTCTTTGGGAGAGCCGTGCAGAGGGCTGGTTTGAGACGGGATTTCTGGATCCGGGAATTGAAGCCTGGGGAGGAGCCAGGTGGATGGGAGCCCCGGAAAAGTACCTGTGCGCAAAGACCATGGGAGTCTTTGTGATTTCCGCAAATCTCCGGATTCATGAGGGTGGAGGCCGAGCCGGGATCGTCTTTGGAGCCAATGATGAGAGGCTTATGGATTCCAGGAAGAATCAGTACGGCATCTCCGGGGAAAACTATATCAGCTACGTTTTGGATGTGAGCACCATCCCGGCTTCTCTGGAGATCTACCGGGTGGGCTATTCCCCGGAGGATTCAGCAGATAAGCCCCTGGCATCGGTGCCGGTAATTCCTTTTGGAAAGAAAGAGGAAGGTCCCGTCATTACGGAGGAGAACCGGTATGATACCCACCGGCTTAAGATCGAAGTGGTGGGGGACTGTGCCTTCGCCTACGTAGACGATGTGCTGGTGGATGCGGTGGAAAAGCAGTTCTACATCTACAAAAGCGTAGAACCCCGCCAGCTTGATCCCCTGGGAGAGAAGGATACCACCACCTTTCCCAGGCTATGCCAGATTGGAGTCTGTGTGGGAGCGGGAAGCAGGGCTGATTTCGATGCCGTCGTGGTGAACAATTACCGCTCCCCCAAAAGGGAAGTGGCCAGGGTAGAGATCGGGCAGACGGTGGAAGGCTTTGACGACCGGGGAAATCCTGTGGAAGTGCAAAAAGTCCGGGATCCCGGGAAATATTCTTTACCCATGTTTCGAAGGGACTTTGAGGTTGCGGAAGATAAGCCCCTGTCCTTTGCCAGGCTTTACATTACCGCCCGGGGGATTTATGACTGCCGCATCAACGGAAAAGCTGTAACGGATGACTGGCTGAATCCCGGCTTATCTCAGTATGACAGGCACATCCTGTATCAGACCTGGGATGTCACGGATTTGCTGAAGCCCGGTACAAACGGCATCGGCATCACCCTGGCCTCCGGCTGGTGGTGCGATTCCCAGACCTACGTGCTTCGCAACTACAATTTCTTTGGGGATCAGGAATCCGTACTGGCCAGGCTGGAGCTTACCTATCAGGATGGAACGAAGACGGTTCTGGTCACCGATCCGGAACAGTGGGACTATTACGGGGAAGGCCCATACCGGTATGCAGGCCTCTTTCAGGGGGAACACTTTGACGGGAGAAACGCGTACATTTATGAGCAGTTCTCTACTCCGGGATTCCATATCGAAGGGATGAAAAAGCCGGTGGTTGTGGGTACGGATGTGATGGAGGAGTATTATGTCAATCCCATCACAGCCGGATACATGTCCCCCTGGCCCAGAGTGGACCACAGCCATACCAGGATTGTGGGCGGAATACAGGCGCCGGTAAGAGAAGCGGCCGTACTGACCGCTGTTTCGGTCACAGAACCCCGGGAAGGTCTGTACATCTACGATCTGGGACAGGAGATTGCAGGGGTTCCCCGTATCCGTTTTCACGGGAGAGCGGGAGAGGAAGCGGTGATCCGCTATGGAGAGATGCTTTATCCCCGGCTTCCAGAGTACGAAAAGCTCTCGGGAACTCTGCTGACGGAAAATTACAGGGATGCGGAGAGCATAGACCGCTACCTGCTCCGGGGAGATGAGGATGGTGAAACTTATTGCCCCAGGTTTACCTTCCACGGATTCCGCTATATCGAGATCACCGGTGTTCAGACTCCCCCGTCCCCGAAGGAAGTACAGGGGATTCAGCTCTCCTCCGTACGGGAGATGACAGGGAAACTTCGCACCTCCAACAGCCTGATCAACCGCTTTATCGAAAATGTAAAGTGGTCCATGCTCTGCAACTTTATCAGCATCCCTACGGACTGTCCCCAGAGAAACGAGCGCATGGGCTGGGCGGGAGACACCCACGTATTCTGCAGGACGGCCACTTATCAGAGTGATACCAGGTTATTCTATTACCGCTATCTTGAGAATTTGAGGGATCTGCAGAGGGAAAACGGCCAGCTGCCCAATATCGC
>CAZJYM010000337.1:0-2834 GCA_964550245.1 uncultured Blautia sp. | reverse complement strand
TCCACGACATGAACCGCTGCGTGCTGTGCGGACGCTGCGTCCGGGCCTGCAACGAACTTCGGGGAGTCAAGGTTTTGCGCTACAACAAACGGGATATGGAAACCTACGTGGGCACCCTGCACGACAGGCTGCTCATCGACTCCGACTGCCGCTTCTGCGGAGCCTGTGCGGAAGTCTGTCCCACCGGCACCATCCGGGACAAGGTCCTGGCTGCGGGAGCCGGAAGGGAAGACATCATCGTTCCCTGCCGGGCCGCCTGTCCGGCTCATACCGATGTTCCCAGATACATCCGCTTTGTAAAGGAAGGCAACTTTGAGGCGGCCACGGCGGTAATCCGGGAAAAGGCACCCTTCCCCTACACGTTGGGGCTCATCTGCACCCATGTGTGCGAGCTCAAGTGCAAGAGAGGCGAGGTAAACCGGGCCATGTCCATCCGGGGCATCAAACGCGCCGCCGCGGAGCGGGATTCCGGGCTTTACTGGAGGAATAAGGGCAAACAGCTGCCGGATACCGGCAAAAAGGTCTGCGTGGTGGGAGGCGGTCCTGCCGGACTTACCGCAGCCTACTACCTGCGCAAGCAGGGCCACGACGTGACCGTCAAGGAAGCTCTTCCCAAGGTGGGCGGCATGCTCTCCTACGGCATCCCCTCCTACCGTCTCCCCAGAGAGGTGGTAGACGCGGAGACCGGCGTCATCGCCGATCAGGGCGTGAAGTTTGAATGCAACACCAAAGTGGACAAACCCCTGGATCTCTTAAAGGAGTACGATGCGGTGCTGATGACCGTGGGCACCACCAACGGGGTAAGGCTTTCCATGCCGGGCAACGATCTGCCCGGAGTCCTTTTAAACATTGAATATCTCCGTCAGGCCTCCATGGGTGAACCCACCGGCATGGGGAAACGGATCATCGTCCTGGGAGGCGGCAACGTGGCCTTTGACTGCGCCAGAACCGCGAAGCGGCTGGGCGCAGAGGAGATCCATCTGGCCTGCCTGGAAGCCCGGGAAGCCATGACCGCCGACGACGAGGAGATCGAACAGGCCCAGGAGGAAGGGATCTTTGTCCATCCCGCCAGAACCTTTGAGCGCATCACCGGGGAGGACCATGTGACAGGCGTAGACTTCATGAACGTGGAATCCTTCACCTTTGACGAAAACCGCAGAGCCATCATCAAGAAGGAGCCGGGAAGCGAGAGCCACATCGAAGCGGATACCGTGATCTTCGCCACCGGTCAGAGACCCGATCTCACACCGGACTGTGGCCTGACCCTGGGACGGGCCAACTCCATCGCCGTCGCCGACATGGATACGGACAAGTCCACCAGCGTGCCCGGCATCTTTGCCGCCGGGGATGTGATCTACGGCACCAAATCTGTGATCCAGGCCATTGAATCCGGCCGGGAAGCCGCCAGCCAGATCGACGTCTACCTGGGAGGAGACGGGGACATCACTGAGACTCTGGCTCCGGAACAGAATGCTCCTGCCTGGATCGGCCATGTGGACGGCTTTGGAAAACTGCCAAGGAAAGAACCGGTAATCGACTCTGCCGAGATCCGGGAAGACAACTTCTGTCAGTTTGACCACGGCCTGACCTGCGAGGGCGTCCGGGAGGAAGCCTCCAGATGTCTCCAGTGCGACCTGAGACTTAAGATTTCACGCCCGCGGGTGTGGGGCGACTTTGCCGGGAAGGAGGCCTGAGAACATGTGTAA
Organism: uncultured Blautia sp.; assembly: GCA_964550245.1. GTDB lineage: Bacteria > Bacillota > Clostridia > Lachnospirales > Lachnospiraceae > Blautia_A. The sequence goes on along the minus strand of CAZJYM010000337.1, from coordinate 1,128 downwards.
CCCTGATACAAATGCACAGAAAATCCTGGACCTGAACCTGCGGGAAACCGGCCTGCCCGGCGGAAACTTCTCCGACAGTCTCCGGGAAGCTCTTGCCACGGGCAAAAATGCGGTTGCCGCCGCCCTCAACAACGCAGATACCGACATGGTTCTCCTCTCCGTCCTGGAGACCGATCCGGAAAGCGTAATGGAAGGAATCTGCGCCGCTGCTTCCGCTCTGGGTACAGAGGATAAAGCTCTCTACATCCCCGAGGAGCATCCGGAACTGGCCAGTAAGCTTTCTCCCCTGGCGGAAAAGTACGGCATCACCGTCCGGTGCGAGTTTGTCAATGTCCGTGAAAACGAGAACACCCTTCTCCTTCACATCTGCACCGCCGCCGATCTCGCCCATGCCCTGAAGGAAGGCAGCGATCCCGGCGTTTATGTAAGCGTAGACGGAGGGGAAGTAAAAAGAGTACCCGACGGCACAAAGATCTCCGACCTTGCCGATCTCACCAACGCCAAGGCCCTGATCCTGGGCTACCGGATGCATCCCGTAAAGGATGCGCATTTAACTGTAGATGAAGCAGGCATCGAAAACGGCGTGATTAAGGTGCTTAGAACCCATGACTGCGTGGTGGCCGAAACTCAGAAACGTCTTTTGGCCTCCAGAGCCCGCTCCTGCGGCAAGTGTGTGTTCTGCCGGGAAGGTCTCCTGCAGCTGGAATACGAACACAAAGAGATGACCCAGGGCCGGGGCAAGCCCGAATACCTGGATTACACCAAAGAGATCGGAGAGGCCATGTGCTTTTCCACCGTGTGCACCATGGGCCAGAACAGCGCTAAAATCGCCCTCACCGCCCAGGCTGAATTCCCGGAGGAGTTTAACACCCACATCCGCAGGAAACAGTGCCCCGCCGGAGCCTGTACAAAGCTGGTGAACATCTACATCGATCCCCGGACCTGTGTGGGCTGCGGCAAGTGCGTAAGCGTATGTCCCTACGGCTGCATCGACGGCCGTCCCGGATACATCCACACCGTGGACGACTTCGACTGCACCCGCTGCGGCAAGTGCCGGGAGGTCTGCGACGCGGGCGCTCTGGTGATCACCACGGGAAGGGCTCCCCATACGCCCATCCGTCCCACCAA
>CAZJYM010000336.1:0-2839 GCA_964550245.1 uncultured Blautia sp. | reverse complement strand
TCTGAATCCATGTCGTCACATCCGACCCAGATCAGGTAATCATACAGGTTGGTGACAAGATACCAGCCGTCCTCCTCCTGCACCAGCTCCAGTTCCACCTTTTCCTTCACCCTGCAGGGATCGATCTCCGACTTCCAGGGCTTCGCCCCGCTTACATACACGTTTCCCTTGGACCATACGGGCAGGTGGGAGTAATAGCGGTCGCTGGCGGGAGAGCCCTGGCCGCAGTATCCCGCAAACTGCTTTTTCCACCGCTTAAAGGTGGGATAACGGTTAAAGCAGCTGGTTCCCACGGTGAAGTTGCAGTCATCCCATTCGTTGTGCAGCAGTCCTCCCACAAACCCGGTCAGCTTCAGGGGTTTGGGCAGATCCTGCTGGATGAAGATGTTGTTGTAGAAGCGGTCATCCCCGTGGAGGAAGGTCATGAACCCTGCGATATCCGTGCTGTGGGGTTCGTGGTAGGGAGTGTAGCGGGCACTGTTTTTGGTTTTGGAGCCGTTGTCCGTGCCGATGCCCACTGCCACAAAGCTTCCGGCAATCAGGTTGTAGACCATGGCCACTCCCTGGCAGGGCATCTTCACTGCTCTGGGGGAGAGGAAGAAGTTGTTGTCCACCAGGGTGGGTCCGTGGGAGACCTCGATGAAGAGATCCTCTCCCATGGCGGTGAAGAGTTCCCGGTTTAGAGGAGTATCATCTTTCAGATTGGGCAGGCAGTTGTGGTGAAACAAATTGGCGGTGACCCGGGTGCCCTGGGCCTGCCAGTCCAGCCACATGCCCCGGGTGCAGTGGTGGATGTGGTTGTGGCGGAACACGCAGTCGATGGCGGCATGCATCTTGATGCCTCCGATCTCCGCACCGGAGAGGTTCTGTTTGTTGTTGATGTGGTGGATGTGGTTGTCCTCGATGAGAGAGAAGATACCGCCCATGTGTCCCACAATCCCCGTCTGACCGCAGTCATGGATGTTGCAGCGGCGGATGATGTGGCTGCCTACGGTCTCCTGGCTCCAGCCGTCGGCCCAGGCCTCACAGACACATTCACGCTGAGTCTGGGTGCCGTCCTTGTACTTCCAGTTCAGCCACTTGTTCTCGTTGTCCCGCTGCAGGTATTTTCCCAGAGAGATGCCGCTGCACTTGGACTCGGAGATGTCACAGTCCTCGATGATCCAGCCTTTGGACCAGCGGGGAGCGATCATGCCCTCCTGGTAAGCGGTGGGAGGGGCCCACTGGGTAGCGGCCTCCGTCACCGTAAATCCGGAGAGGGTGATATAGTCCACTTCCTCCCGGAGGGGAGTAAAGCAGGCGGAGCGCACCGTGATCTCCACATTCTGGGTGTTGGGATCCAGTGCCTGAAAGTTGGCGTAGAAGACGGTCTCATCGTTGGCGGCATCCTGCTCGCAGTACCAGGTGTAGACCGAAAAGTCCGGATCCCAGGAGGAAGTCTTAACTCTGGGGTTTCGTACTTCCTTCAGACTGGTCACCTCATACATGGATTTCCCGTTTAAGAACACATCCCCCAGGTGGGCGGTGTATCCCTTCTGAAACCAGTCTCCGCTCACACAGGTGGTATAGGGATTCCTTTCGGTAAAAATGGCGTTGGAAACATGGGCTTTCCAAAGGTTCCCTCCGGCGTTTTCCCAGTCTGTGAGAGGCTCCGCCCCCGTGATGACGGCTTTTAAAGGCTCGATTGAGCGGTAGCGGATGGGGTATCTTTCGGTGCCGCCATATGCCGGGTGAACATTCTCCCGGTAGATGCCGGGGAACACCAGCACCTCATCACCGGGCCGGGCGAGAGCTGCCGCCCGGGAAATGGCATTAAAGGGAGCTCTTTCACTGCCGTTTCCTCCCGGTGCGGCAGATGCGTCCACATAGTATCTCATAAGCTGTCTCCTTTCTCCTGGGAGAGTTGAAAGTTCCTGGATCTTTGGGCGTTCTTTCGAAGGGCAGGTACCTGACTGGCCTTCAGGTGGTTCCAGGATCTGGAAATCACCTCCTGAATCAGGAATTCATCGGAGAGATGATCGTAGTTCTCCGGCACAATCAAAGGTGCGATCTCCTCCAGGTCAGGAAAGGGAAGACCCTGATCCCAGTCATGTCTTTTGTTGTAGGGACAGGCATCCTGGCAGTTGTCGCAGCCGCACACCCATTCCTCAAACATGTCCGGATCCATTCCCTCCGGCACCTCACAGTTGCCAAAGGTGGTGAGGAGGGAGACGCATTTCAGGGGATTCATGGTAAATGGCGCTTCCAGGGCATGGGTTTTGCAGGCTCTCTGACAAAGATCGCATTTTTCCCCGCAGGGAGGAAGGTCCGGCTCATACACCCACCGGGTGTCCAGATCGGTCACATACCCCAGCAGGTTCACGTAGGATCCGTTCCGGGTGTAGAAGAAGTTGTTTTTGCGGATAATCCCCAGACCTGCCCGGGCCGCAATGTACCGGAGAGGACCGATGCTGTCATGACCCGATCCCCGGTCCAGGCGGATCCCCTGCCTGGTCAGTCCCTCCTCAAACTTTTTCACATCAAAGCAGAGGGTGCTGGAAAGAGGCGGGTTTAAAAAGAAGGCCCGGGCGTACCTTCCCCGCAGTTCCTTTGGATAGCGGTACTTTCCGTAGTCGAAGATGAGGATCATGGCGGATCTGGCCCAGGGGAACCGCTCCCTGGTATTGCAGAGACTTTTCATGGCATCATAAAAGCCTCTGCTTGCCGGTACATCATCCATCCTTTTTTCGTAGAGCTCCTGAAATCCCCCCAGAGCATCCAAAGAGACGATTCCGCAGTCGTCAAAGCCGCATTCCAGGGCCCACTCGTGAATTTCCTTTCCTGAGATTTTTCTTTCCAT
>CAZJYM010000335.1:0-2849 GCA_964550245.1 uncultured Blautia sp. | reverse complement strand
TGGCCTTTTTGATCAGGCGGCAGGTGAGGAGGCAGGAGAGGAAGGTGATGAATTCCCATCCCGTCAGGGAGAAGGAAAATCCCCGTTCTTCCGGCCCCTCCTCATTACAGAAGCGGTTAAAGACCAGACCGGGAAGCTGCCGGTTGTGGGAAGCACTCCAGACGGTCTCCGGATCCAGGTCGAGATCGGATTCCCAGAAGGAGATTCCGAAAAACTTGGAGGCCTCCCGGTATCCTTCCGAGGTAAAGTCCTGTTTTCGTTTCCTTTCGGAGATGTAGGCGTCTGCCTCCACTTGGGATTCCTCCCCGGACTCGAACACGTACAGAATGCGTCCCTTATTGATGGCAGCCTTTCCTCCCGCCAAATGGTCCTTTCCGCAGGTGAAGGTTTTGGAGAAATCCGGAATCCCCAGGCGTTTGATCCTCCTGTCATTGCGTTTTACAGGGCAGAGGAAGTGAAAGCCGGGATAAGCGGACTTCAGGGAGGCGCCTGAAAGTCCCTGACCGGTGATCACGATGCCGGTTACCAGCGGAGCATTTCGAAGAAAATCATCCAGATCCGCTTCGTCTTCCGGAAACTCCTGGACACAGACGGGTTCCCTCTCCTCCAGATCCCAGGCATAGAGGACGCTTTTGGTCCCTCTTCTCTTCTTCTTTGGGGTTTTAAAGGTGAGGGAGGAGAGGTCCTCCGGCTGCTGGATCCGGGCGGAGTCTATTATCAGGTGATGAGAAGAAGGAACTTTGCTTAGGAGAATCTTCTGGAAAGCCCTGATTCCTTCACTGTGAAGGCCCAGCGCCTGAAAAAGATTCGGGAACACATCCCGGGAGGTGCCGATCCCCGGATAACAGCTTCGCAAAAAGGTGGTCCGGCAGGCGGCGGCCATGCGTTTTCCGGTCATGCCGGATCTGATGACTCTTATGGAGGCCGCCGCCATGATGCGGTAAGCATCCTTTACATTGTAGACATCCAGCAGATCCGAGATCAGGTCATCGGATACAGAACGGACAAAGGCCGCCGCCCCGTAGGAGAGGATTTCTTCCGGTGTGCTCATCGGGGATCAGATGGCATCCAGGGCCTGGGAGAGATCGGCGATCAGATCCCGTTTGTCCTCCAGGCCGCAGGAGATGCGCACCAGTCCTGCAGGTACTCCTGCGGCCTGGAGCTGTTCCTCATTCATCTGGCGGTGGGTGGAGGTGGCGGGATTCAGGCAGCAGGTTCTGGCGTCCGCCACATGGGTTTCGATGGCCGCCAGTTTCAGGTTCTTCATAAAGGTTTCCGCAGCCGGGCGTCCGCCTTCAAGTTCAAAGGAGACCACACCGCAGCCCCCGTTGGGCATGTACTTCTGAGCGATCTCATAGTAGGGGTTTCCGGGAAGGCCGGAGTAGTTCACATAGGCCACTTTGGGGTGATCCTGGAGGAACTCTGCCACAGCCTGACCGTTTTCCACATGGCGGGCCATTCTCACATGGAGGGATTCAAGTCCCAGGTTTAAGAGATAGGCGCTGACCGGGGACTGAACGGAACCCAGGTCCCGCATCAGCTGAGAGGTGCACTTGGTGATGAAGGCTCCCTCCTTCCCGAACTTTTCCGCATAGGTCACCCCGTGGTAGGAGTCATCGGGGGTACAAAGCCCCGGGAACTTTTCCTTATGGGCCATCCAGTCAAACTTTCCGGAATCCACGATGGCCCCGCCTATGGCGGCCCCGTGGCCGTCCATATATTTGGTGGTGGAGTGGGTGATGATATCGGCTCCCCACTCGATGGGACGGCAGTTTACCGGGGTGGGGAAGGTGTTGTCCACGATCAGGGGCACTCCGTGGGCATGGGCGGCCCGGGCAAACTTTTCAATATCCAGCACGGTCAGAGCCGGATTGGCAATGGTCTCCCCGAAGACGGCCCGGGTGTTTTCCTGAAAGGCGGCGTTTAATTCCTCCTCGCTGCAGTCCGGAGAGACAAAGGTGACCTGGATGCCCATCTTTTTCATGGTGACGGACATCAGGTTGTAGGTTCCCCCGTAGATGGAGGAGGAGGACACGATGTGGCTTCCGCACTCACAGATGTTGAAGAGGGCAAAGAAGGTGGCGGCCTGTCCGGAGGCGGTGAGCATGGCGGCGCTTCCTCCCTCCAGATCGGCGATCTTGGCGGCTACGTAATCATTTGTAGGGTTCTGGAGCCGGGAATAGAAGTATCCGGAGGCTTCCAGGTCAAAGAGCTTTCCCATGTCCTCACTGGTGGAATAGCGGAAGGTGGTGGACTGGATGATGGGGATCTGTCTGGGTTCCCCGTTTCCCGGGGTATAGCCGGACTGGACACATTTGGTGTTGATGGTGTAATCGCTCATGGCTTTTCCCCCTTAGAACCTGTAGACTTCTTCCGGATCCGTAAAGGAACAGATGCGGGCGGTCACATTTTTGAGATAGAAGACTTCCGTGTTTCCGTCTCCCGGTTTGTACATCCTCTGCAGGGAGGGATAGGAGGCCAGCATGTGTTCCTGGGCTTCCACCCGCTCATCCAGCACCGCTTCCGCCTGGAGACGGATCCATCTTCCCCGGGCCATGCCGGAGATCTCGATTTTGGGGTTTGCCTTCATCTGCCGGGATACTTCCTTTACTTTTCCGGTCTGGATGTAGAGCCTGTCCTCAAAGCAGTCGATGGTGCCGAAGGGCCGCACATGGGGCTGATCCCCGTCAAGGGTGGCCAGATAATAGGTACCGCACTCCTTTAAGAACTCAAAGACTTCGTTCATGGTATTTTTCCTCCTTACTGTCCCGGTTTCCCCGGCCGGGACCTTTTGCATATGAGGATTATACAACATCGCGAAAGGTTTGTACACCGATACCGCCTCCCCC
>CAZJYM010000334.1:0-2876 GCA_964550245.1 uncultured Blautia sp. | reverse complement strand
TACCTGGTAACCCTGGGGGGAAGGGATACGGTCTTTCTGCAGATCTGCCATCCGGCCCTGATCACCTTAAAGGGGTATGACAGGGTGCATCACACTCCCTTTGTGCAGACGCTCTACAGTTACCTCAATGCCAACATGAATGCGGTCAGGGCCGCCGGTACTCTGTTCATCCACCGCAGTTCCTTTATCAACCGGATGCAGCGGATCCACCAGCTGGCAGATCTGAACCTGGAGGATCCGGAGGAAAGGCTGTACCTGAACCTCTGCTTCCGGATTTTTAAGAGTGAACTGTTATAGAAAAACAATCCCCCTCCGGGCCTGCCCGGAGGGGGACTGTTTAGTTCGTGGACTTTTGAGGCAGCTGGGCCAGGATGATGGCCGCAAACATGACCAGGCAGCCCAGCATCTCCCTGGGCTTTAACTTCTGTCCCAGGATCAGCCACCCGGCCAGAACGGAGATGCAGGACTCCAGACTTAAGATCAGGGAGGCCACGGTGGGATTCATGTCCTTCTGACCGAGGATCTGCAGGGTGTAGGCCACTCCGCAGGAGAGGACTCCGGCATAGAGGATGGGCATCCAGGCAGCCGTTAACTGGGAAAAGTGAGGGTGTTCAAAGAGGAGAGCGGGGATCCCGGAGAGGATTCCGCACACCAGAAACTGAATGCAGGACATCTTTACGCCGTCCGCCCTGGGGGAAAAGTAGTCGATCACCAGGATGTGGAGGGAAAACAGGAAAGCGCAGACCATCACCAGCAGATCTCCCTTTCCGATGGAAAAGCCCTCCTGCATGCAAAGAAGGTAGAGCCCGGCAACGGCCAGTCCTACCGCCGCCCAGATCAGAGGTCCGCATTTTTTCCCCAGAAAGATTCCCAGCACGGGGACGATGACGATGTAGCAGGCCGTGATGAATCCTGCCTTGCCCACGGTGGTGTATTTGATGCCGAACTGCTGGAAGTTGCTGGCAAGACAGAGGATGATTCCGCAGGAGATCCCTCCCAGAATCAGATCCCGGGGATTTTCCTTCTTTTTCTCTTCACCGGATTTTTTCTTCCGGGAATCCATAAAGAAGATCACCGGCAGCAGGACGGCGGATCCGATCAGGCTTCTGGCCGCATTGAAGGTAAAGCCTCCCACATAGTCCATTCCCACGCTCTGAGCTACAAAGGCCACACCCCAGATGATGGCGGCCAGAAGCAGCTGGAGAGAGTTTTTCAGTTTCAGTGTCTGATTGTTCATCTTGCTCCTTTGAAAGTTTTCACTCCAGAATGTTGGAGGTGATCTCATCAACCCCCATCTGGATCAGTCTCTGAGCATCCCGGGGGTCATCCACCGTCCAGCAGTTTACCCTGAGATCCTCGGCATGAAGTTTCTGGACAATCTCCTCCGTGAGAGCGGGGTAGCAGCAGTCCAGCCCCAGTCTGTTGTTGATGATGGTTTCCACGTCCTCCGGCGTGACCTGATACAGCAGGTACTGCACATCTGCTTCCGGACGGAGACGGCGGATTGTCAGAAGATTGGAGAGCTGGAAAGATATGTAGGTGATCGGTTCCTCTTTGCCGTAGGAATCCACGACTGCGAGGATTTCCTTCAGATCAGCTTCGTCGTAGCTTCCCTTCAGCTCCAGAATACAGGCCTTTTTGTAGCGGCGGCAGATCCCTACATACTCCTGGAGGGTGGGCATGATCAGATCTCCCCGGTTGAAGCTGCCGTCCCTGTCTTTGTACTGCAGGCAGCGGAGGGTGCGAAAGGCTGAATTTTCTATAATCAGGGCATCCCCGCAGTTGCGCTCCGTATTGTTGTCATGACTGAGCACGAAGTAACCGTCCCGGGTTTTTCTTAGATCCGTCTCGATTCCGTAGTAGCTTCGGTTGGCCGCGGCCACAAAGGCGGAACAGGTGTTTTCCCGCTCCAGACCGGAAAGGCCCCGGTGGGCGATGATGCGGACGGATCCTTTGTCTGCAAGTTTGATGGTATCTTTGTAATCCATGTGGGTTTACTCCTTTTCGAAGAGGAATCTCTCGGGCAGAGTCACCTGGAAGCGCTCCGCCACCTGGCGCAGGTTGTCGGCGGTGATGGTCTGACGCTTGTCTCCTCTTACAGAGAGAACTTTCAGCAGGATCTCTGCGGATTTCTCCACGGTGTGCATGAGACCGAAGGTGAGATCAAAGTCCTCTCCCGAGCAGAACATGCCGTGGTGAGCCCAGATGGCCACATCGTACTGTTCCATCAGCTTGCTGGTGGCGATGGCAATGTCTCTGCCTCCGGGAACCATCCAGGGCACTACGCCCACACCATCGGGGAATACCACGGGACATTCCGTGGCGGACTCCCACAGTTCCCGGGTAAAGGCTTCATCCCGCAGGGGCAGTATGAAGGTGAGGGCGATGATGTTGGTGGTATGGGCGTGATAGATCACCCGGTGTTTTCCGTTGGAGACCCGTTTCTTTACCTCATGGTTCATGAGGTGGGCGGGAAGTTCGCTGGTGGGAACGCCTCCCTCCACCAGTCCCCAGCGGATCCGGTAGTTTTCGCCCTTTTCATCCAGCTCGATGATGGCCAGACAGGCCTCCGGATCCTCGATGATGTTTCGGAAGTACTTGCCGCTTCCCGTCACCAGGAAGAACTCCCCGGCCAGTCCCGGAACAGAGGTGCCAATGGGACACCAGTTATCATAGTCGCTGAGACGGGGACGGATCTCCTCCACTTCCTCCGGTTTCAGACGGTAGCTTAAGTTTCCGCCGTTTCTCTCATGCCAGCCCTGATGAAAGCCGTCATCCGCCATCTTGACAAAGCCCTTGACAAATTTCGTATCTAATATTCGCATTGCATTCTCCTCCTTAATAAGCTGTGCCTCTCCATCATACTCTTTTTCTCC
>CAZJYM010000333.1:0-2881 GCA_964550245.1 uncultured Blautia sp. | reverse complement strand
TACCACAACGTGATCGTTCTGGACTCCGGCGCCAGAGGAGCCACCACCTCCTTCGTGGAAAACGGACAGGGGGATGTGCTGCTGGCCTGGGAAAATGAAGCCTTCCTTTCCCTGAAAGAGCATCCCGGTGAATATGAGATCGTGGTTCCCTCCGTATCCATCCTCTGCCAGCCCACCGTAGCCGTCGTGGATGAGGTGGCCGAAAAGCACGGCACCACGGAAGTGGCAACCGAGTATCTGAACTACCTCTATTCCGATGAGGCTCAGGCTCTGGAGGCGGAGAACTTCTACCGTCCCAGCACCGAAGCCATCTACGATCAGTATGTCAATGAAAATCCCGGAACCTCCATCACCGAGGTCCCCGAGGACGGAAAGTGGATCAACGATTCCATCGAGCTCACCGACATCAACCACTTCGGAGGCTGGGCAGAAGCCAGAGCGAAACACTTCGCAGACGGAGCCTTCTTTGATCAGATTTACGAGCAGTAACATATGAAGAGGAAAAATACGAGAAGCATCATACCGGGCTTTGGGATCTCCCTGGGGGTCACGGTAACCATCTTAAGTCTGGTGGTGCTGATCCCCATGTGTTCCCTGGTGATCTTTTCTGCCGGGCTTTCCCCTCAGGAGTTTATCTCCACGGTGACGGGAGCCAGAGTCCGCTCCAGTTACTTTGTAAGCATCAGCACAAGCCTTATCGCCGCTTTGGTTAATGCGGTGATGGGTCTTATCCTGGCCTGGGTGCTGGTAAGATATGATTTCCCGGGAAAGAGGCTGCTGGACGGGCTGGTGGAGCTGCCCTTCGCCCTGCCCACCGCTGTGGCCGGTATCTCTTTGACGCATCTCACCACCACCAACGGCTGGGTGGGAAGCATCTTTTACAAGCTCTTCGGCATTAAGATCGCCTATACCCGCGTCGGCATCACGGTGGCCCTGATCTTTATCGGAATTCCTTTCGTGGTGCGATCCGTGCAGCCCGTGCTGGAGAAGGTGGATCACGAGTGTGAGGAAGCGGCCATGCTTTTGGGGGCTGATTCGGGGATGACTTTCAGAAGAGTGATCTTTCCGGAAATCCTGCCGGCCATGATCTCCGGCTTTACCATGGCCTTTGCCAGAAGCATCGGGGAGTATGGAAGCGTGGTCTTTATCGCCGGGAATACCCCCTATAAGACCGAGATCGCACCTTTGATGATCATGGCTCAGCTGCAGGAATACGATTATGCAGCCGCCACCTCCATTGCTCTGGTGATGCTGTTCATCTCCTTTTTGATCCTGTCGGTAAATGCGGCCCTGCAGAGCATGGTCTCCAAAAGAATCAGCGGTCTGGCGTAGGAGGGGCGGTTATGGAAAAGAGTAAAAAAGGTTCCTTTACCAAGTGGTTTCTCATTGGCCTCTGCGCAGTGTTTCTCTTCACCTTTCTGGTGCTTCCCCTGATCTACATCATCTCCACGGCTCTGGGAGAGGGGATTCAGGCCTACATCAAGGCGATAACCGATGAGTACGCCGTCAAGGCTGCTCTTCTTACTTTAAAGGCTACGGTGTGTGCGGTGGTGATCAACACCATCTTTGGAATCTTCGCGGCCTGGTGCCTCACCCGGTTTTCCTTTCCGGGCAAGAAGATCCTCTCCACCTTTATCGATCTGCCGGTGACCGTATCCCCCATCATCGCCGGTCTGATCTACATCCTCACCTTCGGAAGACAGAGTTTCCTCTATCCCATCCTGGAGAAGCTGGGGATCCAGATCATCTTTGCGGTGCCGGGAATTATCCTGGCCACGGTTTTTGTCACCTTCCCCTTCATCTCCCGGGAACTGATCCCGGTGATGAATGCCTACGGAACGGACGAAGAAGAGGCGGCGGCCCTGATGGGAGCCAACGCCCTTACCATCTTTAGAAAAATCACCTTTCCCCATATCAAGTGGGCCCTGCTCTACGGCATCGTGCTGTGTGCGGCCCGGGCCATGGGAGAGTTCGGAGCCGTCTCCGTACTTTCCGGACACCTGCGGGGAAAGACCAACACCCTTCCCCTCTATGTGGAGCTTCTGTATCAGGGCTACGACTTTACGGGAGCTTTCGCAGCCGCCTCCATCCTGATGATCTTTGCGGTGATCATCCTGATCCTGCGGGTGATTCTGGAGCAGAGAGGCAAAAAGAGCGGGGAACGGGCATAGAAAAAACGACAGACAACAGCAAAAAGGAGCAGACATGACAGCAGCTGGAAAAAGTTCAATAGCCCTTCGGGGAATCAACAAAAGCTTCGGGAAGTTTCAGGCCTCCAAAGACATCAGCCTGAACATTGAAGGAGGCAGACTGGTGGCTCTGCTGGGACCTTCCGGAAGCGGAAAGACCACCATCCTGCGGATGATCGCCGGACTGGAGCACCCGGATTCGGGGGAGATCCGCATCAATGACCAGGTGGTCAACGATGTGCCCGGAAGTGAGCGGGGGATTGGCTTTGTCTTCCAGAACTACGCCCTGTTCCGCTACATGACCGTATACGACAACATCGCCTTTGGCCTGAAGGTCAAAAAGGTGCCCAAAAAGGAAACCCAGGAACGGGTTCATGAGCTTTTAAAGCTCATCGACTGTGAGGGGCTGGAAAAGAGATATCCGGGACAGTTATCCGGCGGGCAGAAACAAAGAGTTGCCTTTGCCAGATCCCTGGCCCCCAGACCCCAGATCCTGCTGCTGGATGAGCCCTTTGCGGCCATCGATGCCAAGATCCGCCTGGAACTTCGCTCCTGGCTGCGGGAGATGATCAACGAGCTGGGAATCACCACCATCTTTGTGACCCATGACCAGGATGAAGCCATCGAAGTGGCCGATGACATCATCGTCAACAACGAGGGAAGAATCGAGCAGAGCGGCACCGCCGAAGATC
>CAZJYM010000332.1:0-2902 GCA_964550245.1 uncultured Blautia sp. | reverse complement strand
AGATCAGCTGATACCGATATTTGGGGAGGTAAATTCTAAATGAGATCAAGAAGGCTTTTCCTGAAGGAAGGGCCTTCTTTTTCTGCCTCATATCCGGTTATTTAAGACTCATTTACGAGATTTGGAAGGGGGTAAGGGGGATCGGAGTCCCCTGCTCAATCACGAATTTGAGAAAAAAGTGTAAAAAATCAAAATTAACAGTTGATAAATCTCTGAAAAAAATATATGATATATGAAGGATCGTTTAGCCATCAGAAGGTAAATCCAGATTTAGACTGGGTGAGGAAATAAAGATACCAGGGAGAGTATGGTACAGAAGAATAAGGGTAGAAAGTAAGGAGGAAGTACAGTGTTAGAGATCATGTCAAACGAGGCGGAATCCTCTGCCAAGATTATTGTCATTGGCGTAGGAGGTGCCGGGAATAATGCAGTAAATCGGATGGTGGAGGAGACCATCGGCGGAGTGGAGTTTGTGGGAGCGAATACGGATAAACAGGCTTTGACTCTGTGTAAAGCTCCGACTGTACTTCAGATTGGTGAAAAGATAACCAAGGGCCTGGGCTGTGGAGGGCAGCCTGAAGTGGGAGAGAAGGCCGCTGAGGAAAGCATAGAGGAAATCAAGGAAGTCATGAAGGGTGCGGATATGGTGTTTGTCACCTGCGGTATGGGCGGCGGCACCGGCACGGGAGCAGCCCCTGTCATAGCGGCCGCCGCCAAGGAGATGGGAATCCTGACGGTAGGCGTGGTGACCAAGCCCTTCCGGTTTGAAGCCAGAACCCGTATGAACAATGCCCTTCAGGGAATAGAAAAACTGAAAAAGTCCGTGGATACCCTGATCGTGATCCCCAACGACAAGCTGCTGGAGATCGTGGACCGGCGAACCTCCATGCCCGAGGCCTTAAAGAAGGCGGATGAGGTGCTGCAGCAGGCGGTTCAGGGCATTACGGACCTGATCAATCTGCCCGCTCTTATCAACCTGGACTTCGCGGATGTGCAGACCGTCATGACCGACAAGGGCATCGCCCACATCGGAATCGGAGAGGCCAGAGGAGACGACAAGGCCATGGAAGCCGTACAGCAGGCCGTGGCATCTCCGCTTCTGGAGACCACCATCAAGGGCGCTACCCATGTGATCATCAACATCTCCGGAGACATCTCCCTGATGGATGCCAACGATGCGGCCAGCTACGTACAGGAGCTTACCGGAGAGGACACCAATATCATCTTCGGAGCCATGTACGACGACTCGGTGGCAGACTATGCAAGGATCACCGTGATCGCCACCGGCCTTACGGATGTGTCCCAGAATACCAGTTCTTTTGGAACCAGGAGCAACATCTCCTCCTTCAACCAGAGAAAGGGCCCGGTTCCCCAGACTGGAACGCCTCAGGGTCAGGGAACGGACAACATGCCGGTCTTCCGGATGCCGACCATGACCGGTCCCTATGCCAATGGAGGAACCAGGGTTCCCACCAGCACGGTGCCCAAAAAGGACATCCAGATCCCGGATTTCCTCAAGAACCGTTAATCATTCTCCTTTCAAAGCCCCTTGGGGGCTTTGAAAGGAGTTTTTTTATGATGTGTGGAAATCATGGACGAAAAAGCCGGGAAAGCCTGAAAAAACTGTTGACAGAACCTTTTTTCCGGCATATAATTTCTGAATGTGACGTAGTGCGGGCCCCCTTAGCCTAAGCCCCGGCGAAAGGAGTTTTTATACTGGATATGCAGCACAGCCTTCAATGGCAGCCATGCATCTGCGGTTTCGGACATTTCCGCGGTTTCGTATAATGCACCACGCATCTCATTATGTTCAGATCAGTGCGGAGTACCGCAGAAGGTTATGGTTGATCATTACAGGAGGTTATGACCATGCAGACTTATATGGCTAATCCAGATAAAATCGAGAGAAAATGGTATGTTGTTGATGCCGAAGGGTGTACGCTGGGCCGCCTGGCTTCCGGTGTGGCAAGCGTTCTTCGAGGCAAGAACAAGCCCCAGTTTACTCCTCATGTGGACACCGGCGACTATGTGATCGTGATCAATGCCGAGAAGATCAAGGTCACGGGAAAGAAGCTGGATGACAAGGTGTACCGCAGACACTCCGAATATGTGGGCGGCATGAAAGAGACCACATTGAGAGAAATGTTGGCAAAGAAACCGGAAAAGGTGATTGAGAATGCAGTGAAGGGGATGCTCCCCAAAGGCCCTCTGGGAAGAGACATGTACAGAAAGCTTTTTGTATATGCGGGACCGGAACACAAACATGCAGCTCAGAAACCGGAAGTTTTGACATTCTAAGGAGGAGGTAGAGACAGTGGCCAGCGCAAAATTCTACGGAACAGGAAGAAGGAAAAAATCCATCGCGAGAGTGTATCTGACTCCGGGAACCGGTAAGATCACCATCAATAAGAGAGACATTGACGACTATTTCGGACTGGAAACCCTGAAAGTGATCGTTCGCCAGCCCCTGGTTGCCACCGAGACGGAAGGAAAGTTTGACATTTCCGTAAACGTGTCCGGCGGCGGCTTTACCGGACAGGCAGGCGCCATCCGTCACGGCGTGGCCAGAGCCCTCCTGGAGGCTGATGCCGAGTACAGACCGGTGCTGAAGGCAGCCGGATATCTGACCCGCGACCCGCGTATGAAAGAGAGGAAGAAATACGGTCTCAAAGCAGCCCGTAGAGCTCCCCAGTTCAGCAAACGTTAATTATAAGCCCCGGGCATTGCCCCGGGGCTTTTTTAACGGGAAAGGGTTTTGCACATCATGAAGGGGCATTGGCAGAATTGACATGATTCAAGGCAGAATATGTAAATTTTACACTTGAAAAAATGTCTGCTCTATTATAGACTGTATGTAAGGAGGAAACTCCAGTCATCGTTAGATGATGACGTGTGACGGTTC
>CAZJYM010000331.1:1452-2931 GCA_964550245.1 uncultured Blautia sp. | reverse complement strand
AGAAGCATGGTGATTGAAACGGAAAGACTGATCCTGCGGCCGTTTTTGGAAAGTGATGCCGCAGACGTGTTTGAATACCTGGCCAAACCGGCCGTCAACTGCTTTGCCTCCATGAAGTTAAACTCCCTGGAAGAAGCAAAGGCAGAAATGAAAAACCGGACTGGTGAGACGGAGTATACCTTTGCCATCGTTTTGAAGGAGAGCGGAAAGGTAATCGGGGAGATCGAGGCTTATCCGGAGAGTGGAGAACCCCATTCGGATAGGGATACCTTCAGTCCCTGCTGGATGCTGGGCGAGGCTTATCAGGGAAAAGGATACGCCTTTGAAGCGGCCAGTGCCTTTTTTGACTACCTGTTCACAGAAAAAGGGGCCAGAAGAATCTACGCATACACCGAGGATTACAACACGGCCTGTCAGAGACTGTGCGAGAGACTTGGCATGAGAAAGGAAGGCCTGTTTGTGGAGTTTGTTTCCTTTGTCAACAACCCCGACGGCACCCCGCACTATGAGAATACGTATCAGTATGCGATTTTAAAAAGGGAATGGAAGTACAGGCCCGGAGGAAAAAGGTATGTTCTCTCAGGTGATTGATCCGCTGCAGCCCTACTTTGTGATCAATGCGGATTCCTATTACAAGATGTTTCTCCCCGATTCACCCATTGCCCACTTTTACCGCTTTACCTGCAAGGAGAAGATCAGCCTGCAAAACGGGGCGGTACCGGACGGAGCCGTGGACATCATCTTTGACTGCGATCCGCAGATCCCTTCGGCTTTTGTGGCCGGAACGGTGGAACAGGCGGGATCCAACGTATTTTCTCAGAACCATACCTATTTCGGGGTGCGGTTTCTTCCCGGGATTCTGGATCACTTCGGGGAGGCCTCTGCAGGGGAGCTGGTGGGGAAAACAGTGGACTTTGCAGAAGTGACGGGGATGACGGGCCTGGAGGAGGAGATCTGTGCGGCTTCCTCCTTTCGGGACCAGATTGAGCTGTTTCTTTCGGCTTTTTCCGGAATCACGGATCAAAAGGACAGTTCCGGGATTCTCTCCCGGATGCTTTTCGAAATCTATCAAAGCGGGGGAAACATCCGGGTGCAGGAGCTGGAGGAGAAACTCAACTACTCCAGACGGCATCTGCTTCGGTCCTTTAAGGACTCGGTGGGACTGGACATCAAGACATTCTGCCGCATCATCCGCTTTCAGACATCCCTTTCCCGGATCAGCCGGGGAGATTTTGCATCCATGGCGGAGGTGGCCGTGGAGGGCGGCTACTATGACCAGAACCATCTGCAGCGGGACTTTCGGGAGTTTGCTTCCCTGTCCCCGGGGAATTACTGCCGGCTTTTGAGGGACATGGATTACCGGAACAGGATTACATTGGTATAATGATGTCCCATTTTTCCTATTTTTTCTTCCTTTTGTGTCCTATCATGGGATCATGAATGCAAGGGCGCATGAAACGGCTGTTTCGTGCGCCCTTT
>CAZJYM010000331.1:0-1352 GCA_964550245.1 uncultured Blautia sp. | reverse complement strand
AGGATGACAGGAGGAAGATTATGTATCCCGACTATGAACAGAAACTGGATGCCACCGAAGTCTACCCCGGTTTTATCACCGCAGATGAGTCTCTGCGGGTAGAAACCCCCGAAGATGTAGAAATGGCAAAGGAACTGCAGTTAAAACACAACAACCAGTACAGAACCGCATCCGCCATGGCCATTGGGGCCGGTGATGTGGCGGTGAAGGCGGAAGGAGCCTACTGGTGGGACATCAACGGTGTGAAGCACCTGGACTTTATCGGTTCTGTGGGACCGGGCCTTTTGGGACTTAACAATCCCTTCGTGATTGAGAAGGTGAAGAAGTATCTGGATACCCACCTGATCACCATGGATCCCCTGATGCTGCACCAGACCACAGCCGCCTTTTCCCACGACATGGCCCTCATCACCCCCTACCTTCCCCGCACGGTGATCTGCTGCGGCGGAGCCGAGGCCGTGGAGACTCTTTTAAAGATGGTGAGACTGGCATCCTACCGCACCAAGAAAGGCCGTAACCGCATGCTTTCCACCACCAATGCCTTCCACGGAAAGACGCAGGCCACCGTCAACCTGGGCGGCAAGGAGAAATGGCGCATGTGGCAGGGACCGGATCTTCCGGGATACGCCCATGTCCCCTACGGGGACTGGCGGGCAGCAGAAGAGGAGATGAAGAAGGGCGACATCATCGCTTTCGTCTGTGAGCCCATCCAGGGTGAGGGCGGAATCATCGTTCCTCCGGATGACTACCTTCCCAGGATGAGGGAATTGTGCACAAAGTATGATGTCTACTTCTGCCTGGACGAGGTACAGGCCGGTTCCTGCCGTACCGGCTATCTGTGGGCTCATCAGTACTACGGAGACAAGGCCCGTCCCGATGCCCTTTCCTTTGCCAAGGCCATGTCCGGCAGCCTGGTTCCCGTGGGCGGTGTCCTGGCTTCTGAGGATCTGTACATGGCAGCCTATGGAAGCGATGAGACGGCCTTCTTCCACACCGCTACCTATCAGGACAACCAGATTTCCGGCATCACCGCTCTGGCCTGCCTGCAGTTTATGATTGAGGCCGACGTTCCCGGCACCATCCGCAAAAATGCCCCCTATTTCTGGGACGGCCTGCGGAAGGTCCAGGAGAAACATCCCGACATCATCAAAGACGTGAGAGGCCGGGGATACATGATCGGTCTGGAGTTCGGCAAAAACAGCGCCGGTGAGTACTACACCATCGATGTCTGCCGCCATATGTCCGTTGTGGGACATGTGAGCACCATGTTCACGATCAACAACGACGCCGTGTGCAGGATCTATCCCAACTACTGGGCCACAAAGGACGACTTTGACTGGGCGCTTAAAGCT
>CAZJYM010000330.1:0-2932 GCA_964550245.1 uncultured Blautia sp. | reverse complement strand
AGTTTTGGTTACAATTCAACAAAGCAGACATCAGGAAAGAACAGGAGGGGAGCCTTAACCCTCCTGCCTCCTTCACAGATAGAAGGAGTCCTGGTGTCTGTCGCAACTTTGTATTACTGTGAAGCTTAAATCCCCCAAAAGTGTACATGGAAAAGCATGGTACCTGGACAAGAGATAAGTATAACGAAAAACCTGGTTGGAAAAATGGAATTCCTACCCTCTTCTTCAGGAGAACAGGTCATTTTCCAATGCAGTGTACGCAGGTCGATAGAAAGAAAGACTCCTGTGGAAAACTTCAGGAGTCTTTTTTCTTTTTCCCGGATTTGGCTTTACGGTTCAATACATTGAATAACGGTTTGCCCACAGCTGACTTCAGACAAAAGGGTATTTCTTCTGTTTGAAGGAGCCGGAGCTTTGTAGAAGAAAAGGAAGGAGAAGCAGTATGGATTCAGAGCATGGGCTAATGTATAAGGAATCTTCAAAAGTAAACTCTTTAACAACAGAACAGATTATGAGCCGGATAGAGGCGTCACCCTCATCGTTCGCAGCACATGAACTGGATCACATTCATGATGTCCAGTTTAAAGATTACCTGAAGGAAATTATGGAGAAGTATCATTGTACTCCCAGTCAGCTTATCATCAGAACATGTCTGAGTAAGCCCTTTATCTATCAGATCCTGAAAGGCAAGCGTCTCCCCGGAAGGGATATGGTTCTGCGCATCAGCCTTTCCATAGGAGCAGATATGAAGGAGACTCAGAGACTGTTGACGCTGGCCGGCAAAGGGATCCTGTATCCGAAGGTAAGGAGGGATGCGGCGATTCTATGCTGTATCGAGTCCCGGAAATCCCTGGACTCCACCAACCTCTTTCTGAGGGAACACGGAGAAAAGGAGCTGTTCTAAAACCGGATAGTTTTTGCTGTCTCGGAAAAACATTCACGTATTCATCTGGAAAGGAGCATTAGATGAATAAGAGCCATAATAGAAAGCTGATCATAGTTGCCACCTTATGTTTTCCTGTTATACTCCTTGTTCTCACATTATCCGGATGCGGAGTTTCCGGGATTAAGAGCAAACTGTCCGATATCAAAGCATCTCTGATTGGTATTCCCTACAACATTGAATTTTACTCCAATGACGGGAATAAGTTCATGGAGATGGAGGGAGAAAGGATCGATCTTGAAGCGAACGTAATCGAAGAGACCTATGTGAATGACAACAAGGAGATGGTGACAGGATATGACATCTCCTCCATCATCACAATCACCATAGATGGTGAGCAGATGACCAACTGCGGAAGTACCGTACTGTTTATCGAAAAGGGACTGACTCCGGATGTGAGCTTCGATCAGACTTCAATAGGGAGCATAGAGAGTGAATCCGATTCGATCACGGACATCACAAAGATTTCCAGTCTGATCAACAGATATAAGAACTACTTCGGGAAACCAACCGTTGTCCTGATTCAGAGCCAGCTGGGCAATCCCATATGTACTTTCAGCGGTGACGATGTGTACTGGGAAGTCAGCGATGATATTCCCAAGACCACAAAACTGACCATTGACGGCAAGACCCTCTACATTCACAGGGCTAACTTCCAGATCATTGACAAGGACCTTCTTGATTAACGCCGAGACAGATATCATTCCTTCCTCATGTTGGGGTGCGTCAATAAGCCTCGACCCACCGGCGTGCGCTCACACCGTGGGATCAGACTATTGACGCTGTAATCCTGTGCATTTACGTAAAAAGAGCGCTGAAAATGCCCCCGTTGCTGCATTTTCAGCGCTCTTTTTGTATAATCGGCAAATTCAACACCCAATGAGAACTTTCTTTCCGTCAAAGGCAAAGCCGTATTTCCGGATCTGCTCTTCGTCAAAACCATGAGAAATCATATTCTGCACATGGTTATTCTGCTTAACCTGATTTAACGCACTCATTACCGTCTGGGAAAGATCCTTTTCTTTTTTGGGATCTCGTACTTTGAACTCTATGAGAATCGGATGGTCCTTCCCGGGTCTTCCAGGCATCATCTGCAGGCACAAACGCCCGTCCCCACTTTCCCGGTTACTTTCAATCACAAATCGTCCCTGTAAAAAGGCCACGAGACCAAGCACAAAACCATGGAAAAACATTTCCGGCTGCGTTCCCGTTTTCTCAGATTTTCCAGGCACATCAAAATAATTGATCATACTTTCTGTCAGCTCGTTCATGGTTCGATTCATCACTTCCAGATCATCCTGAAGCAATGCCTGAACGAATTTTTCACCAGGCAGGCCCCTGTTTGTGAACCAGCCAGTGATGATCTTTCGAAATAAATCCTGTACCTCCCCATTTGTCAGTGCCAGTCGGTAAAGTTTTTTCCCGGTTTCCTTATCTCTCCTGATACGAAGAACGTTGAGGTACCCTGCGGCCAGAAGGAGATTCCACATGGCATCGCTGTTCCGGCCAGGCTGGTTAAAGGTAACCTCCTCGTCGATGGCCTTCTCAACAGGTTTCCCTGCCATGAGATGTGCAAAATCGTCCTTGACCTCAATACTCCCCCTGCGGACCAGCTCCCCCGCCAGAGCGTTTCCGCTGGTATTGGACCAGTAGGTTTCTATTTCACCTTCTTTCAAAAATTTGGTAATTGACCAGGGATTGTAAATGCTCTTTTGCCGACCGAAAGTATAACCATCATACATTTTTTTCACTTTAGCGCGTTTACTGAATAATTCATATTCCTTCAGTGCCGCATCTACTTCCTGCTGCGTAAATCCGAAGCAATCTGCATATTTATTTGAAGTCGTTGTAATCACATCCAAACTGTTTAGATCCGAAAAGATCGACTCCGTCGCAATCCGTGTGATGCCCGTCATCAAGCCGCGCTCCAGATATGGATTATACTTAAAAGTCGAGCCAAACAGAGGACGAAGGAATGTTACCAGCTTC
>CAZJYM010000329.1:0-2951 GCA_964550245.1 uncultured Blautia sp. | reverse complement strand
GAATTGGAAAAATGGATAGGGCCTCAGAGGGATTTCCCCCTGGGGCTTTTTCATGTCCAGAGGAAGGTGGAGGATCATGCCCAGGATGCGCCTACGGGAACCGTCTCAGACTGGCCACACCCAGCAGCCAGTCCTGTGAAGGCTATGGCAGGAGAAAAAAATTTTTAAAATTGGACACCCCAGTTCTACCAGTTGCATCATAGTTCACCAACATTCATTTTTGAAGTGTGATATCATTAGGATTGGAAAAATGGATGGGGCCTCGGAGGATTTTCTTCCGGGGCTTTTTCATGCCCAAAGGAAGGTGGAGATCATGCCCAGGATGCCAAACCGGGGATGTGCCTACGGGAACTGTCCCAGGCTGGCTGTACCCGGAAGCCAGTACTGTGAAGAACATAAAAAGCTGATGGCGCAGCAGTACGACAGGTATGAGCGGGATCCGGACGTACGAAAGAACTACGGATGGTCCTGGGACCGGATCCGTACCCGCTACGTCCGGTCACACCCCTACTGTGAGAAGTGTTTTGAAGAAGGAAGGATGACTCCGGTGGAGGAGGTCCACCACATTGTTCCGCTGTCAAAAGGCGGGACGCATGACGACAGCAACCTGATGAGCCTGTGCCACTCCTGCCATGAGAAGATACACCACCGGGAACTGGGAGACCGCTGACCACTGACGGGAACCCTGGTCTCTGACAATTACCTGTCACAGACTTCTACCAAGTGAGTTGTGGAAAGACTACTTGAAATAATATTTACTGATGCAGTGTAAATATTTACCAATCATTTAATTATTGTACCACAAAGCTTTGTAAAATCAAGGGATACCCAGGGGCGGGGTAAATCTCTGTGGCAAATGTTTTCGGGACCGGTGCGGCCTCGAATGTTCAAAAAAAGCGTAAACAAACGGGGAATTGCCCGGGGAGGTGAAAGAATGGCGAAAGACGGTACCGCCAGGGGCGGACCAAGACCTGGTCAGGGCAGGCCTAAGAAAGCCCTGGCGGAGAAGATAGCGAACGGTAATCCGGGCGGCAGAAAACTGACGGTTATGGAGCTGCCGGATGCTGCTGATCTGACCGGTGAGGACATGCCGGAGATCAAAAGCTACATGACAGAGAGACAGAAAAACGGAGAGGAATTCGATGCCTCGGAGATTTTCGAGGAGACCTGGAACTGGCTGAAGGAACGGGGATGTGAAAAGCTGGTAAGCACCCAGCTGGTAAGAAACTATGCTATGAGCGTCTCCCGCTGGATCCAGTGTGAGCATGCCATCTCTGAGTACGGCTTCCTGGCGAAACACCCGACCACCGGACAGGCCATCGCTTCTCCTTACGTCAGCATGAGCCAGAACTACATGAAGCAGGTCAACAACCTCTGGTTCCAGATCTTCCAGATCGTGAAGGAAAACTGTTCTGCGGAATTCACGGGAACAACACCGCAGGATGATGTGATGGAACGGCTGCTCCGTTCCAGGAAAGGATCATAAGATGTACGAGAAGGTGAACCCCAGTCATTGTGATAAGTGTGCAGATCGGATTGCCGGAGCCATCGTGGACCGGGCATACGCTCTTCAGGAGAATCCGAGGATTGCCGTGGAAGTGCTCCTGGGACACGGTGTATGTCACATCATCGCTGAGACCTCCGTATCTATTCCAGAATACGAGGTGGAGGAGATTGTCCGGCGGATTGCCGGATTTATGAAGGTGGACTACCTGGAAGTGCCCCAGGATGTACATCTGGCTGAGAACCAGGAGCACGGCCTGCGCTGTGGGGACAATGGCATCTTCAAAGGGGTGCCGGTGACCGATGAGCAGCGGGAACTGACCAGAATAGCTCAGGAAATCTACACATTGTTTCCCTACGACGGAAAGTACATCCTGGATGGCGACCGGCTGATCATCTGCCAGAGCAATGCTCCGAGAGATGCGCTGAAGATACTGTATCCAGAGGCAGAGATCAATCCTCTGGGATTCTGGACCGGCGGCTCAGATGTAGATTCCGGTGCGGCCAACCGGAAGCTGGGCAGCGATGCAGGAGACTCTGTTGGAGGACAGGGCTATCACGGAAAGGATTTGTCCAAAGCCGACGTCAGTGTGAGCATCTACTGTTGGCTCAAGGCTCAGGAGACCGGAGAGCCAGTGGAGATGTCCTGCGCCATCGGCGATGAAATGGTGGATGGCATTCCTTTCACGGAAATCGTGGAAGTTGCAAGGAAATACATTCAGAGCCTTGGTGGATTTGAAGAGTTTGCGACTTGGGGGCTGATACGATGAGCAACACAAAAGAAACACAGTATTTTCTGGCGGATATAGATACTCTGATTCCTTATGCAAGGAATGCCAGAACACACTCGGAGGCACAGATCGCACAGATCGCTGCCTCCATCAAGGAGTTTGGCTTCCTTGCTCCCATCATTATCGCAGAGGACAACACCATCCTTTGCGGTCACGGGCGTTATTACGGTGCTCAGAAGCTGGGGTTGAAAAAAGTACCGTGTATTATGGAGAGCCATCTCACGGAAACACAAAGGCGCGCCTACATACTGGCGGATAATAAGCTCTCCCTGAACGCAGGCTGGGACGATGAGATGCTGGCTGTGGAGTTATCGGAGCTGCAGGATAACGACTTCGACCTTTCCCAGACCGGATTTTCCGAGGATGAGCTTGCTGATCTTTTCGCCGATCCGGATGAGGGCAATGCCAAGGATGATGATTTTGATGTCGACAAGGCCCTGGGGAAGGAGCCTTTTGTAGAACCGGGAGACATCTGGCTTCTGGGAAGACATCGACTGCTTTGCGGAGACTCCACGAAACCTGAGTCTGTCCAGAAAGTGCTTGACGGCAAGGTAGCGAACCTGTGCATTACAGATGCTCCTTACAATGCTTCCTATAAAGGCGGCACAGGGATGACCATCCAGAATGACAGCTGGAAGGACTCCGAAGCCTTCTACC
>CAZJYM010000328.1:0-3058 GCA_964550245.1 uncultured Blautia sp. | reverse complement strand
AGAGGCAGCCAGTCAATCACCTTCTTGATGTAGGTGTTCCAGAATACCCAGTCATGAACTCCCGGTCCCTCCTCGTAGGTCAGATCCACACCCAGCTCCCGGAACACATCCCGCAGCTTCCGGTTTAGAGGCAGCAATGAGTCCTCGGTGCCGCAGCACATGAAGAACCTGGGCAGATCAACCCCTTCCTTTACCAGCTTTCGAAGAAGCCACTCCGGATTTTTGTCGCTTTCCTTCACCTTGGACAGATCCCCAAAGATGCTCTCCGCAAAGGATCTGGTCTCGATGAACATGGGGCTCTCATCTGTTCTGTCCTCAATGCCGTAGGTCACCAGAGCCGAGGAAAGGCCGGCCACATACCCGAAGGTGTCGTGGTACTTCAGCCCGTTTCGAAGAGCCCCGTAGCCTCCCATGGAAAGGCCGGCGATGAAGGTGTCCTCCCGCTTCCGGGAAAGAGGAAACATCTTTCTGGTGATGTCCACCAGCTCTTTACCGATGAACTCCCCGTAGTAATTGTGGGCTTTCTCCTGGTCTACGTAAAACATGTTGTCACCGGAGGGCATCACCACCGCCAGATCCTTTTCCTCCGCCCATCTCTGAATCATGGTTCCGCTGACCCAGTCGGTGTAGTTGCCAAACACCCCGTGCAGCAGGTAGAGGGTTGGGAACTGTCTTTCCGGCAGGGGCGGCTGTCCGGGGAAGGTAAGCTTGTCCACCGGCAGGATCACCTGGATGGGAACCGTTCTCACAAGTGTCTCGGAAATAAAATTTACCTGAATGAGTGCCATGTCTTTTTCCTCCTGTATGAAACTCTTTTCATGAATGTAAACTTTTCAGGGCTTCCTCCAGTTCCCCGGGGGTGTGATGGTGATGCTCATGGTTCTCTCCCTGCGCATAATGGCTGTGCTCATGGCTGTGGACAATGACATGCTCATGGGTGGTCCCGTCATGGGTATGAACGATCAGATGGGTATGCATGTGGGCATGGTGTCTCTCCAGGGTATCCATCACCACGAAAACCGTTCCGACGATCATGAAGAGCAGGGCAGTCAGATACTGAACCGTCAGCCGCTCTCCCGGCAGAAGAACAAAGGAGAGAAAAGCTCCGATAAAGGGGGCCACCGCGTAGTAGGCGCTGGTTTTGGCGGCTCCCAGACTGCGCTGGGCCCGGATGTAGGTAAAGATGCTGAGGCCGTAGGCCACAAACCCTAATACCATGGCCGGAAGAATGTACCGGGCCGGAGGGACTTCCTCACCCAGAAGCCGGGAGATGACCAGGATGCCTCCTCCGGAGAAAAAGCCTTTCAGCATCACAATCTCATAGGTGCTCCTGCCCGAGATCTTCCGGGTGCAGTTGTTCTCCAGTCCCCAGCACACCGTGGCCAGCAGTACGAAGATGGAGCCGGGGTAGAGACGGAAACTCTCCCTTCCCTCAAAGGTGAGCAGAATGCTGGAGACCAGGATGAGGACAATGGCCGTCACCAGTTTTTTCCCCACAGGTTCCTTAAAGACCAGAAAGGCAATCAGAGTCGTGGCCACGATCTCAAAGTTGCCCAGAAGGGCGGCGCTGGAGGCCGTACCGTTCTGGATGCCGATCATGAGAAAAACAGGGGCCAGGATGTCCAGCACAATCATGCCCACCGTGTAGGGAAGATCGGACTTTCCAATCTTCTCGACTGACCTGTCCTTTCTTCCGTGGAAAAGATAGAGGATGCCGATGCCCACCCCTGCTCCCAGGTAGAGAAGGGCAGCCAAAAAGGCAGGGGGCATCTCCCGGAGCAAAACCTTGGAAAATGGTGTATTGACTGCGTAGAACAAAGCCGCCAGTAAGGCATAAACAATCGGCACATATCTCTCACCCCTGCCCATGACTTCTCCTCCATCTCCGCAGAATCAATACACTGATCACCAGTACCAGGGGAAAACCGATTCCGGAGAGCACTCCGATGCGCAGGTTTTCCCCGGCCCTCTCGGAGATCATCCCCACAATGGCGGGACCTGCGGCTCCTCCCAGATCCCCCGCCAGGGCCAGCAGGGCAAACATGGCGGTTCCCCCGGTGGGAAGCACGGAAGAAGCGATGCTGATGGAGCCGGGCCACATGATGCCCACGGAAAACCCGCACACCGTACAGCCCAGAAGTCCCAGAAGAGGACTTTTGGCCAGTCCGGCAAGGAGGTAACACCCCAGACAGAGAAGTCCGGAAAAGACCATGTATTTCGTGAGATCCACCTTTTCACCAAACCTGGCATACCAGACCCGGCTGATTCCCATCAGAACCGCAAACCCGCAGGGACCTGCCAGATCCCCCACGGTTTTGGATACGTGAAGGGCTGACTCTGCAAAGGCGGAGGCCCACTGTCCCATGGCCAGCTCGGAGGAACCGGCGCAGATCATCAGCACAAAGAGCAGCCAGAAGATCCTGGTCTTAAAAAGCCCGGTGATGGACATGCCCTCTCCCTCTTTCACGATGGGTTCGATGGGACAGACGGCAAAGTTATAGATGTTGTAAAGGGGAACCAGAGCCCAGATGCAGGCCATGATCCGCCAGTGCTGGATTCCAAAAACAGCAAAGAACAGGGTAGAACCCAGGATCACTCCCACCGAACCCCAGCAGTAAAAGGAGTGAAGCAGACTCATGGTCCCCTCCTTGTTTTCAAAGGGACAGGCCTCGATGATGGGACTGCACAGCACCTCGATAAGACCGCTTCCCACGGCGTAGATCACGGTACAGATCAGGATCCCCGCATACGGAGACGGAAAGTGGTCCGGCAAAAATGCCAGTCCCACAAGACCAACAGCGGAAAGCACTTCCGAAGCCACCACACAGGTGCGGTATCCAATCCGGTCCACAAACTTGGCACACACAAAATCCACCACCAGCTGGGTAAAGAAAAAGCAGGTGGAGATCAGGGCCAGTCTGTCCAGAGAGATCCCGTAATCCCTGTAAAAGGTAAGAAAGAGCAGCGGAGCGAAATTGGCGGAGATGGCCTGGGTGATAAAGCCCAGGTAGCAGGCCAGCAGGGTTTTTCTGTATTTTGTCTTTGCATTCATGATGTC
>CAZJYM010000327.1:0-3069 GCA_964550245.1 uncultured Blautia sp. | reverse complement strand
ATAGAACGATTGTACAGATAATTCTTCCGGGGAAGGCTGCAGATGGTGCAAAGGTCTTTTGTCTGTGCTACAATGGAAATGGAGGTGAACATCTCATGAATCAGGATCTGATTGGCCGTCTCCTTTCCAACATCCTGGCCTTAAATGTCCTGTACATCCAGGATCTGAAGAAGGACTGCCTGCAACTGGAAAAGCTCTACTGCTTTCATCCGGATCTTCAGCCCCTCTACACGGCGGAAGGCTTTGAGACCGTGCTTTCCAGGACGGAGCCGGGAATCTTCTATATCATCGAGGACATCCTCCATGTGTCCTGTCTGTTTTTTCAGTTTCAGGGGACGGTGTATGTGGCAGGTCCTTATGCAGCTTCCGGGCTGGACGAGAAGGAGGTATCCTCGGTTTTGTCCGGCATGCATCTGACTCACTCCCACCTGCAGGGCATCAAAGTATATTTTTCCGAATTCCTTCTATATGAAAGGCCCACTCTGATCCGTCTGTGCCAGGGTGTGCTCTCCTCCTTTGAACCCGGAAGCCCGGAGTTTACGGTCCGGGATCTCTACGGCTTTCACGGGGAAGAGGCGAGGGAGTCTTACTTTACCAGGCAGAGACAGCGCTATGAGAGCATTTATAAGAACTATGCCCGGGAAAACCGGATGATGAAGATGATTCAGGAGGGCCGCACGGAGGATGCCCTTCAGGCTTTTATGGAGCTGATTGATCCGGGAATTGTCCAGGATCTGCAGGCCAATGAAACCCTTTATCACGATGCCTATGTGGGAGACGCCATCCTGCGTACTCTGATCCGCAAGGCGGCAGAGGCCGGAGGACTCTCGGTGGTGACCATTCACCGCCTGACCCAGGAGCATGTGCAGAGATCCTTCTCTGTCCACGGGCACCGGGAATTCAACCGCAACATGTACGACCTGGTGCGGGAGATCACGGAGGAGGTGCGCCTCAACAAACTGAAGGTACAGGGATACTCCCGGGAGACCAGAAATGTCCTGGAATACCTCTCTTTGCACTTCACGGAGGAGGTCCGCATGGATGATCTGGTAAAGGCCCTGAATTACTCCAAAGCCCATATCTCCGCCCTTTTCCGGAATGATACGGGCCTAACCATCATGCAGTACATGGCCAGGATGCGCTGTGAGAAGGCCGCTGAACTTCTGGTGAACACGGAGATCTCCATCCAGAACATCAGTATGCTGGTGGGCTATGAGGACAGCAACTACTTTGTCAAGGTCTTTCGCAGGGAGATGGGAGATACCCCCAGCGGATACCGGAAAAAACATACATAAAATACCCCTCCCGGGCGAAGCCCGGGAGGGGCTGTTTACTGCTTTTCTTTCTTTCCTGTCAGGCCTTCAACATGTCTTCAATCTCAATTCTCTCACCGTCGTACTCGGCAAATCCCCTTGAATCCTTTCCGATCTCTTCCCCGGTCCGGGTTCTGGCATAGACCACATGCACGTCCATCTCTCCGGTATGGGCTCCGGTAAGCTTCATCTGTGCGTCGTAGACCGAGTTTCCGCCTCCGGTAAGTCCGGGAGAGACGGAGGATTCCCAGCCGTTCAGGAAGGATTCTCCGTCGTCGCTGAAGTTTTCATAGACGGTTCTGGCCTTTAAGGGCTGGATGGT
Organism: uncultured Blautia sp.; assembly: GCA_964550245.1. Taxonomy (GTDB): domain Bacteria; phylum Bacillota; class Clostridia; order Lachnospirales; family Lachnospiraceae; genus Blautia_A. The sequence continues at coordinate 1,434 of CAZJYM010000327.1, read as the reverse complement.
CTCTGTGGTGGTAACGGCGAATCCGCTGTGGTGTCCGGCGATCCTGACGGTGCCCGCCTCTTCGCCGCCCATCATGCCGCCTGCGGGATCCACACCCGGCAGGGCATAGGGGATGTTCTCCGGAAGAGGAGAGGCGGGAACGGCCGGTCCCGGGACATAGTCATCCAGTTCGGCTTTCATGAGACGGAACTGATCGCCCAGGGTTTTCTTTAGTCCCTCGTTCCACATGACCTTCTTGGAAGAGGGATGCCAGGACATGGGAGAGTAGTAGACCCATTCCCCGGCGGGATCGGAGAGACTGGTTCCCAGGTATCCGGGAACGCTCTGGCTCTTTTCGATGTCGATCAGCACCGGGCCGATGTTTCCGTCTCCTCCTTCACGCACTGCAGTCACCCCGAAGAGATACACATCCATGGTGAGGTTCCCCTTGGTGGTCTCATTGCCTCTTCTGGGAATCAGCCCTAAAAAGGCGCTGTTTGTCTTCGGTGAAAACCGGGTGGACATCACGATTCCCAGACGGTTGTCCGGAGAGAAGATGGTGGTCTCATCGTACCCGGGAGTTTTGGTCACGCTGTAGACTCTTTCACTGTCCAGATCCTGCACCATGGAGTCTCCGGGGCCTCTGTCAGAGCCCACAAAGGAGATGCCCAGACCTCCGCGGATGAACTGCTTGACCTCTCCGCCCCGGACGGGACGGGGAATGATGCAGCCGGGATGATCCGGATCTTCTTTTGTTTCTCCGGCGCTGATGGTGCGCACATCCTCCAGGATGTATTCATCTTCGGTTCTTACAAGCTTTCCCACATAGGCTCCCGCACAGCTTCCCAGACCGTTCCAGGCCATGTGTTCATTGTCCGGGGAGATGATGATCTCTGACCATACCTTCCACAGACGGGGCATGGCCTTCAGTTCATCCGGGTAGTGAATGGGAACCATGCGGGATTTTTCCTTATCGGCCGTGTCCATGTCCGGATCACACTCCAGCACATAGTCCCCCATCAGGGCTCTGCGGTTGTCCGGGAAGGGCATGAGACGAAGGCCGTTTCCCTCTCTTTTTTCCACGTACTCCCCGTCATAGATCTCCTGCCACCCGCTTCCGTCATCGTTGACGGTTGCGATGTGCAGATGAGTATTTTCTTCTCCCTCCAGCCGGTAGGGAAGAGCCACTCTTCCGGAATAGGTATAGATTCCTCCGGGAATGGCCAGGATGTCCTTCGGAAGGGGAATCTCCTCAAGGCGGATCTTTCCCAGATCCTGTGAATCAACTGTTCTCATAACCTGCCTCCTGGTTTTATCTCATTTGCCCGTCTGCCGGGCATCTGTTTCATATGTTGGATCACGGTTATTGTAGCAGGTTATGTCCTAAATGATTAGAAAAATAGTAAAAAGAATAGAAATATTGTAGATTTTTTAAAAAGTTCCCTCAGTTGTTCT
>CAZJYM010000326.1:0-3105 GCA_964550245.1 uncultured Blautia sp. | reverse complement strand
TCAACAGTCCTGTTTAAATTAAAAAATCCTTTCAACCTGTGGTTGAAAGGATTTTCTTGTTTAGTTCTGTCTTTAGTTTATCTCGGAAGGATACTGAAATCCCAGTCCATCTCCGGCTTCCAGGGCTTTGATCAGTCCCTCTGAGATATCATCAATCCCGGCCAGATACCCCCTGGCGGTAAACACAACAGGCACCATCTGATCCTCCTCCGGCACGTCATAAGCCTCAAAGAAGGCCTGGATCACCTCGTTGTTCCTTCCGGAGCGGGTATTGATGCGGATCACCTGAAGGGGATACTCCTCTCCCTCCACCGTCACCGACCGGGGGAGATCATCCATCACCTTTTCATTGGTCTCGATACATTCCTCACAGGTGATCCGGTAAAAGTAGACGATGGAAGCGCTGCCCTCCTCCAGAGGCCAGAAATCCAGCAGTTCCTCTAATGTCTGTTCCTTCTGGGGATCATAGACACCTCTCCCATATACGAACAGATCCTCCCCGGCGGTGAGGTAAGCCTCTTTAATCGAGCTTCGTATGGATTCCATACCCAGGTAGGCCTTTCCGTTTACCGTCATCACGGGTTCCATCCAGGAATCGATGAAATCCTGATCATATCCGAAGGTTGCCATCTCCTCCGAGAAGAGATCGGCATCTCCCGTGTGAAAGGTGTTAAAGGAGGAAACCTCATAGGCATACCCTTCCGGCAATGTATCAATCTCATCCTTTACCAGCTGATCAAACTCCTCCGTGCCGCTGCAGGAAGCACAGGCCTCATTGTAGTAGAAGTGGATCTGAATCTTTTCCTCCTGCTGCTCTTCTCCGGCAAAGACCGGGAGAGCACAGCATAAAACCATCACCAGGATTCCCAAAGCGGCTTTTATGCTTCTTTTTTCTTTTGTTTTACGAAATGACATACTCCTCCCCCTTCCAAGCCTGAAAGGCAAAGCCGTTGTCCAGCTTTCTTATCTCTACCCTTTCTCCCTTGTGAGAGACATTTCTTTCTTCACCGATCACCCGGATCTCTCCGTCTTTCCCGGCTTTTACCTGAGCTTTTGATAGCTTTCCGTCTTTCCAGGAAAGATTAACCTCATGTCCTCCTCTGGCCAGAAGTCCCCGGCATTCCCCGGTCTTCCAGGAGGGAGGCAGGGCGGGAAGGAAGTGAAGTCCCAGATGGCTTTGCAGGAGACACTCTGCAATTCCGGCAGCGGCTCCCAGGTTGCCGTCGATCTGAAAGACAAAACCGGCGTTTAAAAGACTTCGGGAGGCGGATTGGGTAAGCATCTTTCGGATGTCGGTGTCTGCACTCTCACCGTCCAGGAAGCGGGCATCCAGGCAGATCTGCCAGGCCAGGGGCCAGCCGTCCCTTCCGGCTCCGTGGGCTTTCCTGCGGTTGAGGGATGTTTGTGCCGCTTTCATCAGTTTCGCTGTATCTCTCCAGTTAATGGAAGATCCGGGATAAACCCCGTAAAGATGGGATACATGCCCCATCCCCGGGCTTTGTTCCGGTACCTCCGTATTCCACTCCAGGAGCTGTCCCTCTCTGCCGATCTGATCTTTCGGAAGCTTTTCAATCATGGACTGTAAGGTTTCTCCCAGCTCTTCATCTACTCCCAGGATCTTCTGGATTTGGATGCAGGCTCCAAAGAACTCTCGGAGCAGCTGGTTATCCATGGCGGGGCTCACACACAGGGGTGTATCTGATCCGTCGGGAAGGAAATACCGGTTTTCAGGAGAGATGGAGGGACAGGTGAGAAGCTTTCCGTCTTTTTCAATGAGAAAGTCCTGATAGAAGAGAACCATATCTCTTAAAACCGGGTACATCCTCTCCAGTACCTCTTTGTCATTGGTATAGAGGTAATGTTCCCACACATGCATCCCCAGCCAGGCTCCTCCCATCACCCAGGGGGTGGAAGCCATGTATACGTCCTGGGGAGCACAGTCCCCGTAAAAGTCGGTGTTGTGATGACAGACCATGCCCTTCATGCCGTACATTTCTCTTGCCGTCTTTTTACCGGGCTCATGCATGGTCTCTAAAAGATCCAGAAGAGGTTCATGGAGATCCGTCAGATTTCCCACCCAGGAAAGCCAGTAGTTCATCTGCAGGTTGATGTTGATGGTGTACTTGCTGTCCCACATGGGCATGAAGTCTCCGTTCCAGATCCCCTGAAGATTTAGCGGTGCGCTTCCTCTCCTGCTTCCGGAGACAATCAGGTAGCGGCCAAACTGAAAGTACAATGCCGCCAGAGCCGGATCCTCTCCGCCTTCCCGAAGACTCTCAAGTCTCTGGTCCAAAGTGCCCTCTCCCGGATCCCCCAGATCCAGCACACACCTTCCCATCAGGGAAGAAAAGTCCCGGACATGGTCTTCCCTGATCGCTATGTATCCCTTCTCACCAGCCTGACATAAACGATCCAGCACTTCCCTTTCCGGATCCTGACACCGGTTGGAAGTAGAGGAAGCCAGGTAAATGGTCACCTCACTGCACCCTTCGGCGCTCAGCTGAGATACGGGATTAACAAGATTTCCGTCACACTCCACCCGGAAAGCCGCCGCAAAGTGCACTCCCGCATCATTTCCCTTCATCAGGAAGGTATGGTCATCCACGGTTCTGGCAAAGTCCACCTGAGTTCCCGGCCATCCTCCGCCCCGGGCTTTCAGTCCCGGTCTCCGGTCATCCTCGATAAAGGCATCGGATACGGCCACCCGGTCCAGCTTTAACTCCAGATGGATGGCACCGGGAGTATCAGAGGTCAGCCGGATACAGAGGACCTGATCCGGGTTGCTGATAAACATCTCCCGGTGGTAAGATACCTCTCCCATCCGATGGTTGATCTCCAAGATACCGGTCATCAGATCCAGATCCATGGAATAATCATCCGGTCTGGGAGATTCCGGCCTTCCTCCCATGGCAAAGGGCATCTGCTGGTTTAAGGCCATGATCAGCTGTCCCAAAAAGGTATAGTGTCTCTGAGAAGGTGGAACTGCAGCCATGTACTGAGCAATCAGTTCCTCCGCCTGGTGCATCTTTCCCTCAAAGATCAGTCTTCGTATCTCCGGCAGTTTCTCCTTATAGGAGGGATTGTTCCGGTCCATGGCCAGTCCGT
>CAZJYM010000325.1:0-3117 GCA_964550245.1 uncultured Blautia sp. | reverse complement strand
AAGTACGGTCAGGACCTTATTCGCTCTCTTCATCTTGCAAAACTCCTCTCTCTTGCCTGGCTGTTTCCTTTATCTCTTCCACAGGAATCACACGGGACTGCCGTATGTCTCCGGTGGGATAATCAAAAAGCAGAGTCCCATCCACCACATCACACAGATACGGCAGATCTGCCACTACCTTGAAGTTTTCATCCAAAAGCTGTCCATAACGGGAACCGTCCTCGGAGAGATACTGAACCACGAGTCCCTCCGGGATCTGGGTTACATAGGTCAGATCCGCATCCTCCCTCAGGGTGGCCACCTGTTTGCCACTGTCCAGTTCGTACACCAGGGGTGAGCCGTGTAAGGGGGATTCGATCCGCCAGTCATCGGTTTCAAATTCCTCCAGCAGGGTTGGATCCGGAGCCTCCCCCTGTTCTTCGGAGAGAAGGGTTCCATCTCCTCCGTCGTACCAGAGGATCCTTCCGTCATTGTAAATGACTTCCAATCTGGTTCCTTCGGAATCCCGCACATACTGGGTATCGTAAACCTGTTCGGCATCCGGAATGGAAACCTCGGCGATCACATGTCCCATCAGATCGTAGATCCGAAACTGTTTGTACGTAAACAGCATGATACTCTGCCGGTCCTGGCTCCAGCGGGCCTCGTCATGATCCCAGGAAAGCGGATCGTAAGAGAAGATTTCACTCTCCTGATGATTTTCGTAATTCAGTACCCGTACGGCCGGGGAATCCAGGCTTCCCAGAAGGGCTGTTCCTTCCCCGATCCGGATCAGTTCCGAGGGAGTGGTCTTTTTCCCGCTCTCCAGAAGCACTTCGTTTCGATCATATATCTGAAATTCCTGATCTGTGGTGACCAGTGTATGAACACCGTCGGTATGGAAATCCACCATGTTTTCCGAGGTATCCGCCAGGGAGAAGACTTCTCCGGTGGCGGGATCATACTGAATGATCTCTCCTCCCTGCAGAATGTAGATTCCCTTCTCATCCGCCTGCACGGTGTAGGAGAGCTGATCATCCATAAGCCCCGCAAGCTGTTCCATGTTTTCGCCGTCGATGATCACCACCGCAGATCCGGAGGATCCGCCGGCGGAAAAAGCAAGATAATTCTTATAAAATCCTCCCTCATAGTGGTCAAATCCGGAGGTCTCATCACAGACGGTTACACTGCTTTCCTCTCCCGTACGGAAAAGGCAAAGGGAACCGTCCAGAAAACTGACCCCCAGAAGGGATCCGTCTTCATTGAGGGAAAAGATGCTGTTTTCCGGGTTGGCGTAGATGTCGTTCACCGCCGTCCACTGATGTTTCCCCTGGAAGTCCACATTTCCCAGCACCGTTCCATCCGTCGTATCGTAGAGGGTAGCAAAGCCTTCATCCTTATAGATGCCGGCCGCCCGGCTGCCGTCCCCGGACAGAGCGATGCCCGTGGCGGGATTTCCGGTCCACAGTTCCTTCTTTTCCCGAAGATCATAGGCGGTCAGGCCCTTCTCTCCCCCGTAGAGGATCCGGTCGTTATCCATAAAAACCACTTCCGCCAGAGCGGAAGGCTCTGAGGGAAGCTCTGCCAGTATTTCAAAACTCTCCGTGTCAAAAACCACCACGTTCCAGGCACACAGACTCGCTGCCGTTCTCCCGTCCGGCGAGATCTGCAGATACAGGGGTTCCGATGGCAGTTCCACCGTTCCCCGGGCTCTGTATCCGTCGGAGAGATCATAGACGCCTGCTGCCGCTGTCAAGGCCCTTTGCCCTTCCGGGATGGGATCCGGCACTAAAATTCCTTTTTCCTCCGGGAATGTCTCCAGGGCATAGTCAATCGCCGCCGCCAGATCTCCTTCCTGGAGGGCACTCTGGGAATACTCGGAAAGCTTCAGCCACTCCTCTTTTACCTGCATTCTTTTCAGTCCCACAAAGGACATCCCCGCTCCGGCAAGGAGGAGGACAAAAAGAGAGGCATAGACGGCGATGTTTCTTCTTTTCCACCTTACAACCCGTTCATCCCGCTCCCGCAGATGCAAAAAATCATCCAGCATCTCCTCCGCCGTCTGATAGCGGTAGTTGGGATTGGGATTCATGGCTTTGGCAATGATTCTCACAATCTGGGGGCTGAACTTCTTCTCAGAGAGAGGTTCCACCTCCATGGCGTTTTCTTTGGGCCGCTCCCCGGACAGGAGATGGTACAGCGTGGCACCCAGGCTGTAAATATCCGAGCGCACATCCGGCAGGATCTTTTTTCCTCCCGAACTTCCTCCCGAGGAAGCGGGAGTAATGCTGCTGCTTCCTGCGGTTCTGGCCGTACGCCTTCTTCTTCCCGCAGTCTGGGAAGTACCGGTAACAGAGGTCACGGTCACCGAAGAATAATCCTGTCCGTAGTGTTCCGGGGAGGCATACCCCCGGGTGTAGCCTACAGCATTCTCCTCTCCCAGAGCCAGGGAAATATTAAAATCGATCAGACAGATATCTCCCCGGGGCGTGAGCATGATGTTGGCCGGTTTGATATCCCCGTGTACAAAACCTCTGGGCGGATCCCCATGGGTAGGGCTGTGAAGGTAAGACAGTGCCTCCAGAAGCTGAATGGCCCACTTGATCACCTGAGGCTGGGAAAAGCTTTTGTTCTCACTTAGAGGGATGTTCAGGCTCTCCCCTTCTATGTAATCGATCACGGTGTAGACCGTGTCATCCTTTTCAAAGTAATCGTACACCCTGGAAATGTACTGGTGTTTCAGATCCTTCAGTACGTCCACTTCCCGGCGCACGCTGTCGCTGCGGTGGGAGACTCTCTTCTTGCCCACCTTTACAACCACATGTTTTTTCAGCTGGGAATGCCAGGCCAGATAGACAATGCCTCCTCCGCCTTCTCCCAGCTTTCTCTCAATTTTTATCTCATATGTGGAAGCGATGATATCCTGGCTTTCCAGGCCGGGACTGCTCTTATTTTCCTCTTCCTTTTTCTCCATACTCGGCATCCAGCCTCTCATTCAGCCGTTTTTTCCCTCTCCGGGAGACAACAAAATATACAATCGCAGCCAGGAGGGACAGCACCATGACTGCAATCCCGCCTGTAAACAACAGTTCATCCCCCATCCAGTTCAAAAAAACCCCTTCCTTCCTCTAATCCTGT
>CAZJYM010000324.1:0-3124 GCA_964550245.1 uncultured Blautia sp. | reverse complement strand
GCATCTGCTACAATCTTTACCGCATCCAGCTTGCCGGCGTCAAAGCGGGAGGTATTGATGGTCACCATCTTCACATCCGGCCGGAACAGGGACTTGGAGGCCGTGGTGAAATCGGAAAAGCGGGTGCCGATGCCGATCACCGCGTCTGCCTGATGGGCGATGGTGTTGGCGGAAGAGTTTCCCGTAACCCCCACGCCTCCCAGGTTCCAGGGATCGGAGGAGAGGCAGGCGCTCTTGCCGCTTTGGGTCTCCCCAAAGGGAATGCCAAAGGTGTGACAGAATTCCTCCAGGGCTTCCCCCGCTTCCGAGTAGCGGACGCCGCCGCCGCAGATCACCATTGGCTTTTTCGCAGAGAGCAGCAGGGCGGCGGCCTCCTCTATCTCCTCGGGAGAGGGTACCACCCGGGTGATGCGGTGGACTCTCTTCTTAAAGAATTCCTCCGGGAAATCCCAGGCCTCTCCGCCCACATCCTGGGGCAGGGAGATGCACACCGCCCCGGTCTCCGCCGTGTCGGTGAGCACCCGCATGGCGTTAAGGAGGGCGGTCATCAGCTGTTCCGGACGGGATACCCGGTCCCAGTACCGGCAGACTGCCCGGTAGGCATCGTTGGTGGTGGTGGAAAGGGAATTCACCTGTTCAAACTGCTGCAGGACCGGATCCGGCTGCCGGGTGGAAAAGGCGTCTGCCGGAAACAGCAGCAGCGGCACATGGTTTACGGTGGCCGTGGCCGCCGCGGTGATCATGTTGGCGGCGCCGGGACCGATGGAGGAGGAACAGGCGATGATCTTCCTGCGGTTGTTCTGTTTGGCGAAGGAAGCGGCCGCATGGGCCATGCCCTGCTCATTCTTTCCCTGAAAGACCTTCAGGCCTCCCCGGCAGGTATCCAGGGCTTCCCCCAGTCCCACCACGATGCCGTGGCCAAAGATGGTGAAAATGCCCTCCACAAACTTGTTTTCCTTCCCGTCGAAGGATACATACTGATTGTCCAGGAACCTTACCAGGGCCTGGGCGGTGGTCATGTATGCCATATCTTTACCCCTTTCTCCTTATGGCTCTTCGTTAAGCCAGGCGTGCTCCGGCACGTCGATGCGGGTTTTGATCCAGGGATCCCCCTCCAGGTGGCGGATCAGCCAGGCAAAGTACATCCGGTATCCCGGGGCCGCCACCTGCTGGTGGGCGTGCATGGGCGTGATGGCCAGATAGCTCTGGTCCTCCACTTTATAACAGTCGTCCCCGTTAAAGCCCACCCCGAAGCCCTGGGGTTTGTCAAACTCATAGTAGTACAGCTCCGGCTGGGGATGGTAGTGGGGCGGATAGCTGGTCCAGCATCCGGGCTTGTGGAAAACTTCCCCCATGACCAGGTTGGACCAGGGCTCGTTGGAGTAGTCAAAGACCGTGAGCACCTGCCGGTCGGCGGTGCCTCCCCACTTCTCCTTGCCGAATTCTTCCAGGGTGCACATCTGCGGGGTGTAAAAGGTACTCTCGAAAGTCCTTTCATTGGTGGTCTGCTGGATTAAAAGACGGCTTTCAGAAAAAGCCTTCACGGTGATCTCTTTTCCCTTACAGCAATGAAGACTGTATGGCTTGTCGAGAAATACGTTTCTGCGCCCGGCCTTTTCCTGTCTTCCCTCAAAGTCAAACTCCAGATCTCCGGAGAGCAGCAGCAGGGCGGTCTCCTTCTCCGGCTCAAGGATGGTAAGGGACTCTCCTTTAAAAAGCTTTTTCACCCGCACATCCATGCGCATGACGGCGTTCTTGCCGTTCTCCTGGGAACAGATCAGTTCCCCATGATCATTCCAGGCTGGTTTTTCATACATGGTCCTCTTCCTCCTCTTCCAGCACCACCATCTCTCCGTAGCGCTCCTTCTCCTCCCGGATAAACGTCTCCACTTCCTCCAGGGTGGGCATGGCCGCCGAACAGCTGTGGGCCGAGATCAGCATGGAAGCCGAGGCCGAGCCGTATTCGAGGGCTTTGGGCACCGAACAGCCGTCAATCAAAGCCCTGATAAAGGAAGAGGCATAGCCGTCTCCGCCGCCGAATCCCTTGACGGCATTGGTGGGGAAGGGTTTGACCGCATAGTGCTTTCCGTCGCAGGTGTAGGCGGTGGATCCCTCACTGCCGTGCTTGATCACCACGATCCTGGCTCCCAGGCCGTGCCATCTGGCGGCGCTTTCCTTATCGCTTGCACAGACGCCCATGATCCGTTCGGTAAGGTTAAACTCTTCACGGGATCCCAGGATCAGATCCGCCTGACCGGCCACGATGGAGTAATAGATGGAGATCTCATCGGGATTTTTCCAGGTGTAGGCCCGGTAGTCGATGTCAAAGATCACCACCACCCCGTTCTTTTTGGCCAGCATCACAGCCTTTAAGGCAGCCTCCCGGGAAGGGCTCTGGGCCAGAGCAGTACCGGAGATCAAAAGAGCTTTGGTTCTTCTGATGTAGTCCTCATCCACATCCGAGGGCTCCAGCATCAGATCCGCCACCCCGTCCCGATACATGAGAATCCTGCTCTCACTGGGGCTTAAGATCTCCGTAAAGGTAAGTCCCAGGTTTTCCCCGTGGGTGCAGCGGGTGATGTGAGAGGTGTCAATGCCCTCGTGGTCAAAGTAGTGGGTCACATAGTCCCCGAACTGATCATCGGAGACTCTGCCGATAAAGCCCACCTTCTTTCCCAGACGGGCCATCCCCACCGCGATGTTGGCGGGGGAGCCCCCCAGATATTTGTTAAAGTGCTGACTCTCCTCCAGGGGACGGTTCAGGTCCGTGGGGTTAAAGTCAATGGCCACCCGTCCCAGCAGGATCAGATCAAACTCCCTGGACGGGTCGAAGGTAATGTACTGCATGGTATCCTCCTCATTCCTCCGTGATGGTAAAGGTTCTCTCATAAGGGGTGTAGTCATTGAGATAAATGCCAAAGCCGGTTTCGTTTTTCTCCTCCCCGGAATAGTGGCCCTTAAAGGAGTGGGTGCCGTATCCGGGACCGATGCGTATCTTTCTTCCTCCGCTTTTCAGATGCAGGGACCCGTTTTTAAGGATCAGGCTTTCCCCGGCCCGGCCGGTTAAGACAACCGAGTCCGTCTCCAGCACACTCTCCGCCGGGACCATGACCTCCACCCGCAG
>CAZJYM010000323.1:0-3162 GCA_964550245.1 uncultured Blautia sp. | reverse complement strand
CAGGTCCACTGGACCGGAAATTCGGATAACTGAATTTCCGGTCTTTTGTTGTTGAAAAGAAAAAACCCTTTCCCATGCCTGGCATGGGAAAGGGCTTAGATATCAGGAGATATGAAACGGGGAAGGGGCCCGTCCTACTTTCCGATTAAAACCTTCACATTGCGAAGGATATATAACACCCAGGAAATCATCATCATCACAAAACACAGGGCAATCATCACGTTGGAAACGAACTCCGGGATGTCAAACCACACCAGATGAACCAGCATCATCAGGTCGATCAGGGTGGTGGTCACCTTCCCGTGCCAGTCAGCTCCGGTCACCACGCCGGATTTGTGAATGGCCAGTAAAGAGGTAAGCCCCACAGATATTTCCTTGATGGCCAGAATGATCAGAAGGCCCCGCATCCTGCGGAAACGGGTCACCAGGCAGAACAGCATGGCCAGCTGAGTCAGCTTGTCCGCCACCGGATCCAGCATCTTTCCCAGATCGCTGATCATGTTGAAATGGCGGGCGATATAGCCGTCAGCAATGTCTGTAATTGCGGAAAGCAGCAGGATTCCTGCCGTCAGGTAGTACTTCTTCTCAACCACATAGGTCCAGATGAAAACGGGAATCAAAACCAGACGGAATGCCGATAAGAGGTTTGGAATCGTAAAGATCTTCTTTTGATACTTGTTTTCAGAACTCATGCTGCTGACTTTCCTCCCATGTTCCTGCCCGTATGTCTCTTCCGAAAATGCCGGGCTTAACCTAAATAGCGCTGTTGTTCATTTTACAACATTTGGTGGAACTTTTCAACAGGAAGAATACTTCTAACCGGACTTTTTCTAAAGATGCCTCCGGGGCATGAAAGACCCATACCAACGAAGTATTGGATAATCCCTCCCAATCCTCTATAATGAAAGTGTCCCCGGGGAGAATGATTTCCCTCCGGTTTTACCACGATGAAGGGAGGATTTCCACTTGAAGAACAAACCGGCACGTCAGAAAAGGGGATTTTTTACCTTAGTCACACTCCTTCTTCTCTCTGCGTTGTTTCTCACTGTTGTCCCGGGATCTGCCCGGTCAGTTAAAGCAGCGGAGGAAGAAACCATCCGGGTAAAGATCTCCGGAGAGGACTGGGAAGTCACCGCCCTCTGGGAGGATAATGCCTTCACCCGGGCCCTTACAGAAGAGATGCCCATGACTCTGTCCATGACAGACGGGGAGATTTCCTTCCATTATAATGGGGAACTGCCGGAAGAGGAAGTCTCGGAACTTAACTGCCAGGCGGGAGACATGATCTTTTGCCCGAAAGAAGAGAGCCTTGTCATCCTTCCGGAAGATCCCGAAAGAAAAATCGAAGGGCTGTACCTGGGAAGCCTGGAGGAGGACGCAGAGGTTCCGGAAGAAGCCGGGGATGTTCTCATCAAGCTTTGTGAAGAAGAGGTGGACAGTATGAAGATGCAGGTAACCGACGGTAAACATACCATTGTATTTGAACTCAACGACAGCAGCCCGGCCAGATCCCTTTATGACCAGCTTCCCCTTTCCCTGAAGGTGGAGAACTACTCCAATGATGAGAAGATATTTTACCCTGCCAGGCTGGATACTTCCGATCCGGTAGACGCAGATGCCAAAAAGGGAACCCTGGCCTACTTCTCTCCCTGGGGAGATGTGGTGATGTACTACCGGGACTTCGGCTCCTACAGCGGGCTGTACGAACTGGGAGAGGCCATATCGGGAAAGAATGATATCCAGCACCTGAAGGGTACCATAGAGATCACGGCAGCAGAGTAAATAAAGGAGGAAATTATCATGAGCACCAGAATCACACAGACGGCCGGAAGAGCCCAGCTTGGGGATTTCGCTCCGGATTTCGCCCACTACAACGACGACATTCTCTTTGGAGAAAACTGGAACAGCGGAGGCATTGACCTGAAAACCCGGTGCATCATCACCGTGGTGGCCCTGATGTCTTCGGGAATCACCGACTCCTCTTTAGTTCATCACCTGCAAAACGCCAAGGCCAACGGAGTCACAAAAGAGGAAATCGTGGCGGTCATCACCCACACCGCCTTCTATGCCGGATGGCCCAAGGGATGGGCTGTATTTCGCCTGGCCAAAGAAGTGTGGAATGAAGAGACTCCCGCCCGGACCGACAAGGAGAAGTATCAGGAGAGCATCTTCTTCCCCATTGGTCCCACCAACGATGCCTATGCGAAATACTTTGTGGGACAGAGCTATCTCGCTCCCATCTCCGGTAAGGAATTCCCCATGTCCAATGTAACCTTTGAACCCGGATGCCGGAACAACTGGCACATTCACCATGCCTCCTCCGGAGGAGGACAGATGCTGATCTGTGTGGGAGGCCGGGGCTGGTACCAGGAATGGGGAAAGGATCCCGTAGAAATGACACCCGGCACGGTAATCGCCATTCCGGAAGGGGTTAAACACTGGCACGGAGCCGCTTCCAACAGCTGGTTCTCCCACATCGCCTTTGAGATCCCCGGAACGGACTGCTCCAACGAATGGCTGGAACCGGTAAGTCCGGAAGATTACAACCGTTTACCATAAACCCGGATTCACAAATCCACATCACCTGTTGACACCATTTTCAAAAGGAGGAACTTATCCATGGGAAAAACATTAACAGCCTATTTCAGCGCCACCGGCACCACCGCCAAACTGGCAGCAACCGTAGCTGCCGCCGCAGATGCGGATCTCTTTGAGATTCTTCCCGCAGTGAACTACACCGCCGAGGATCTGAACTGGAACAACGGCAACAGCCGCAGCAGCCAGGAGATGAAAGACAGCGCCAGCCGTGTGGAGATCGCGGCAACAGTCCCCAACATGGCCGACTATGACACGATCCTGGTTGGCTATCCCATCTGGTGGGGCGTGGCTCCCCACATCATCAACTCATTTCTGGAAAGCTATGATCTCACCGGCAAGACCATCCTTCCCTTTGCCACTTCCGGAGGAAGCGGCATCGGAGATCCGGCTTCCTACCTGGGTTCCTCAGCCCGGGGTGCGGTAGTAAAGAATGGAAAGCGCTTTTCCGTCACCGCTTCTGTAGAGGAAGTAAAAGACTGGCTCCGTGGATAATTGCCTGCATGACGAATAAAGAGAACCCTCCCGGTCCCGGGAGGGTTCTCTTTATCCCAAACCATAAAAAAG
>CAZJYM010000322.1:0-3170 GCA_964550245.1 uncultured Blautia sp. | reverse complement strand
TTCCCGATGCGGATGAGCGGATTGTGGGGGAATTTAAGAATATCCCGGATCTGATTCCCGAGTATGAGTCCGCCTGCTATGTCATCCTTACCCGGGGCCATTCCCAGGACGGGGAATGTCTGCGCCGGCTCTTAAAAAGACCCTGTCTTTATCTGGGGATGATCGGCAGCAGGAGAAAAGTTGCCCTGACCCGGGAGATGCTTCTGGCAGAGGGCTTTACCCCGGAACAGCTGGCTGCCGTCCATGCCCCCATCGGCCTGGACATCGGTGCGGAGACCCCGGAGGAGATCGCGGTGAGCATTATGGCCCAGATCATCCAGGAGACCCATGACGAACGCCGGGGAGCCCCGGATCTCCGGGTGGAAAAAGCCCTGAAGGAGGGCCGTAAGGGAGTCCTGATGACACTGGTTTACAGGCTCGGCTCCGCACCCAGGGAGATCGGCTGCAGGATGCTGCTGGATGAGGATGGGAACTCGTACGGAACCATCGGCGGAGGCAGTGTGGAATATGCCGCCCTTTCCCATGCACCAGCGGTAACCGATCCGGAGGTGGTGACCTATTCCCTTGACGGGAAGACGGCCCAGGGGAAGGAGAGCATCTGCGGCGGAAGCGTCATGGTTCTCTTTGAACGGCTTTAATAACAAAAAAATACTTGCATAAAGTGGGTGAAATACGGTATATTGATAGAAAGCAGAATTGCAAAGGGAGGAGGAAATGTCTATCATGAAAAAAAGCAGGCTGATTCTACTGCTGATGGGAGTCATGCTTTTGATACCCGGCTGCGGGTTTGAAAATGGAGGAGAGGATGCGACGGTTCAGGTCATCCATGCCACCCCTACTCCCACCCCTACACCCACACCGGAAGTGACGCCCACACCGGAACCGACGCCTACGCCCGCTCCTGTGATTGAACAGACAGCCAGCGGTGTAAATATTGAAAAGAAGGAAGGAACCTATACTTCCACGGCACCCTTGAACCTGAGAGCGGACTGCAGTCCCGACGCACAGCTGGTCACCAGTGTTCCCCAGGGAACGGTGCTTACCAGTACGGGAGTCAGCGACAACGGCTGGGTGGAGATCAACTACAACGGTCAGGTCTGCTATGCCAGCGGAGACTACCTGACTCAGACGGATACGGCAGCTCCTGCTGAAGGGGCACCCGCAGAAGGAGATGCGGCGGCACCCGTAGCATAACAATCAAAGATTACCTGGAAAAACTGAGATGTTCCATCTCAGTTTTTCTATTAGGAGGGAAAGTTATGAAAAGAGAAAAGGTGGATCTTCACCTGCACCTGGACGGATCCCTCTCTCCGGCTCTGGTGGAGAGATTCTTAAAAGAGGCTGGAAGAGAGTGTAATCTGGAAGATCTGAAGAAAAAACTGTCCGTGCCTCCGGGCTGCCAGAGCCTGGAGGAGTATCTGGAGTGCTTCGGGCTTCCCCTGCAGGTGCTGCAGAAAAAAGAGAACCTGGAGGCGGCAGCGGAGGATCTGGTTCATACCCTTTCCAGCCAGGGGCTTACCTACGCCGAGATCCGCTTTGCCCCCCAGCTTCACCAGGAGGAAGGCATGAGTCAGCTGCAGGCTGTAGAGGCGGCCATCTCCGGGTTAAACCGGGGACTGGGCGCCTGTCCCTCCCTTCAGGCCTGTCTGCTTCTGTGCATGATGGTTAATGGAGAGGATAAGGAAAATGAAGAGACGGTGGAACTTGCAGCAGCCTTTCATGGAAAGGGCGTAGGGGGACTGGATCTGGCGGGTCCGGAAGGCAGGGTGCCCATGGAGCATTTCCGTCCCTTCTTTGCCAAAGCGGGGAGAATGGGCGTGCCCTTTACCATCCATGCGGGGGAATGCGGGGATCCGGAAAACATCAAAAAGGCCGTTTCCTTTGGAGCTTCCCGTATCGGCCACGGATGCGCAGCCATCCGGGACCGGGAGTGCATGGAGCTTCTCCGCCGGGAAGGCATCCTGCTGGAGATGTGTCCCACCAGCAATCTCCAGACCCAGGCGGTGACAGATATCCGTAAACATCCCATCCGCACTTTCCTGGAGTTTGGAATTCGGGTATCGGTAAACACCGACAACATGACTGCCTCCGGCACGACTCTGGATCAGGAGTACGCCCTTTTGGAGCGGGAACTTCAATTTACCCCGGAGGAGATCCGGCACATGAATGAGGATGCCAGAAAAGCCGCATTTCTGTGATTGAAAGAAAAAGGGACAGGAAATCCTGTCCCTTTTTCTATATGAACTTTACCTTTACTTTCTGCCACTTGGACTCATCGTCTTCGTTTCGGGGGTCATGTTTAAATGCAGGAGTGCCCGGGACTTTGGGACAGGAGTCCAGATATTGGATGAACTGCCTGGGAGTCAGTTTCAGCGGCTTTTTGTATGTGTCAGCGTCGGGCCAGGGGAAAGTGCAGTATGTTCCCTGCTGCTCGAACATGAAAAACCCACGGTCAGGATCCCATATAAGTTCTTTCAGCAGCCGGCGGCTTTTTCCGCAAAAGACCCACAGGACCCCTGGCTGAAACACGTTGCGGAAGTTTCATGTCCGTTTCACCCGGCACAAGCATGACTTTTTTTACACCGTCCAGATTTTTGATCATGGAACTTCCTCCGTTTTTTACTCGGGGTAGACCAGACGGTCTTCCGTGATGTGGTAGAGTACTTCCAGGTAGCGTCTGGAAAGATATTTGGCCATCCCCAGGTTCATGTCCAGGTAATTGCCGCAGTCCCTGGGGGAAGCCCCGGGGATCTCGCCCTGGTAGTCCCGGATAAACTCAAAGGTCTCAATCATCAGGGGTACGATGTCACGGGATTCATAGTCTCCGGCCAGCAGGAGATAGTTGCCCGTGCGGCATCCCATGGGTCCCCAGTAGAGCACTTTGGGACCGTAGACCGGGTGATTCCGAAGATAAGTGGCGGCCAGATGCTCGATGGCGTGCAGTTCCGCCGTGTTCATCACCGGTTCCTCATTGGGGGAGGTCATGCGGATGTCGAAGGTGGTGATCACCTCGGATCCTACGCGGTCTTTCCGGGAAACATAGACTCCCGGCTGGAGTTTCAGGTGGTTTATGGTGAAGCTTGTGATTTTTTCCATGGCGAATCCTTTCTGTCTGTCTTTTTGACCTGATTGTAGCAGACTTTTTTCTGACTTACAAGAGACATCCCCGC
>CAZJYM010000321.1:0-3176 GCA_964550245.1 uncultured Blautia sp. | reverse complement strand
ATTCCGAATGTTGGCAGGATTGTGGAAGCTGCGAAGCAGCGAAACAATCCGTAATCCCTCTTGACGCTGTAACTGTTTATATTCAAACACCCATGGTGTTTTATCCTGTTTTTGCCGGTCATTCATAAGAGAATGATCAACGGCCGATTCACATTATAACAAATAGCCAAAAAAAAGGCAATTGTTTCTTACAAAATATACAAAATTTACAGAACGTACATATTTGAGGAGATAAAAAGAAAGAGAGGGAAGAAACTGAAAATGCAGGAAAACAGAAATAGCAGGGAAAAGAGAAAAACAGCCTCCGTCATCAGACGGAGGCTGTTTTTAATCTTTGAGGGCACGGAGGATATTGCGGTTTCTTCTCTCCTCCAGCTTTTCATAGAGTTCAATCTCCTCCTGGGAGAAGCCCTCATACTGAATCTCATCAAAGTCACACAGGGCAAAGAGCATCTCCGAGAGCACGTTTTCCGCCTCCTGGGTGACCGCATAGTCCTTTTCCTGAGTTTTTCCCTTCTCCTCCGGCTGTTTTTCCACCGGCAGGATCATCTCCCGGGCCAGCAGTCTCTGGATGGAGAGGGAAAGTCCCCTTTTGGAGACGTGGAGCACATCCGCCAGTTCCCTGGCAGAACAGGGGGCATGGGGCTGGCTGAGGCAGTACAGAAGCTTCACATCCACGGTGGCCAGATCGTTGCGGATGGCCACGATGTCAAAGATCTTCTCCTGCAGCTTTCTCTCCCTGAACATGTCAAAAAGGATCCCCTCACCCGCCAGGACTCCCTCGCTGATGGTGGTCCGCTCATCTCCCAGTCTGTAGTTCCCCGGAATGTTGATGGGAATCACGCTTCCGTCGTTGGCCACGTCAAAGAGGAAGCGGTAGACCTGGCCCTTTTTCTTTTCATAGACCGTATGGTCAAAGATGTCCTTGCAGAACTCGTTGTAGCAGGTAAAGACCGTCTGCTTCATCCGGATGGTTTTGGTCATGCTCATCCCCTGGGAGATCAGGGAGCCTTTGGTCTTTACATAGTAGTAGACCGGTACCTTCAGCACCCGGATGGACCGGGCATGGCGCAGGTACTCCATGTTGAAGATAAAGTCCTCGCACCAGCTGATGGAGTCATCCATGCGGATCTGGTACTCCTGAACAATAGACCGTTTGAAAAACTTGTTCCAGAGAACCCCGTAGTAGAAATCCGCCGGCTTCTCTATCATCTGGATGGCAAATTCCTCCGGTTTGAGGACTCCCTCCTCTTCAATATTTCCCTTCTGGGACACCCGGTCCCCGATCACCCGGTAAAAATCCGCGATGACCATGTCGCTGTCCTCTTCCTGGGCGGCCCGCACAAAGAAGAGGGTGGATTCCGGGGTGATCCAGTCATCGCTGTCCACAAACTGCAGGTACTCTCCCCTGGCCGCATCGATCCCCCGGTTCCGGGTATCCGAAACTCCGGAGTTTTCCTTGTGAATTACTGTGACTCTTGTGTCTTTTTCTGCAAAGGCATCACAGATCCCAGAGGAGGCATCCGTGCTTCCGTCGTCCAGGAGCAGCAGTTCCAGATCCTTGAACTGCTGATTCAAAATGCTGGTGACGCACCGGTCCAGGGTTTTCTCTGCATTAAAAACAGGAACAATGATGCTCACCAGCGGCGGTTCCAAATTTTTGTCGTTCATGTCTTTCCGCTTTCCCTCAGGCCCCGAAATACCCGGCGATCTCTTTCATCCTCCGGCTCTGTTTCGTCTTAAAGGGGCATCTCTCATCGCAGTGTCCGCACTCCAGGCAGTCGCCGGCCTTTTTGGAGAGCTTCTCATAGTGGGAGGCCGCCATGTGATCTCCCGCCAGGGCCAGATCGTAGTACTTGTTCACCAGTCCCACATCGATCCCCGCCGGACAGGGCTGACAGTGATTGCAGTACACACAGTTGCCCATGGCTGCTGCCGGGGTAAATTCACTGATCAAAGAGTAGTCCCGTTCACTTTCTGATGAAGAGGGATACTCCAGAAGAGCCTCCAGATCATCCATG
This sequence comes from uncultured Blautia sp., assembly GCA_964550245.1. Taxonomy (GTDB): domain Bacteria; phylum Bacillota; class Clostridia; order Lachnospirales; family Lachnospiraceae; genus Blautia_A. Next base: position 1,155 of record CAZJYM010000321.1, on the reverse strand, counting down.
CTTCGCACCCCCGGCACCACCGAGAGAACCCCGGGACGGTCCAGGGCATACTGGATGCAGGCATTTTTACTCATGGGGATTCCAAAGGGGGAGGAGGCATCCAGAAGCTTTCCCCCGTGGAAGGGCTTCATCACCGTAATGCCGATTCCCATGGCCTCGCACCTTCGAAAGAGCTCCATCCTCTCCCGGTTGGTGCCGATGCCGTACTCATCTCCCTGCTCCAGGTCGTAGGCGGGGTTGATGGAAAACATCATCTCATCCGCCGGAATCATGTCCAGAACCCGGTTGGCCACGGAAGGGGTATGGGAGGAGAATCCCAGATGGCGAACCCGGCCGATGGCCTTCTGTTCCAGCACATAGTCCACAATGCCGGAGGACATCATCTGATCCAGGTCCTCATCCTCATCGATGCAGTGCAAAAACCCGAAGTCCGCATGATCCGTATCCAGAGTCCGCAGCTCCCAGGCAAAGGTCTCCTTAATCCTCCTTAGATCCCGGGACCAGCCGTAGGCTCCCTTTTCATCGTACACCGCTCCAAAGTGAAGCTGAAACATGACCTGATCCCGTCTTCCCGCCATGGCTCTTCCAAAGGGAGCATACACGTTGGAAGCTCCGGCGCACAGATCAAAAAAGTTGATGCCCGCATCCAGTGCCCGACGGATGATCCTTTCAATCTCCTCATCCGGATTGTCATGAATTCCCCCGGAACCCAGGCCCAGCACACTGATGGACTCCCCGCCGTGGGGCAGTCTCCTGTACTCCATCAAAAAACACCTCCGTTATGAAAACAGGGCTAAAAAAGTCCAATGTAAATCTGATCAAAGGGTTCAATAAGACCCTGATAAAGATAATACCACAAGTAAGCAGAAAAACAACAGCAAATTTACCGGTCCCGGAAAGAGTCTTGCGAAGCTTCCCGCTCTGCCCTGTAATCAACCCTGTTCGAAGATTTGACACCCATTAGAAAGGAGACGTTATGAAAAAACTGAAAAAGGCAGTCTGCCTGGTACTGACTGTCCTGATGACTTTGGGCCTGTCACTTACGGCAACGGTTCAGGCTGCCGCACCATCCGCATCTGCGCTGGTTTCCAAAGCCCTTGCGTACTTCAATGCCCACAGCTGCATATCCTGCAACTACAGCTGGACATACGACGA
>CAZJYM010000320.1:0-3181 GCA_964550245.1 uncultured Blautia sp. | reverse complement strand
TATGAACCTCTTTCGGCAGACGAACTGCCAGACTGCCTTTATATCTGAACAGTTTCGCTGTTTTGCGCATACAGATCACCTCCTGTCTGACAGTATACATGAACAGGCATTTTCCTGTCAAGACGGAGATGATAATTATTTTCAAAGCCTTTTTCTATAAAGGAATTCAGGCTTCTTCAGCAGCCTTCGCCTTGATGGCTGCGATCTCATCCTCGATCTGGGCCATGTACTCCTTGGTCAGGGGGTAGAACTTCAGGGCAACCACGTTGCAGAGCAGACCGATGATGACCACGCCAAAGGCCAGGGACAGGGTTACGAAGGGGATGGCGCCGATGTTGATGTTCTGGTAGACGCTTCCCGGCGCATTCAGGTCGGCGAGGGTGGTGGTGGCATCCGGAAGCACATCCTTAAAGCCGATGGCTGCAAAGGCAAAGCCGGTTAAAAGCGGGGCAAAGGAGGAAACCAGCTTGTCCACAAGGGAGAAGAGGGTTCCCATCAGGCCAGGCACATATTTGCCCGTCCGGTAAACCTCGTAGTCTGCACAGTCTGCCGTCATGGGGATTACAATGTTTCCGGAAATCCCCTGGAAACCGGCGATGGCCAGACTGAGCAGCAGGTAACAGATGGTGAAGTATCCCCAGTGGAGTCCTCCTTCCGCATTGCTCATGCTGGTGGGATCTCCAATTACCCAGAGCAGAATCATGAGCACATTGAGGACGATGCCTCCCCAGGATCCCACCAGCATGGCCTTCCTCTGTCCCAGGGTGGTGGCCAGACCTGCCACGAATACCATGCAGATGATGGTGGAGGGGATGGTGGTCATGGCGGTGATGGTTCCGTAAAGGGAATAGTTCCCCACGATCAGTCCAAACAGGACCACATATACGGCGGATGTTCTCATGGAGCTGGCCAGCTTGTCAGAGGATGCGGAGACGATCAGCATCTGGATGGCCCTGTTGTGACGGATGGTATCCCAGTAGTCCCGGATACCCACCTTCACCGGTTTGCCGGTGCCGTAGAATTCAGTCCGGTCCTTGGGAGCAATGGAGATCACGGCGATGGCGGTAAACACTGCAGAGATCACAGCGGTGATGATCCACAGGCTGTTCCAGGTCTCCTGTGTGTAATAACCGCCGTTGGCGGTGGAGATGTTGGTGTAGACAACCGCTCCGATGGCAAACATGAGCGGTCTCTGTTTGGGATCGTTGGTCAGACAGGTCTGGGCGGACCTGGTGACTACACACGGTTGGTGCGGTGTTGTTCAGTGCGAATCCGTACCCGGTGAATCCCGTTGAGTCCGTAATACTTGTCAGGAAGACTTCCCTGTCTGACTCATGTTAAAACTTTCCTTACTTTTTCACCCGGATCAGTTCCTCATTCACATCCTCGGCAAAGCCGGAGGGAATGGCGGCGCCGGCCATCTTTAACAGATCCGTAAGTCTGGCCATGCCCACGAAATTCCCCATGGGATCTTCTCCCTCACCGGCACAGGCCTTTACCACCTCTGTCAGTTTGGGCCGGTTAAGCCGTTCCAGGGCATCCAGCAGGATATTAGAGGTCTGCGGATTGTTCATGAGGACCGAGAGGGTATCCTTTACCGAGTAGTACCCTTTGGGATAGCTGGTTGTACGGACGGGAACGCTGTCCTTTTCAAACCAGTTGCCGGCTGTACCCGTATCCGGCATGTCATACCGGCTGTTGTGCCTGGATACACCGTTTAGCTGAATTGTATTTCCAGCCACATCCCCGCACCTGGCGGTTACGGTGTTGGGGCCGGGCTGCAGGGGGACATTTTCGAAGGTTACCCAGTGATCCTGGACAGGCTTTGTCTCTATTGTGCTGCCGTTAACCACCAGAGTGATCTCCGGACAATTGGTGACCACGGTGATGTTTCTCTCCTCCGGAGCCCGGTCCTTAAACCGCTCTCCGCACACATGGATCAGGGGTTCATCGGTCCAGTAAGCCTGGTAAAGGTAAAAGGCATCCTTTTTCGTTTTCCGGTCGTAGGTCACAAGGCCCTTGTTGTTCCGGCCTTTCACACCTCCCTCATCCCGGTCGTCGGCGGCAAAGTCAAACATGTTCCAGGCATAGGTGCACCAGAGATAGGGTCTTGCGGCAAAGGTCTTTAACATCTCGTGGTGGTAGTAGAGGGCATATTCCTCGGTGTAGTCGTGGTTTTCCGGCTCTGCGCTGTGCCAGGAAAGAATCGCTTCGGATCCGTATTCCGATACTCCTAAAGCCCGGTCGGGATTCAGGGCATGGAACTGATCCAGCCAGGTGCCGTTGAAGGACACATCCCCCAGGTACCACCCGAAGTAGTGGTTGTAGGAAAGAACATCGGTGATGTAGACATGGGGGGAGTCCATGGGAACCAGGGTAAGTTCCGCCATGGTGGTAAGCCTGGAGGGATCCAGGGCTTTTACCAGGGCGTTCAGATCCGTCAGGTTCTGATACAGCTCCTCACTGTCTCCCCCGATGGTGATCTCATTGGAGATTCCCCAGAAACAGATGGAGGGATGGTTGTAGTTCTGGGCAATCAGTTCCTTCATCTGGGAAAAGGTGTTCTCCCTGGCTTCGGGACCGGGAATGAAGTGGCTGATAAAGGGAATCTCCGCCCAGACCACAAAGCCGGTCTGGTCGCACAGGTCGTAGAAGTGCTGTGCATGCTGGTAATGGGCCAGCCGGATGGAGTTGGCTCCGATCTCTTTGATCAGCGCAATGTCCTCTTCATGGTCGGCATCGCTGATGGCCCAGCCTTTGTCCAGACGGTCCTGATGGCGGGAGACTCCGTGCAGGGGCAGGGACTTTCCGTTGAGCCAGAATCCGGTCCTTGAATCCACGGAGAAGGAACGGTAGCCGAAGGATGCATAGACTTCATCCTGGCACTGGCCGTCTTTTATAAGAGAGGCTCTGGCGGTGTAGCAGCAGGGATCCTTCATGCCGTCCCAGAGACGGGGCCTGGAAACATTCAGCTGAATCACCGTGTGAGGCCTGGCCTGCGCCTCTTCTGTGGCCACGGTCTTTCCCTCCGGATCCAGAAGGGAAACACGAACGGTGCATCCCTCTTCGTTTACCGGGAACAGATCCAACCGGGTGCTGCCGCTGCAGCGGGGTGTTACGAAAACAGCATCGGTTCCGTCCTTTAGCAGGTCAAAGTGGGATTCTTCCGCTTCGATGAAGG
>CAZJYM010000319.1:0-3189 GCA_964550245.1 uncultured Blautia sp. | reverse complement strand
TCCAATGTCAGCAGAATGATCAATCACATAAGATCACCTTTCGGGTCTTAAAAGCGAAGAGGGCCGGCCGTTCCCCCAAAAACTGTTTCCTGTTCCATGCATGAAAGAAGGAGCCGCGTATGCGGCTCCTTCTTTCAGTTCATGACCAGCTCCGTCAGGATCTCCACACAGCGGTCGATTCCCAGTCTGCCGGAATCCAGGCAGATGTCGTAGCAACGGGAATCCCCGAACTCCGAATGGGTGTGATAGGTACAGTATTTCTTTCTCTGGCGGTCCACCTTGCGGATCTCGTCCACGATCTGATCTTCCGTATGATCCGGCATCTTCTTTTTCATCCACTGCACTCTCCAGTCCAGGCTGGCATGGATGAACACATGGAGGCTGCGGTCAAACTCCTTCAGGATGTAATTCCCGTTTCTCCCCACGATGATGCAGTTTCCCTTCTCTCCCACTTCCCGGATGGTCTCCCGCTGGGCGTCAAAGATCCGGTCGCTTAAAGGGCGGCTGTAGAAATCAAACAGGCTCTGGGTAAATCCGAAGTTGATCGGCACGCTCTCGTCCCATTTGATCAGGCTGTAGATGTCCACATTTCCCCGGCCTGCCCGCATCAGGATCAGTTCCTTGTCATAGTACTCCATTCCGGTGCGGTCTGCCAGGGCGGTGCCGATGGTGCTGCCTCCCGCCCCGAACTCCCGGCTGATGGTCACGATCTTCTTCTTCATGTCAGGCTCCTCCCGTTTCCCTGTGTTGTAAGAGGAGTCTACAGGACTTTGTCCAAAAAGTCAATGGTTCTCTGCTCTTTGGGATGATTCAGCAGCTCATCGGGGGTTCCCTCTTCCACGATGTAGCCTCCATCCATGAGAATCACCCGGTTGGCCACCTCTCTGGCAAAACCGATCTCATGGGTTACCACCACCATGGTCATGCCATCTGCGGCCAGTTCCCGCATGACCTGAAGCACTTCCCCCACCATCTCCGGATCCAGAGCGGAGGTGGGTTCATCAAAGAGCATGATCTGGGGATCCATGGCCAGGGCCCTGGCAATGGCCACCCGCTGCTTCTGTCCGCCGGAAAGCTGGGGAGGATACACTTTGGCCTTCTCCTCCAGGCCAACCCGTTTTAAAAGCTCCATGCCCCGCTTTTCCGCCTCTTCCTTGGTCATCTTTTTTAAGTCCACCGGAGCCAGGGTAATGTTGTGGAGCACATCCATGTGGGGGAAGAGGTTAAAGAGCTGGAAGACCATGCCAATGTTCTCCCGGTACTTGTTGATGTTGATCTTCTTCTGGGTGATGTCCACCCCGTCCACCACCACCGTTCCCCCGGTGATGCTCTCCAGGCGGTTCAGACACCGCAGAAAAGTGGACTTTCCGGATCCGGAGGGACCGATGACCACTACCACTTCCCCCTCGTAGACATCGATGGAGATATCCTTTAAAACCTCCAGCTTGCCGAAGTTTTTCACCAGATGGGAAACATGGATCTTCACTTTGTCTTTATTCACGGCCACGGTTTAGCCTCCTCTCCAGTATCTTGGCCACTCTGGACAAGATGGTGATCACGATCAGGTACATAACGGCCACAATGGCCCAGGTCTGCAGGGACATAAAGGTTTTGGCCACCACGTTCTTGGCCGTATTCACCAGTTCCGGGAAACCGATGACGGACAGAATGGAGGTATCCTTCAGCGTGATGATGAACTGATTGACAATGCTGGGGATCATGGTGCGGATGGCCTGGGGAAGAACCACTTTCACCATGGCTCTCCAGTAGGGCAGGCCCAGACTTCTGGCGGCCTCCATCTGTCCCTTGTCCACGGACTGAATGCCTCCCCGGATAATCTCCGCCATGTAAGCCCCGCAGTTTAAGGCCAGGCAGATGGTACCGGCCTGCAGAGAGCTTAAAGTAAATCCGCCGACTCCCAAGATGGTATTCACCCCATAGGGGACTCCCAGGTAGATGAAGTATGCAAGAACGATCATGGGCACACCCCGGATCACATCCACGAAGATGGTGGCGATCAGGTTGCACACCCTGTTTTTCAGCACGCTGAGCAGACCGAAAATCATACCGATGATACAGGCAAAAAACAGACCGCACAGAGCCAGCAGCAGCGTATGCTGCATGGCCCGGATAAGCAGCGGACCATAAACCGTCAGGATCTTAACCATGCCGAACTCCTTTCAAAAAAAGGGACGCTGAATCAAACAGCGCCCCTTTGCTCTATCCTCTCCATCCATTGTGATACCGGCTCCGCCGGTATCACCTTCTATTTTCCGGAATCCTTATTCAGCCTCGGTCTCCGCTGCCTCTTCCCCGGCTGCCTCTTCCTCTTCGGCCGCCGCATCATCCGCTGTGGCCTCCTCGGTGGCTTCCTCTGTTGTCTCCTCTGTCTCCGCGGTCTCCTCCTCCTGGGCTTCCTCGTCTCCGCCCAGATACTTGGCAAGGATCTCATCGTATGTGCCGTTTTCCTTGATGTTCTTCAGACCGGCATTAAACAGATCAATCAGTTCCTGGTTGTCCGGGTTGAAGATGGCCAGACCGTACTGGGCGGGCTCATTCTCGGTCTCCGGCAGAAGCTTCAGGGCCATGTCGTTCTCAGCGATATAGTAGGCCATGATGGGGGTGTCATCGAAGCAGGCCGCACACTGGCCGCCCAGAACCGCCTGCCACATGGTGGCGGAATCCTCAAAGTAAACCACCTCAAAGCCGTACTCTTCCATCAGGCTCTCCGCATATGTGGCGCTCTGGGTAGCGGTCTTGACGCCTACGGACGTTCCTTCCAGATCCTCAAAGCCGGTGATGTCGGAATCATCCTTTACAGCCATGCACTGGGTGGCCTCATAGTATCCGTCGCTGAAAATCCAGCCGCTTTCCTTCCTCTCATCGGTGATGGAAGCGCCGGCGATCATGCCGTCCGCCTGTCCGGCCTGGCAGGCTGCGATGGAGGAATCCCATCCGATGCTCTCGATGGTATAGTCAAATCCCTGGTCCTCGGCGATGGCCGCCAGGATGTCCACGTCAATGCCTACCAGATCTCCGTTCTCGTCCGTGTATTCAAAGGGCGGGAATACGGTGTCCGTCTTGATGGCCCAGGTTTTCTCAGAAGCCATTACGGGAACGATGGACATGGCCGTCATCACGGCAGCCATCCCCAGAACAGCCGCAGTCTTTGTTGCTTTTTTCATAATT
>CAZJYM010000318.1:0-3204 GCA_964550245.1 uncultured Blautia sp. | reverse complement strand
GGGGTACTGATCCAGGAGCTGCGCTCCTGGATTTTTGACATGATCCGGTCTGCCTCTTCTCCCTCGGCGGGAGTGGGCTGGTAATTGTTGAATCCGTAGGCAGAGGAAATGGAGCAGGGGATGATGTTGGTCACGTTGTCTGCTTCCACACCGTTTTCTCCGATGGTAAAGGTCTGCTGAAAGATCATGGTGTCCATGTCGCTGGGGGCTGAGTTTCCGCCGAAGCAGAAGTTCCCCAGGCTGTAGACGATGTTCTTTCCCTTGTATTCCTCGATACCCTGGAGTACATGGGGATGGTGTCCGCAGACCAGATCCGCTCCCTGATCGATGGCCATTCTTCCCAGGGTGGTCTGGTTGGAGTCCGGCACATCCTCCTTTTCATTTCCCCAGTGGAAGATGACAACCGTCAGGTCTGCACCTTCCTCTTTTACTTTCTGGATATTGGTCTGCAGCTGGCCGGCACAGTCCAGGTGGTCGTTCAGTTCGTAGATTCCCACCAGTCCTACCTTTACTCCCTTCACATCCATGACAGCCGTCTCTTCGTAGCCAAAGTGGACGATGCCCTCCTGGTCCAGGGCGGAGAGAGTATCCCGAAAGCTTTCGTCCCCGTAATCTTTGCTGTGGTTGTTGGCCATGTTCACGGCTTCTATGGATCCGGAGGAGAGAATACCTGCAAATTCGGCAGGAGCCTTGAAGGCGAAGGTTTTGTCTGCCCGGTTCTCAGATTCTGTCAGAGTTCCCTCCATGTTGGCGATGGTGAGATCATCTCCGGCGAAGATGTCCCGTACGTTCTCCATGAAGTAGTCTTTTCCGTAGGTGTAGAAATAGGCGTTGAGACTGGAATCGTAGTCAAAAGCCTCATCTGTGCCCAGGGTACAGTCTCCAACCACACTGAGGGTGATGGTGACAGGCTCCGGAGGAACGGGGGTTTCCTCAATGGTGGGCTCGGGAGCAGCGGTCTCCATAATCACAGGGGCCGTTTCCTGAGTATTTTCTGTATTCTGAGCTTTGCTTTCAGTTCCGGAAGACGAAAAACTCTCGCAGGAGTGCAGGGACAGAATCAGGATCAGCAGGAGAATGACCAGGGCAATTGCTGCAAGAATAATGATCTTTTTCCGGTTTTCCCGGTAGTATCTGGATTTTCGGTATAGATTGCGCTTTTTCCGGGCTCTCTCCCGGTCAGAAGCTTTACGACTTCCTCCGGGGGAGGATTTTTTGCTGGAAGGTGATGATGGCATGGCAGTCAGCTCCTTGTTCACTGGATAATATTTCCCACAGGAATGAGGGATATCCTACCATTTCTGTTCGTTAAACCCAGTATAGAAAAAAACATCACCTCCGTCAACAGGTATTTCTTTTCCTGCCGCCCTGTTTTTGCTATAATGGGAGAGAAGAGGATCCCAAGGGGCAGGATTACCCTAAAAGATTGGCAGAAATGAAAGCAAAGGAGAAAACCATGACGAACCCAAGTGATCAGGAGCTTTTTATAGGAAATCATACATCTTCCGCCAAAGGGTTCAAAGCCATGGCGGAACAGATCATCGCCAACGGAGGAAACACCTTTGCCTTCTTTACCCGGAATCCCCGGGGCGGAAGAGCCAAGGAGATCGATCCCGCCGATGTGGAAAGCTACTTAAAGCTTGCTGACTTGCATCACTTCGGGAAGATCGTGGCCCATGCCCCCTACACCCTCAATCCCTGTGCTGCCAAAGACTCCGTCCGCACCTTTGCCAGGCAGACCATGGCGGATGATCTGAAAAGGATGGAATTCATACCTGGAAACTACTACAACATCCACCCCGGCTGCCATGTGGGACAGGGAATCTTGGTTGGTGTGGAAAAGATCGCGGAGACACTCAATCAGGTGCTCACCGGGGAGGAATCCACCATGGTTCTTCTGGAGACCATGGCCGGGAAGGGATCCGAAGTGGGAAGAACCTTTCAGGAACTGCGGGATATTCTGGACCGGGTGGAGAGACAGGACAGGATGGGAGTCTGTCTGGATACCTGTCATGTGTGGGATGGAGGATACGACATAGTCAATCATCTGGATGAGGTTCTGGAAGAGTTTGATCAGATCATCGGTCTGGAAAGGCTGAAGGCCGTTCACCTCAACGACAGCATGAATGAGTGCGGCAGTCACAAGGACAGGCATGCAAAGATCGGAGAGGGGAAGATCGGACTGGAGGCTCTCTCACGGGTGATCCGTCATCCCCTCCTGCAGGGACTTCCCTTCATTCTGGAGACTCCCAATGAAGATGAGGGTTATGCCCGGGAGATTGCCCTCCTGCGGGCATGCTTTAAAGAAGAGAAGAAACAGGAAACCAAAGGAGCTGACAAGTTATGAGAAAGCTAATGAACAGGAAACATAAAGGAAATCCTTCCATTATAAAGATGTTGCTTCTGTGTCTGATGCTGGTGCTGGGGACATCCCTTGTCTCCTGCGGCAGTTCAGATACACAGCAGGAAGTGGATGAAGAAACCCAGGAGATCCTGGATGACATGGAGGACAATACCCTTTCAGACGAAGAGATTGCCTCCGCCTTTGAAGATGAACTGGTGCCTCTGGATGAGGATGAACAGGATCTGATGGAAAACTCCTCCGGGGATGCTTCCCTGGAAGACGATGAGATGACGGCCCTGAATGAGTCGGACATGGAGGATGAAGAAGACTCTTCAGATGGAAGCGGCGGCGGCATCCAGGTTACGGAGGACGGTACCTACACCTCCAAGGATGAAGTGGCTGTCTACATTCATCAGTTCGGACATCTTCCCTCCAACTACATCACCAAGAATGAAGCCAGAGACCTGGGATGGGAGAGCAGTGAGGGCAACCTGGATGAAGTAGCTCCCGGAATGAGCATCGGCGGAGATGTGTTTGGAAATTATGAGGGAATGCTTCCGGAAGAGGATGGACGCACCTACCGGGAATGCGACATCGACTTTGACGGCGGCTACCGGAACAGCAAGCGGATCATCTACTCCAACGACGGGCTGATCTTCTACACCGGGGACCACTATGAGACCTTCGAACAGCTCTACTAGGGAGTTGAGCAGATTTTTGGGAAAATTTCAAGAATTAAAAATTTAGCACTTGCATTTTGGAGGAAATATGGTATACTAAGGTCATGGGGCATTAGCGCAGTTGGGAGCGCGCCACACTGGCAGTGTGGAGGCCGTGGGTTCGAGTCCCATATGCTCCAT
>CAZJYM010000317.1:0-3259 GCA_964550245.1 uncultured Blautia sp. | reverse complement strand
ATGGAGAAAAAGAAAACCTACTGCTTTACCGCCATCGTAGGGCAGGAAGACATGAAAACCGCACTGATCTTAAATGCCATTAACCCGGCTCTGGGCGGGGTGCTGATCCGGGGGGAGAAGGGCACTGCCAAATCCACGGCTGTCCGGGCTCTGGCGGAGTTATTGCCGTCCCGGCCCCGGGTAAAGGGCTGCCGGTTTGGATGTGACCCGTATGATGAGGCTCACATGTGTGATGAGTGCAGGGAAAGGCTGAACCGGGGAGAGACCCTGGAGACGGAGAGCGTTCCCATGGAGGTGATCGACCTGCCGGTCAGCGCTACCGAAGACCGGGTGGTGGGAACCCTGGACATTGAACAGGCCATCCGTACCGGAGAAAAGAAGTTTGAACCGGGGATTCTGGCCCGGGCCAACCGCAACATTCTCTACGTGGACGAGGTAAACCTGCTGGAGGACCATGTGGTGGACGTGCTGCTGGATTCGGCCGCCATGGGAGTGAATACGGTGGAGCGGGAGGGAATCTCCTTTACCCATCCGGCTTCCTTTATCCTGGTGGGCACCATGAACCCGGAGGAAGGGGATCTGCGTCCCCAGCTCATCGACCGCTTCGGTCTCTCCGTCACCGTCTCCGGGGAACACCAGGTGGAGCGGCGGGTGGAGGTGCTGCAAAACCGGCTGCAGTATGAAAATGATCCGGAGACCTTTTTTAAGAAGTACGAACCGGAACAGGACGCTCTTCGGGAAAAGATCCTGCAGGCACAAAAGATCCTGCCTTCGGTTACTTATTCCCGGCAGGTCATGGAGATGATCGCCCGCATCTGCATCGCCCTGGAGGTGGACGGACACCGGGCGGACATCACGATGTTAAAGACGGCGGTAACCCTGGCGGCCTTTCACGGGAAAACTGAGGTTGAATCCGGGGAAATCCTCCAGGCCTCGGCCCTGGCCCTTCCCCACCGGATGAGAAGAAGGCCCTTTGAGGAGGCCCGCTTTGACTTTTCCCGGATTGAGGAGATCCTCTCCGGGCAGGAGGAGATGGGATGATGGAAAAGAAGAGGGGTATGAAGATCACCCGCTGGAGTCTGCTTTTCCTCCTGCTCTCGGCGGGTGTGATCCTGCTGTTTTTATTAAACGTAGGGATCGGCTCCGCGGACATCTCCATTAAGGACATTTTTCAGGTCCTTTTTGGAGACATGGAAGCCACGGACAGCAAGTACCTGATCATCCGCCGGATCCGGCTCCCCCGGGCGCTGGCCTCCATCGCCGGGGGAGCAGCCCTGGCGGTGGCGGGGTTTCTGCTGCAGACCTTCTTTGCCAACCCCATCGTGGAGCCCTACGTGCTGGGTGTCTCCTCCGGCGCCTCCCTCTTTGTGGGACTGGTGTACCTGGGAGGCTTTACCTTCGGGGTGAGCCGGGTAACCCCGGGCTTCCTCTTTATCGGGGCCTTTACCGGGGCCATGGTGGTGATGGTCATCGTGGTCATTGCCGCCAGAAGGGTAAAGAGCATTGTCACTCTTCTGATCATCGGCATGATGGCCGGGTATGTGTGCAGTGCGGTCACCAGCCTTCTCACCGCCTTTGCGGAGAAGGAACAGTTAAAGATGTTCTCCATGTGGTCCATGGGCAGCTTTGCCGGTTTTACCTGGTCCCAGGTGGGCGTGCTCTTTGCGATCGTACTGCCTTCCATTGTTTTATCCTGCTGCATGGCCAAACCCCTCAATGCCCTCAACATGGGCGACCGGTATGCGGAAAGCATGGGCATTAACGTGCGCATGGTGCGGATGCTTTTGATTCTCTTATCCAGCATCCTCACCGCAGCCGTTACCGCCTTTGCGGGACCCGTCTCCTTCATCGGCCTGGCGGTTCCCCATATCTGCCGGATCCTCTTTCACACCATGGATGCCCGGGCCATGATCCCGGCGGCGGCCCTGGGCGGGGCTTTGATGGCGGAGTTTTGTGACTTTGTCGCCCGCAACATTCTCTCCCCGGTGGAACTTCCCCTGGGATCCGTCACCGCGGTGATCGGAGCTCCCATCGTGGTCTATCTGCTGATGAAAAAGGGGGATAACTGACGATGGAAGAAATCCTGCAAACGGAAGGCCTCAGTGTGGGCTATGACAAAAAGGCGGTTATCGAAGGGGTGGACATCTCCGCCCTGAAGGGCCAGACCATCTGTCTCATCGGTCCCAACGGGGCGGGAAAGACCACGATTCTCCGCACCCTTACCGGCATGCTCTCCCCCGTAAAGGGAGCCGTGTACGTAGGCGGCGAGGATGTGGGGAAGATGAAGCCCGGTAAAAAGGCCCGGCAGCTGGCGGTCGTGCTGACAGAGAGGTTAAATTTACAGATGACCACGGTCTTCGCGGTGACCGCCATGGGAAGGACCCCCTATACCGGCTTTTTTGGCCGGCTCTCCAAAGAAGACCGCGAGATCGTGGATCAGTGCCTGGAGACGGTGGGAGCCCTGGAGTTAAAGGACCGGGATTACAACAGCCTCAGCGACGGGGAAAAGCAGAAGGTGCTGATTGCCAGAGCCCTGGCCCAGACACCGGAGCTCATTGTCCTGGATGAGCCCACCAGCCATCTGGACATCAAGCACAAGATCGAGGTGATCCGGATTTTAAACCGCCTGGCCCTGGAGACGGGACTCACGGTAATCCTCTCCCTGCATGACATCGACATTGCAGTCAAGTTCTGCCAGACGGTGCTGATGGTCAAGGACGGCCGGGTGGTGGGACAGGGAAGACCCGAGGAGATCATCGAAAAGGACACCCTGGGAAAGCTCTACGACATCCAGGGGGCCAGCTACGACTCGGTACTGGGAAGCGTGGAGATCTGCAACGAGGCCGAACCCGAGATCTTTGTGGCCGCCGGAGGGGGAAGGGGAATCCCGGTATACCGGATGGCCTCCCGGATGGGCCTGGGAATCGCCACCGGGATCCTGACCGAAAACGACATTGACTTTGCGGTGGCCTCCGACATGCATCTCTCCCTTATCTCCGGTCCCGGCTTTGAGCCCTTTTCTGAAGGGATGGTATTAAAAGCCCGGGAATGGATCCGGAAATGTCCCACCCTGATTGATTCCGGCTTTCCCGTGGGGGAGGGAAACCGGGAAAACATCACCCTCCTCCGGGAAGCGGCAAAGCAGGGGAAACCCCTTTACTGTCTGCGAAGTCCCGAAGAAGCGGAAAAGCTTTACGGAAGCCATAAAAACCTGACACTGGTCTCCTCTTTGGGGGAGATTACGAAGATCATGAAACGC
>CAZJYM010000316.1:0-3261 GCA_964550245.1 uncultured Blautia sp. | reverse complement strand
CTTCGACCAGTTCGAGAAGAGGGGACAGCCGGATGATGAGGCGGTGGCCATGATTCAGGAGACGCCCTGTGCTCAGTACTTTATCGGCTTTTCTCATTACAGTTACCAGCTGCCCTTTCGGGCCGGCGATCTGGCAGTATTTCGGGAGCGGCTGGATCCGGAAGTGGTGGAGAAGTACCGGAAAGTGACGAGGCAGTTTCTGCACGAATACCAGGAGTGGCGTTACTCCCCCGGGAGAAAAAAGGACGAATAAAAATGCGGAGAGTACTCTCCGCATTTTTGTGTTTTAGGGGATGCTCATCTGCCCTTTGGGATGAAGTCCCCGGATGATGCAGTTTTCCCAGGTGTCGGGCCCCAGGTATTCCACTGGGATGGAGGACCTGATTCCTTTCATGTTTCTCACGCCGCTCCTGTCCGGCTCGCACTTTACGGCCGGGGCGGAGAGAAGGCTGATCACGGCATTGACCTCCGTCAGCATCTTTCCCTGCCAGTTTCTGGTGAGATAGAAGAAGAGGCGGTTTTCCAGCCGGTTCCAGCGGAAAGTGCCGGAGGGAAGGGGGGACAGGTGGATTTCCATCCCGGTCTCCTCTGCCAGCAGGGCCAGCTGGTACTTCCACAGTTCTTCTTCCCCGTTCTCGTTCAGGTCGGAGATGACATAGAGCCTGGAGGCACGGGGGAAGGAGGAAGCTCCGAACATCCTCCACCACAGGCGGATGCACTGACAGGTGTTTTCCAGTTTTACAAACACGGTGGCAGGATCGGAAGAGAGGGGGAGCGCATCGTCCAGTTCTCCCCTTTTTGTATCCAGGGTAATCACCGGAAGTCCGGCATCCATGAATTCCCGGGCTTTTTTGTTGATGAAGTCAGCCTGGGCACGCCCGTCTCTTTTCCGGCCGCTGCTGTAACGGCTGGTGTACCCCAGATCCTCCAGGGCCCGGGCTACCACATCCTTGCCGGCGTTGATGTGATACTCCTCCATTAAGCGGCCGGAGATCTCCCGCAGGCTGACACCCGTCCAGGAGAGAAGGCCTTCGGTGCTGTCTTCCAGAATCGTCTGAATGGTGGAAATGAGGGCCGGTTCCAGCTCCTTTAAGGGCTTTCTGCCCCTTGTGGGGGTTCCAGCGCCGGATTCCGGGTCAGTCTCCCGGCTCGCCAGGCGGACGGACGTTGTACTCAGGCCGGAGAGATCACTTATTTTCCGGATTCCCCCGCGGCCGTATCCTCTGGCGGCGCATCCGGCCAGGAGACGGAGCCGGCGATCATCCAGATACTTAGGCATCACCCTGAATATCTCTTCCAGGGCTTTTGTGAGTTTTTCAGAATCATCTGCCATTTTTATCCTCCACATAACAGTCAAAGTCCCGCCTGTCCGGAAGGACAGGCGGGACCTGATCCGTTTTTGTCTTATTCGATGACCTGGATCCATCCTTCCGGAGGCTGGATTCTTCCCATCTGGATACCGGTAAGGGTATCGTAGAGCTTTTTGGTAATGGGGCCCATCTCCTCCATGCCGCTGGGGAAGCAGATCTCCTTTCCGTGATCCACAACCTTGCCGACCGGAGAGATGACAGCCGCGGTGCCGCAAAGACCGCACTCGGCAAAGTCCTTCACTTCCTCCAGAAGAACCTCTCTCTCCTCCACTTCCAGGCCAAGATATTCTTTTGCCACGTAGACCAGAGAGCGGCGGGTGATGGAGGGCAGGATGCTGCCGGATTTGGGGGTGACCACCTTTCCGTCCTTCGTGATGAAGAGGAAGTTGGCGCCGCCGGTCTCCTCCACCTTGGTGCGGGTGGCGGGATCCAGATACATGTTTTCATCGTATCCCAGCTGGTGGGCTTCCACGATGGCGTGCAGGCTCATGGCATAGTTGAGTCCGGCCTTGATGTGTCCGGTTCCGTGGGGCGCAGCCCTGTCGTAGTCGCATACCCGGATGGTGATGGGTTTGATGCCGCCCTTGAAGTAGGGGCCTACGGGGGTGGTGAATACCCGGAACTGATACTCATCGGCGGGTTTCACTCCGATCACCGAATTGGAGCCGAAGATAAAGGGCCGGATGTACAGTGTAGCGCCGGAACCGTAGGGAGGCACCCAGGCGGCATTGGCCTTCACGGTTTGAATCACGGCGTCGATGAAGCGCTCTTTGGGGAATACGGGGATTTCCAGTCTTCTGGCGGAGTTTTCCAGACGCTCCGCGTTCAGGTCCGGGCGGAAGGTGACGATCTTTCCGTCCTGGGTGGTATAGGCTTTCAGACCTTCAAATACGCTCTGGGAATACTGAAGAACCCCGGCGCATTCGCTGATGGCCACCGTGCTGTCGGTGGAAAGGGTTCCCTCGTCCCAGGCTCCGTCCTTATAGTTGGAGATGTAGCGGTAGTCCGTGGGCATATAGGAGAAGTCCAGATTCCCCCAGTCAATGTTCTTTTTTTCCATAATTAATCTTTCCTCCAAACTTTTTATCAGGTTCATTCAAGCCTATTGTAAAACTTTTCATTTCCCCGTGCAATCCCTGTTTTTGATTTTTTTCCCTCCGTTGATCTCCAGAAAGTGGCCGATCTCTTTATATCCCACGGCAACCTTTTCCTTTTCCACAAAGTAGTCCAGATCATACCGGGTGTCTGTTCCCCAGCGGGTCAGCGTGTCCGCCCGGTCTTCAATCCAGCGGGTGATAAGGACCGGAGAACCATATTCCTTTGACATGCGCACCAGACGGTCGATGTCATGGGTGCGAACCGGTACGCCTGCACTTTCCAGGAAGGCGGTGAGAGTTTTCTCCACGGCCCGTGCCAGATGGAAGGCGATGGCGTTGATGTAATACGGATCATCCTGAGGAGATTTCAGCAGGGTCTCGGCCGCCAGGAAATCCCCGTATGCATTCTGACAGTTATTCATAGAGTCCCTCCCGGTCATAGACCACAATGCCTTTTTCTTCGATTTCCCTCCGAAGCCGATCTCCGATACGGTCTGCGTAGAGCACATCGATCGCCTCCTCCAGGGCGGTTGTAATATGGAAAGGGCGGTCCTTATCATCGCGCTCCAGGCACAGATCCAGGTCGCTTTCGCTTCGGCAGCGAAATTCCACCCCGCTTCCGAATACGATGACGGCTCTGACGTTGGGATCCTTTTGAAAGTCGGACTGGAGCTTCTGCACCAGGTCCTGCTTGAGGGGATGGATGTATTTTGCATTTTGAAAATGAATGCTTTCATTTTTCAGGCCAAAGGTGAAGTGCAGATCAAAGTTGTTGTATTTTTTCATGGAATTCC
>CAZJYM010000315.1:0-3307 GCA_964550245.1 uncultured Blautia sp. | reverse complement strand
TAAGGATAAGAATGCTGACTCTTTTTCAGTTATCCTCGGTCCCCCGCAGGATTCCCAGTCCGTGGTTTAAGCTGGGAAGAAGGTATTCCAGGCTCTCCCGGACAGCCCGGGGACTTCCGGGAAGGTTGATGATCAGGGTGCTCCTGCGGATGCCGGATACTGCCCTGCTCAGCATGGCCCGGGGGGTGATGGAAAGGGAATACTGCCGGAGAGCTTCCGCGATGCCCGGAGCCATCCGGTCACAGACGGCCGCGGTGGCCTCCGGCGTCAGATCTCTGGGGGAAAAGCCGGTTCCGCCGGTGGTGAAGATCACACTCACCTGTCTCTGATCCGCAAGGCGGATCAGTTCTCTCTCCAGGGGATTCCTTCCGTCGGGAAGAAGAAGGGATTCCACCACCTCATAGCCGGCTTCCTGCAGCATGGACGAAAGAAGGGGACCGCTTTCATCCCGGCGCTCCCCGGCCGCACAGCGGTCACTCAGTGTGATGACGGCCGCAGTAAAGGGCCGGTCCGCTGCCGGGGGCTCCATCCGCATCTCATCCCCGGGACGGACCGTACCGCCCTTTTTCACCACACAGAAGACTCCCTCCCTGGGCATGATGCAGTCTCCCATCTGTTTATAGATGGCGCAGTGGCTGTGACATTCCTTGCCGATCTGGGTCATCTCCAGAACGGCTTCCCCGATGAAAAAGCGGGTACCCACCGGCAGGGAGCTTAAATCATAGCCCTCCACCACCAGGTTTTCCCCGAAGTCTCCAAAGTTTACCTCTGCTCCCTGCCGGCGGAAAGCTTCAATCTTTTCAAAGGAGAGCAGGCTTACCTGCCGGTGCCAGTTCCCTGCGTGGGCATCCCCTTTGATTCCCCGGTTTTCCACCAGGGTTACACTCTCCCTCTCCGTCTTTCGTGTTCCCTTTTTCTCACTGACGCAGACCGCCAGCACCTTTCCCATCCCTGTCAGCCTCCTATCCTGTTCATGGTCTTATCCTCGGTGACCTCCAGCCGGTTTTCAAAGTGGTGTTCCTTCGGCTTTTCCCGCACCGCTTCCCGGATGGCCCGGGTAATCCCTTCAATCTTTTCTTCAAAGTCCCCGCTGCCCCTTAAGATTTCTCTCAGGTCCAGGCTGTCCCCGTAGCACAGACAGGGCTTTAAGCTTCCCTGAGCCGTAAGCCGGATCCGGTTGCAGTGATCACAAAACTTCTCGTGAATGGCGCCGATAAAGCCGATGCTTCCCTGAAAGCCCGGGATCTTTACATAGACCGCGGGACCGTTTCCATGAATCCGGGAATCTCTCTCCCCTCCGGGAAACCCGGTAAGGATCTTCTCCTTCAGCTCCTCATTGGATACCGCCTGAAAATCCTTCCCGTATCCGATGGGCATCAGCTCGATAAAGCGCACATCCACGGGCAGGTCCCGGGAAAGCTCTGCCAGATCCCTCCACTCATCCTCGTTAAAGCCCTTCTGGAGCACCGTATTGATCTTTACCCGAAGCCCGGCATCCACAGATGCATAAATGCTTTTTAACACCCGGGGAAGCTCATCCCTTCCGGTGATCTCCCGGAAGCGGTCCCGCTTCAGGGTATCCAGACTGATGTTCACACTCTCCAGTCCGTTTTGAATCAGTTCCTCCAGGAAGGATTCCAGGAGAACCCCGTTGGTGGTCAGAGTCACCTGGGAGATGCCCGGGATCTGCCGGATCCGGCCGATAAGCCCCGGACATCCCTTCCGGGTAAGAGGTTCCCCTCCGGTGATCTTGATCTTGCAGATTCCGGCCCGGGCTGCTCCCGTGCAGACAGCTGCAATCTCCTCGTAGGAGAGGATGTCCTCCCTGGGCACCTGCACCAGGTCAAAGGGCATGCAGTACCTGCATCTCAGGTTGCACCGGTCCGTGATGGATACCCGCATATAATCAATTTCCCGGCCGTACCGGTCCTGCATGCTTTTCACCCTCTCTCTTTTTCCCTATTCTACCATACCTTCCACCCTCCGGCAAGGGCAGGCACCGTCACTTTACAAGGCTTCCCAGGAAGGAAAGGCTGGGTTTGGGATGACGGACCTGTCCGTGGAAGCGGTCCACAGCCACAAGGCCAAACTGCATGGCAAAGCCCTTCTGCCATTCAAAGTTGTCCAGCAGGCTCCAGTAGAAATATCCCTTTACCGGAAGTCCCTCCTGTACGCATTGGGCCACCCCGTCTGTTGCCCGGCGGATAAACTCCACACGCCTGGTGTCATCTGCGGTGGCAAGGCCGTTTTCGGTCACAATCAGATCCCCGTGGAAATCCCGGGTGACTTTCCGGAGAACATTGCCCACTGCCTCCGGGTAGTACTCATAGCCCATCTGGGTAAGCTCGGCTCCCTCCGGGGCGGGCAGATCCCCCTCCGGTCCCACCCGGGTCCGGGTGTAGTTCTGGACTCCCAAAAAGTCGTCATCCCGGATAAAGGGCAGGTAATGGGTAAACTCTTCCTCCCAGTCCTTATCCGCACAGGCTTCCCCTCCGGGAAGAGGCTGAAAGTCATGAAGAGAGAGGGTAAGCCCCACCCGGATGTCCGGATACAGTTCCCGGATCACGGCCTTCGCCTTCTGATGGGCTTTCATCACCAGCAGATCCCCTTCCGGCGTGCGGGGACTGGTAAAGCACTGGGGATCCGCCGTTCCAAATGCTTCCTGGTTTTCCCTGGCAGCCTCCTGGCGGTCCGCCATCATCTTTTCCAGGTTCAGGCCCATCTGTACGCCGGATTTTGCCGCCATGGCCTGAGCCTGCTTCATGTACCTTTTGGCAATCGCCGCCACCTGAATTCCCATGTTGGCCTCGTTAATGGTACAGATCCAGTGAAGCTCACTGCCAAGCTTCTCCACGATAAAGCGCACATAGCGGGCAAAGTCGTCCGGTGTGGTCGCTGCTTCCCATCCTCCCTTGCGGATCAGCCATACGGGGCTGGAAAAGTGGTGCAGGGTTACCACCGGCTCCAGGCCGTGCGCCTTGCAGCAGGCAATCACCTTCCGGTAGTGTTCCACTTCCGCCAGGTCAAACCTGCCCTCCTCCGGTTCAATCCGGGCCCACTCGATGGAGAAGCGGTAGGCGTTCAGTCCCGCCTCCGACATTAAGGCAATGTCCTCCTCATAACGGTTGTAATGGTCCACCGCGTCCAGGGAAGGTTCCGCGTAGGAGGAATGAGGCATCTGCTCCTGAGCCCAGCAGTCGCTGTGAATGTTGCAGCCTTCCACCTGGTGAGCCGCCGTGGCGGCTCCCAGGAGAAAGCCCTGAGGAAACTTACTCATGGTTTGCACTCCTTTCTTTTTGTTTATTAT
>CAZJYM010000314.1:0-3318 GCA_964550245.1 uncultured Blautia sp. | reverse complement strand
GGGAGGAGGAAATGGAACCTTGTTTACCGGGCTTAAGGACCGCCCTGTGAAATGACGGGGGTCTGTTGGCGGAGAAATTTCCAGAGCAAAGATCCGGGTATGTTTTTCGCTTGGGAGATGGTTTCCTGAGAAAACGTCAGTTTATCAAAAAGAAAAATAAAATACAAAAATATTTTAAATGCCGTTAGAGGCATTTAATAAACGGACAAAATGGCTGTAGAAATCCAGAGATAACGAGTGACAAGATTCGTATAATGTTTAGAATTCTGTTTTATTATTTAAGCCATTACGAGAAGAAATATTTCCTTGACAATGTGGACCGGTTTTGGTAGAGTTAAATTAGATTCAAGATTGATCGCGCATCTGTTACTGCTCCATATGACAGATGAAGACAGCACATGACAGAAAGATGATCTTATAAGAAAGGAGGGAGTAAGCATATGAAAAGGAGCGTCTGCTTTCTGGGACCGGAGACAGAACAGGTAGAATACAAGAAGAGTACCGCCCTGGTGAGGGGTGCCGTGATCTCCATGGCTGCCATCCTCAACAGGCATGGAAGCGGCAAACTCTACTTCGGTGTGAAGAACAACGGCGCCGTGATTGGAGAGGAGATTGGTGAGAACCACATTCTGATGGTAAAAGATGCCATTCTCCGCCATTTGTCTCCAACCGTGCATCCGGAGATTGACAGGGAGACCTATGGATCCAGGACTGTGCTGGCGGTAGGGTTTAAAGGGAACTGTCAGCCCTATTTCGCCTACGGCATTCCCCGTATCCGGAAAGGGAACAGGGACCTGGTGATGAATGATGAGGAGTATAGGGAAATGCTGGGTATGAGGGATATGTTCGGTTATTCCTGGGAAAACCGCAGATCCAGGTACAGGATCTGCGACATTGACAGACTTGCCGTCGATTCGTATTTGACGAAGGCCGGAGAGATCGGAGGGATGAGCTTCGAGAGTACGGATCCGATCGGAGTGATCATGAAGCTGGAACTTGCAGATGGGGAGCATCTGCTCAACGCCGGAGCGGCTCTGTTTGTAAACTGCGGTCTGAATGAGCTGCGGCTGGAGAAGTATGCTTCAGACAATTGTCTGACGGTCAGGGACAGCTGTCAGCTTGAAGGCCACATCATCGGGCTTGCCGAGCTGGCGGTTGAGTACATTTGTGAGACAATGGAATGGCGGGTTGTGTATGACGGATCTTTTGCCTGGAAGGATATCCCGGAGATTCCGGTAAAAGCGGTTCGGGAAGCCGTCATCAATGCCTTCGGGCATCGGGACATGAACTCTACGAGGGGAGTAGAGGTGAAAATTTACCGCAGTTTCATTGACATCTGTAATCCCGGCAGTTTCCCGGGGGGAATGACCCCGGAGATGTACATCTGGGGCGATGAAAGGCCGGTCCGCAGAAATCCGCTGATCATGAGGGCCTTAAGCTGCGGTAAAACAAAGGATGGCATTGCCACGGGACTGAAACGTATCTGGGATGCATGCAGGGAGACCGGCTGCCGGGTAGAGTTTTTCGTCGAAGAGAAGGGCTTTCGGGTCAGGTTTTACAGACGCTGTGAAGAAGAGTGGGGAGCGCTCTACAATGCGGCAGCAGCCTGTGCGGAGCCGGAAGTTTCTCATGCCATTGCCTGATTTGCCCGCAAGGGGAGAGAGATTCAGTAATTCAGTAAGAGAAAAAGCCACCGCGAGGATCGCGGTGGCTTTTTACGAGGGATTTATGAGGAACCCTGAGTCGGGCGGCGAAAGGAGGTGATGATGGTTATACTGCCCTCTCAGAGTACAAGGCTTAGAAGACCTCAACCATTTCCCGCCTGGTCTTATAGTAGACAGATCCGGATACCCTGTCCTTATCCAGATAGCCCTGTTTCACCAGGTTGTGAAGGATGGACCTGCGCAGGTAATGGGAATCACGGAGCTTCAGGAAATCCGCGATTTCCGAAACTTTGCGGGCCCGGTAGTAGCAAAATGACAATACTGCATTGTCACGGAAGGTTCCCTTTTTGGCAGGCAGGGCCAGGAGCCGGGGAATCAGGTCGTCTTCCAGACCCCTGCGGTATGTCAGATCCGGCAGGACCAGCGTAAAATGATCCGAATAAGAGCGCAGGTAAGGCTTATGCTTCTCATCTGCGGCGTCGTATTTCCGGGCGGTTTCCACAAATCCGGTCCCGGATGCATCCATTACATTACAGCTTGCCAGAACAGCCGTAATAAGCTCATTGCGTTTTTTGGATACGATGCCGGTAAGGTCATGTGTTTCCCCGTACTGATCTGCACGATAGAATCCACCGGGAGAGGTGATCTCCAGCCGGTCGGGAAACCTGTCCACCAGGATCGGTGATCCGTTCAGAAAGTAATCCCTCTGGGCAACCGCAAGGGCCAGTCCTTCCAGCACTGCACGCTTCGGGATGAAGTGCATGGTTGAAAAATTCATCCTCTGGGATAAAAAAGTTGTTACACCCTGGATTGTAGAGACCACATCTTTGGTGAACCGACGGGTTTTCGCGTGACTGTCGTTTTTTCTCCTGTGGAAGCTGTGATGGATGGTGCACAGGACTTCCGTCCTGTCTCCCTTATAATTATCCGCAAAGAGCAGGGCTCCATTGGCCAGGTATCCATCTGCATCGTAAAAACCCATCGCCTGAAGGTCATTCTCGGAAAGAGAACGGCTGCGATTGTTCTCTTCATAGAACGCACGGAGCCTGGAAAACCTGGAGGGATCGTACTTCACATCGGACCGGAGGACATCAAAGGGGGTGTTGTGACTCCTGATGCACATCGCATCGATCTCATCATACGTGGCTCCGCCGGTAGAACCGTCCCGATGCATGAAGATCATGGGGACATCGTGAAAGGTCAGGATCACGGGCTTGACAGGGGACTCCTGGACTCTCACCCGGATGATGTAAATGCGTTTGTTCAGGATCCCATGCTCGAAGAAGGAAAGCTTGATTTCCGGCATGGGTGACAGGTGATGCTTTACCTGATCAAGAAGAAAACGGTACTCCGTATCCGCTTTCTCCCGGTCCAACCCAATGATCCGGTTCGTTCCTCCTTCCACCCCGATATAGAGATCTCCGCCTCCTGCATTGGCAAAACCGGCGATGATCTTCAGCCAGCTCACAACATGATTCCGGCTGAGAACGGTTCTACACTCGATCAAACCGCTGTTCACAGGGATATCGGTTACAATTTCTTCCAGGTACATTTTCTTTTCCTCCGCGCTTCCTGCGCCTCCTTGTCCACGTTGCTACAATACTGCTGCTGTTATACTTTATACCACCTCGCTAACTTCCATCAGGAAAGCACA
>CAZJYM010000313.1:0-3327 GCA_964550245.1 uncultured Blautia sp. | reverse complement strand
CTTTCCGTCAGCTTTCCTGCAAATTTTCTCCCCAAAGCGAAATTTTGTGGTATAATCAGTCCATACCTGCGCCCCGGCGACCGTTTCTTTTCCGGGACGTGCACTCCAGCGTGGATTGAAAAAAGGAGAACGAAGCCATGCGTACTGACAATCTTACCCTGCTCACCGATCTGTATGAGCTGACCATGATGCAGGGCTATTTCAAAAATCCCACCAACCAGACCGTCATCTTTGACATGTTTTACCGGAACAACCCCTGTGAAGGAGGCTTCGCCATCACCGCCGGACTGGAGCAGATGATCGAATACATCGAAAATCTCCACTTTTCCCCGGAGGATATCGATTATCTCCGCAGCCTGCACATCTTTGAGGAGGATTTCCTGGAATACCTGGAATCCTTCCAGTTTACAGGGGACATCTATGCCATCCCGGAAGGGACCGTGGTCTTTCCCAGAGAGCCTCTGGTAAAGGTGGTGGCTCCCATCATGGAAGCCCAGCTGGTGGAAACCGCCATCTTAAACATCATCAACCATCAGAGCCTGATCGCCACCAAGGCCGCCCGGGTCTGCTATGCGGCCAGAGGAGACGGTGTGATGGAGTTTGGTCTTAGAAGGGCTCAGGGACCGGATGCCGGAATTTATGGAGCCAGAGCCGCGGTAATCGGAGGCTGCATCGGAACCTCCAACGTGCTTTCCGGTCAGATGTTCCATGTGCCGGTACTGGGAACCCATGCCCACAGCTGGATCATGAGCTTCCCGGATGAGTATACCGCCTTTAAGACCTATGCCAGGATGTATCCCAACTCCTGCCTGCTGCTGGTGGACACCTATGATGTGTTAAAGTCCGGTGTTCCCAATGCCATCCGTGTCTTTGAGGAGATGCGGGAGGAAGGGATCCCTCTTACCCGCTACGGGATCCGCATCGACAGCGGAGACCTGGCCTACCTGTCCAAGGAAGCCTACAAGATGCTCTCGGCTGCCGGATTCGACGATGCGGTGATCTCCGCCTCCAGCGATCTGGACGAATATCTCATCGACAGCCTGAAAGCCCAGGATGCCAAGATCAACTCCTGGGGAGTGGGAACCAACCTGATCACCTCCAAGGACAACCCGGCCTTCGGAGGAGTGTACAAGCTGGCAGCCGTCAAGAATGCGGACAGCAATACCTTTATCCCCAAGATCAAGCTCTCGGAGAACACGGAAAAGGTGACCAACCCGGGAGACAAGACCATCTATCGGATCTACGGCAAGTCCACGGGCAAGATCCGGGCGGATCTGATCTGTCTGGCAGATGAAACCTTTGATCCTGAAGAAACTCTGATCATCTTTGATCCGGTAGATACCTGGAAAAAGACCAGGGTACTTGGTGGAACCTATGAACTGCGGGAACTTTTAATCCCCGTCATCAAAGAAGGCAAAAGGGTGTACCAGTCTCCCTCCGTCATGGAACTGAGAGAGATCTGTCAGAAGGAACAGAACACCCTCTGGGATGAATCCAGACGTCTGGTAAACCCCAACCGGGTATACGTGGACCTTTCCCAGAGGCTCTATGACCTGAAGAAGAACCTGCTGGAAGAGATGAGCGAGAAAGCCCTGGATGAATCCGGCTCCAGATCCAAAAACCATTAGAAAAAGCATCCCCATCACAAGGAGGAAAAACCAAAGCCATGTCCATGAAAACCAACCACCAGCTTCCTCTTCCGGAGCTTTTAAAGAAAGAGTATCCTCTCCCGGAGGCCATCCGGCGGGACAAGGAAAAAAGAGACAGGGAAATCCGGGATATTTTTACGGGGAAATCTGACAAGTTTGTGGTTCTGATCGGTCCCTGCTCTGCTGACAGTGAAGATCCCGTCTGTGAATACGTGTCCCGCCTGAAAACCGTAAGCGACAGGGTTTCTGACAAACTCATGATCATCCCCCGCGTTTACACCAACAAGCCCCGTACCACCGGAGACGGATACAAGGGAATGCTTCATCAGCCCCGGCCGGACATGGCCCCCGACCTTCTGGCGGGACTTATCGCCATTCGAAAGATGCATCTGCGGGTCATGCGGGAGACAGGACTCTCCGCAGCCGATGAGATGCTCTATCCGGAAAACCGCAGCTACCTGGATGATCTTCTCTCCTACGAGGCTGTAGGAGCCCGCTCCGTGGAGAACCAGCAGCACCGCCTGACCGCTAGCGGGATGGACATCCCGGTGGGAATGAAAAACCCCACCAGCGGAGATCTGGAAGTGATGTTAAACTCCGTCACCGCCGCCCAGCATCCCCATCACTTCATCTACCGGGGCTTTGACGTGGAGACCTCCGGAAATCCCCTGGCCCACACCATCCTTCGGGGCGGTGTGGACAAGTACGGGCAGAACATACCCAACTACCACTATGAGGATCTGATGCGTCTTTCCCGGCTTTACGGAGAGAGAAACCTGAAAAACCCGGCCGTCATCGTGGATGTGAACCACTCCAACTCCGGAAAGCAGTTCAAGGAACAGATCCGCATCGTCAGTGAAGTGCTCCACAGCCGGAACTACAACCCGGAACTGAAAACCCTGATCAAGGGCGTGATGATCGAGAGCTACCTCTATGAAGGCCACCAGGATATCAGTGATAGCCTGATCCCCGGCAAATCCATCACGGATCCCTGCCTGGGCTGGGAGGATACGGAAGCCCTGATCTTAAAGATCGCCGATCTGTGCTGACAAGGAAAGGAAAACCATGACCCAGAAGGAGAGAATGCTAAGCGGTCTTCCCTACAAGGCCTGGCTGGACGGGCTTACGGAAGAACGGGAGCTCTGCAGAAAGAAGCTCTATGAGATCAACCACATCCGGCCGGAGGACAGGCCCAGAATACCGGAACTGTTAAAAGACCTCTTCGGAAAGACAGGAAAGTCTCTCTGGGTAGAACCTCCCTTTTACTGTGACTACGGCTGGAACATACAGGTGGGAGAAAACTTCAGCGCCAACTTCGGTCTTACCGTGCTGGACGTAGGAAAGGTCACCTTTGGAGACAACGTGGTGATCGCCCCCCATGTTTCCATCTACACAGCCGGACATCCCGTTCACCCGGAAAGCAGAAACTCCGGCTATGAGTACGGTATCCCCATCACCATCGGAAACAATGTCTGGATCGGGGGAAATGCCGTCATCCTTCCCGGCATCACCATCGGAGACAATGTGGTGATCGGAGCCGGCAGCGTGGTCACCAGAGACATCCCCTCCAACATGATCGCTGCCGGCAATCCCTGCAGAATAATACGGGAGATCACGGAAGAGGACCGGAAGTACTACTTCAAAGACCGTGAATTCGATGTGGATGACTACTAAAAAA
>CAZJYM010000312.1:0-3341 GCA_964550245.1 uncultured Blautia sp. | reverse complement strand
ATCAGGCCTGATTTTGTTACAAATCCCCGGGAATTATCCGGGTTTTGCCATGGAAACGGGGTAATGTCAAAAGTATAATAACAATAACAGAAATGGAGACAGGAAGATTTCCAGTAGATTTACGAACAAGAGAGGAGTTGATCAAATGGACTGGAATGTGATCTGGGTTCAGTCTCTGGCAGGTGATCTCCCCGGGGGACTGATCGCACCCTCCGGCAAGACGGTGTGTTTTCCCGTGCATGTGAGAAACAGCGGCAGCAGGCTTCGCTTCCGATTCAGCAACAGGCGAGGCGCCAGGCCTTACACCATTGATTCCCTGACCGTGGTCAAAGAGGGAGAGATCCGGCAGGTGTTGTCAGGCGGGAAGAAGGAGATCCAGGTTCCTGTCGGGGAAGAGATTTACACGGATGAGCTGGAGATCAGCGTCAAACCCGGCGATGAGCTGCAGATCCGTCTTTTCATGAAGGAAAAGGCGAAGGATGTCAACAACTCGGAATCAGAAGTCCGCTACTGCAAAAATGACGCCACCTGGGATCTGGATGCGGGTTACCTCAGGGAGATAGAGAATAACGCCGGCTACATCCCCTCCCTGGACCGGATCGAGCTTTACACAGAGGAGGAAAGCTCGGTTATCCTGATCTTTGGCGATTCCATCACCGCCATGGCCAGATGGACCAGGCCTCTGGCCGGGAGACTTTATGAGGCTTACGGGGGAAAATACACTCTTCTCAATGCGGGGATCAACGGAAACGGTCTTCTCACAGACTGGAAACATGCGGCCATCCAGTATCGTCTGGCCAGTCCCATGTTTGGGGAACCGGGAAAGAAGCGCTTTGAGAAGGATGTTTTGTCTGTGCCGGGTCTTCACACGGTGGTCTTTTCCCTTGGAGTCAATGACGTGGCAAATATGCGGGATCCGAAAAATCCCTCTCTCAATGCGGAAAACTTCCTGAAAACCCTGGGCACTCTGGCAGGTGAGCTCAAAGAAAGAAACATCAGGACAGGAATTCAGCTGATTACTCCGTTTCAGGGCTCTGACACCTGGTCGCCGGAAAAGGAGGAGGAGCGTCGGAAAATCAACCGCCGGATCCTGGCTGAGGCGGGAGAGTATGCCGACTTTATTCTGGACTTTAACCGGATCCTGGAGCGAAAAGACGAGCCGGCGGTGTATGATGAGCTGCATCAGGGGGATCATGTCCATCCCAATGTAAAAGCGGGGAGACTCATGGCGGAGAGTGTGGATCTTGCCCGGCTAACGGGAGAGGAACTTCCGGAAGGGGTAAAGTCATCCGGGAAAACTTCCTTTAGGTCTTTTAAACACATCCCGATCTGGGGAGAAACAGTCCCCGGGAATTCCCACCGCCGCAAGACAGACTTTCTGGATGTGGGGAAGAAGCAGCAGGACATGATTCTGATGATGCATTCTGCCATGGCCATGCCGGGAAAGGAGATAAAGGATGCGGAGAAATCCAGGAAGGGGCTGGATACCTACCAGTACTGGCATGAGATCAATACCGGATTTCGTCCCAAAACCTTTGAGGACATCCCGGTGATCGACTATTATCCCTGTAAGTGGAGTGAGAAGTCAGTCCTCATCATTCCCGGAGGTGGCTTTACCTACCAGAGTGACAGCGGAGTGGAAGTGAGAGATCAGTATGAGGGAGGCGCCGTTGCTTTACGCCTGAACAAGGCCGGTTTTGCCGCCTTCGTGTTATCCAGATACCGCCTGAATCCTTACCGCATGCCGGTTCCGCTGCTGGATGCCCAGCGTGCCGTTCGCTTTATCCGGTATCATGCGGACAAACTGCACATCGATCCGGACCAGCTGGGAATCATGGGTTTCTCCGCAGGGGGATACCTGGCAGCCTCAGTTCCTGAGTTTTCTAGAGATCTCTCACCGCAACAGCTTCTTCGTGATGCCGGAATGGATGCGGGAGAGTATGATGGGGATAAAATTGACAAAACGCAGGCCCAAGTGGCTTTTGCGGGGCTTGTTTACCCCATGCTGAGTTTTAACGCCAACGTGCCCATGATGTACGCGGCTTTCCCGAAGGAGGATGTTGACGATCCCGGGAGAAGGGAGGAACTGCTGAAGGAGTATGATCTTACCCGGCATGTACGTCCCGGAGATCCGCCTCAGTTCATCGTAATGGGTACGAAAGATACCATGGTGGATCTGACAGACGACAAGACCAGGTACATGCAGGCATTAAAAGATGCGGGCGTTGACTTTGAATATCTCCCGGTAAAGGGAGCGGGGCACGGCTTTGGTGTGAAGAGTGACCGGTACAACTGGTGGATTGACCGTTTTATCGACTGGGTGAGGAGCCTGTAAGGGGGGAGAGATGAGCAAGTATTTTACTTTAAGCTTTGATGACGGGCTTGAGCAGGACAAGGAGATCATCCGGATATTGAAGGCTGCAGGCTTAAACTGTGCCACCTTCAATCTGAACAGCGCTCTGATGGGACAGAAGAACGCCATCGGCAGAATCAAGGACTACGGATACAAGGTAGTACCTGCAGAGAACGGGGTTCTCCCGGAGAACACTCCGGTCGCCAGGTATCACCGTGACTTTCGGATACCGGCGGATGAGATCCCTTCCGTCTATGAGGGTTTTGAGATCGCTTCCCACGGCCTGACTCATAAGAATCTCTCCAAGGCTTCAGAGGATGAGATCAGGCAGGAAATCTGTGATGACAAAGAGGCTCTTGAGAAGCTGACGGGGAAAAGAGTCAGGGGATTTATATACCCGTTCGGGGCTGTGAGCAGCACGGCGGCCTCGATCGTAAAAGACAGCGGGTTTTCATATACCAGAGGAGTCAAAAGTACAAAGAAGTTTGATGTCCCCAGGGATTTCCTCACTTTTCAGCCCACGTGCTGGCAGATTGAAAAAGACCTGCTGAAACTGGCCCGGGACTTTGTCAACGCCCCGGATGAGGGGAAGGACATGCTCTTTTACGTATGGGGACACGGCTACGAGATGGATTTTGGAACACCCAACTCCGGCTACGACCGCTTCAAGGCGCTGCTGCACATCATCTGTAAGAAAGGGGATATTATCTGTATGAACAATGGGGATACCGTGGAAGCCCTTGGCAGATGATCCCTCCAGGAACAGAATCCTGAGGGTTTTTTTAAAACATTCAACTTGGGCATGCTGCATTCTTCATTGACTGTTGGGGAACATTACGCCATAATATCAGCAGGATTTGTTCCCCAAAGGAGGAGAGACAATGGCAGCGCAATACAGCGAGATCCAGGAATTGCTCAGAAGTCGTGCTGACCTGCACACAAGACTGAATTTGATGCCTTATGATGGTACACCTGAAATCAAAGAACG
>CAZJYM010000311.1:0-3345 GCA_964550245.1 uncultured Blautia sp. | reverse complement strand
CCGCAGGAAGTTCCTGCAGAATAACCAAGTCAAAGAACCGGAGGATGCAGCCCTCCGGTTTTTCTTTTGCCATTCCATCCCGGGTTTTATCCCCTCTCCATGTCTTTGTGTATTCTTTGCGTTCCAGGTCCAGCCGTTCTCAGCGGCTTCCTGCCTGGTTCTTCACCTCTTTTCTCCCTCCCTTCAGTGTAGTACAGTATCCCTGAACTCGCCGTATTGAAAAACTCCATACACAGTGATAGAATACAATCAGCTAAGACAGAAAGAAAGGGATCTGTAATGAGAATTCTACTTGCGGAGGACGAGGAGGACCTGAACCGGGTAATAGCCAAAAAGCTGAAATCGGAGGGATACTCGGTAGACTGCTGCTTCGACGGGGATGAAGCCCTGGATTACCTGGCCATGGCCGAGTATGATGCGGTCATCCTGGATGTGATGATGCCGGGGAAGGACGGCTACCAGGTGGTAAAGACCATGCGGCAGAAGAACATCCAGTCTCCGGTGATCTTCCTGACGGCAAGGGACACGGTGGAGGACAAGGTAAAGGGACTGGATCTGGGCGCCAACGACTATCTGGTAAAGCCCTTCTCCTTCCTGGAGCTGATGGCCAGACTCCGGGTCATGACAAGACTTCGCAGCCAGAATACCACCAACCGCTTCACGGCGGGAGATCTGGTGCTGGATGCAGACAGCCACAGGGTAACCCGGGGAGGAAAGGAGATCTCCCTCACCGCCAAGGAGTATGCCCTGCTGGAAGTTCTGATCCGCAATAAGAACAAGGTCCTCAGCAGGGACTTTATTGAGAACAGACTCTGGAACTTTGACTACGAGGGAGGTACCAACGTCATCGATGTGTACATCCTCTACCTGAGAAAGAAGATAGACGCTCCCTTTGAGACCAAGCTGATCCAGACCGTCCGGGGAGCGGGCTATGTACTGCGGGATCCCTCGTCAGACTCAACAGATAAGGAAGCTTAAGACCTGCACCCCATTTAGAAAGGAAAAGGAATGAAAATTAAAACCATCCGGGCCAGGATCACCATCTGGTTCTCCATCCTGTTTCTGATCCTCTCCGGAGGCATCATGCTGTTCCTTTTTCTGGTAGGTCATGACACCATGCAGGACAACACCCGGGACAGGCTCCGGGCTCTGGTGAACGACAACCTGGATGAACTGGAATTCATCGAGGAGGACGAGGATACGGAATTCGAGGAGGGAGACTACTTCTTTCCCTGGAAAGACGGGATCCTGGAGATCGACGATGACTTCCGCAGATCATCCGGAGGAATCTCCGTCTCCCTCTACGATGGAACCGAACGCCTCTTCGGCAAGAGTCCCATCGATGCGGGACCGGAAGTACTCCCCTTTGCAGAGGGACAGATCCGGGAGATTCACCAGGGAGGCCGTACCTACCTGGTTTACGATGCCGCCGTGTATGAGGATGATCTGGAAGGTCTCTGGCTTCGGGGAATCGTCAACAAGTCGGAGGATGTGCCCACCATCTACCGTATCGGACGGATGATGCTGGTCATCCTGCCCATCCTCACCCTGATCGCCATCTACGGGGGATACCATCTGGCCAGACAGGCCTTAAAGCCCCTGGGAGAGATCAGCGAACAGGCCAGCAGCATCGGCAGCGGCTCCGACCTCTCCCGGCGTGTGGAGATCCAGACCAGCAGCGAGGAAACATCCAGACTCGTGAAAGCCTTTAACGACATGCTGGAGAGACTCCAGAACTCCTTTGAGGCTGAAAAGCAGTTTACCTCCGATGCCTCCCATGAACTGCGCACCCCGGTAGCGGTAATCCTGGCCGAGTGCGAGTATGCCCTGGATGAAACCGACAGCGCAGAATGGCTGGATGCCCTGCGGGTCATCTACCGGCAGGGTACCAAGATGTCCGACATGATCGAGGAGCTTCTGGCCTTCACCCGTCTGGAACAGAGAACCATGAATCTGAAGTGGGAGGACGTCAACCTTACTGAGCTTGCCCTGGAGGTCTGCAAGGAACAGGAATTGATAAGAGATAAAAACATCACCATGCACACGGAGCTGGAAACTCCGTTCACGGTTCAGGGAGACCGGGGACTGCTGGAGCGCATGATCCGCAACCTGGTGGTAAACGCCTACCAGTACGGGAAGGAACAGGGCAATGTGTATGTGAAGACCTATGAGGAGGACGGACACGTGGTCCTCTCTGTCCGGGATGACGGTATAGGGATCCGGGAAGAAGAGCTTCCCAACATCTGGAAGCGTTTTTACCGGGCTGACAACGTAAGAAAGACCAAGTCTACGGGGCTGGGTCTGTCCTTTGTACAGGAGATCGCCTCCATCCACCATGCCCAGATAAAAGTTTTTAGTAAAATTAATGAAGGAAGCACTTTTCTAATTTTCTTTTAATGTTTGTGTGATATCCTTTTAACAGATCAGAAAGAAAGGAGTAAAGAAAATGAAAAAGGAATCCAATAAGAAAAGAAATCTTCTCATGGTGCTTGTAACCGTGTTCATGCTTCTTCTTTGCAGCTCCACCGTTCTGGCCGCCAGCCCTGCCGTTTCCAGAAAGCAGGCCAAGCAGATCGCTCTTAAGACGGCCAACGTGAAGTCCAAACAGGTGAAGAAGTGGATCAAGATCAAGCTGGACAACTGGGATGACGACAAAACCCGTGAATGGGACGTAGAATTCCGCACCGCCACCTTCCGCTACGATATGGAGATCAATGCCAAGACCGGAAGAGTAGAGGATTTTGAAAAGATCAGAATCAAAAACACCCAGCCTCAGGTGCCTTCCAATCCCTCAACTCCCTCAACGCCTCAGACACCTCCCGCCACTCCCACGAGAATCACCCTGGACCAGGCGAAAGATGCGGCCATAAAAGCGGCGGGAATCAAAAGCACTGATGTAACCCAGTGGCTGAAAACCTGGCAGGATGAAGAGGAATGGGAGCTGATCTTCCTCACAGCCGACTACCGGTTTGAAGTGGACGTAAACGCCTATACAGGAGTCGTCAAGGACATTGACCGCATTGCCCTTCCCAAGAATCCTCCCTCCGGCTCCATCACCGCCGAGAAGGCCAAGGAGATTGCCCTGGCAGACGCCAGAAGCTTTGGCAATGTTTCCGGAAATCCTTCCTATATCAATGCCAAGCTGGACCGGGACGACGGCAGAACCGTGTATGAAGTGGACATCCGTTTCGGACGCATCGAATTCGAGTATGAGATCGATGCCAACAGCGGAACCATCCTCAGCCGTGACATGGACTACGATGACTAAACCTTACCGCCTGCGGGAACCCGCAGGCGGTTTTTTTCTCTCATCTTCTCCTCCCCCCTTCATCTTCTCCATATCTT
>CAZJYM010000310.1:0-3386 GCA_964550245.1 uncultured Blautia sp. | reverse complement strand
ACAGCATCCCTTCACCCATTTTTCACACCGCTGTCCCTTAAAAGACATTGCTCCACATGACTGAAATGGTGTATGATGATTACAGCGTCAGAAGCCTTCTCACACGGCGTGCTCGCACGTCGGTGTGAGAAAGGCTTCATGACGCGCCCCAACATGAGGAAGGAGCGGGGCAGGGGCCCCGTGGATTCCGAATGTTGGAAGGATTGCGGAAGCGCGAAGCTGCGGAGCAATCCGTAATCATCTACTGATGGATAACAGCATCAGAAGCTTTAATCGTATGGTGCAGTGCCGCGGAGGAGTCCCATGAACGTACGAAAGCCTATCCTTTTAGCCATTCTCACAATACCCGCCCTGATCCTTACCGGATGCGATCCCGCCGCAATCCTGGAAGAGTACATCTCTGCCAGGCAGGGAAACAATGTCCAGAGGGAGGAAGTCAAGGAGCGTGTCTACATGGACGAAGAACAGGGAACCCTGGAGGACTTTACCGGGAGCACTTTGACTTTAAAGACAGCAACAGGTGAGATGGAGACCTTCGATGTGTCCGATGCCTCCCTGGAGTGTGAAGAGGGAATCATCACCGGGGATGATGTCAGCGTGATCTATGAGGGAAGACTGGAGGAGGACGGAGCCGAGGGAGTTCATGTGCTGAAGGTGGTGGA
Organism: uncultured Blautia sp.; assembly: GCA_964550245.1. Lineage (GTDB taxonomy): Bacteria > Bacillota > Clostridia > Lachnospirales > Lachnospiraceae > Blautia_A. Next base: position 2,724 of record CAZJYM010000310.1, on the reverse strand, counting down.
TGAGTACTACCACCGGGAGGAGTTAAAGGACCAGTCCGTGTACGGACAGATCCTGGAACTCACCTGCAACACCATCCAGATCGAATCCCAGATGGGAAACACCATGACCTTTCCCATCACCGGAGTTCCCCAGTACTACCAGAACGGAGCCAGAAGAGGTTCCTGGGTCTACATCCACTACAAGGGAGTGTTCCCCGAGGCGGATTCGGACTCTCCCCAGGTTTTAGACGGAAGCCACATGAAGGTGGTCAGCATCTCGGATCAGAACCCCTTCAAAGCGCCGGGGGAAGGACCTCTCTCAGCCACTCCGGCAACGGGATCCTTCCGAGCTATAATTACCGGTGTGGACCGCTCCACTCTCTCTGTAAGCGTGGAAAGCTCCGGGGCGGGTCTGTCTCTCAGTATGTCAGAAATCCCCTGCTACTTTGACGGGGGAACGGCTCCCGGATCTCATGTGACAGTGACCTATTCCGGGGACTTTGACGGCAGAACAGCCCAGGGCTTTACGGTGACGGAGATCCGGGGAGAGGATGTGGAAACCTTAAAGGAGAAAAACATCAACTTTACCGTATCCGGCACCGTCACCGGCACCACTGCCAACACGGTGACCATCCGCACCGGAGACGGTGCTCTTTTGACCTGCTATACCACGGATGCCGCCGACAGCTCCACGGGAGGAATGGAGGAGGGTGCCTCCATAAGGATCACCTTTAACCCGGCCCTTTCCAGAGATACCAACATCTATTCCAGTTTAAAAATAGAAGATGCCTGAGGTCTGGCATCTTCTATTTTTTCTCTTATTTTTTCTTTCTCTCTTTTCTGTTCTATTTTCTCTTCTTCTCTCTTCTTTTCTTCTCTTTTTTGCTCTTTTTTGCTCTTTTTTGCTATTTTTTCTCTTTTTTACTTTCTCCTGAACCGGTCTTTAATCAAATCCTCTCCCTGCTGCATCCACGCTCTCACTTCCTCCGTGTCCCCCAGGACTTTCAGGAAGGTCTGGCACTCCTGTTTCACCCCGGAGGCGTGAAACACCAGAAAGGCTCCCGCATCGCTGCCCAGAGCCACTTTGGCCTTCAGGGAGTAAGCCGTCTTTAATGCCTCCCGCTGCTTCCTCGCTATGGCAACGATGGTGTCATGCGGATACCTGTCCGATGCCAGCAAAGCTTCCACTGCCTCTGTGGTAGGCACCCAGATGGTACTGCTTTCCGAGAGAAACCAAATCGTCTCCTCATCCATGTAGAATCCATGCTCCACACTGTCCACACCGGCCTCAATGGCATCGGCCACCGACCCGGCCCCGTTGGTATGGCTCATGACTGCCATTCCCTCCTCATGGGCGATGTGAACCATCTCCCGTACCTCGGAAGCGGGAAGAGGACTTCCGGTGATCTCCCCGCCCTTATCGAAGTTCAGGATGCCGGTGGTCATGATCTTGATAAAGTCCGCTCCCTGCTCTCTGGCTTCCAGCACCCTCTGATGGTATTCCTTCATGGTGGTAAAGCTTTTCCCCACGATCTTTCCGTAGTGTCCCTCCTTATGGATGGCAAAGATGGGGGTGCGGTAGTCGATATCGTATTCCGGGGCCAGATCCTTCGTCAGGCGGGATACCCCGTAAGCATCCCCGCCGTCCCGGATAAAGTGAATGTCTTCCTTCCGGTAGAGTTCCAGTGTCTGACGGATCCACTTCTCCTGGGGTTTCTTACAGTGGCGTTTTACGGCATCAGAGTAGCTGATCCCGTCCATGAAGACATGGGCATGACATTCCCCGTACATCCTATCTTTCCTCCATGAATTTCTCAATCTCCTCCCGGGAAGCGGAAAGAGAGCCCTGTACAAAGAAGGGTTTGCCGCCTCCTCTTCCGTGAAGAGCGGCATTCATCTCCTTTGTAAAGGCCCGGAGGTCGCCGTTTTTCTCTCCCATGGCGTACTTGTAACCCCCATCCGGATTTTTTGAGAACACCGCAACCCGTCCGCTGCATTTCTGAAGCACCGCATCCGCCAGCTTGCGGACACTGTCGGCTTCCAGCCCCTCCCGGAAGATCAGAGCTTTTTCGGCACCTGCCCACTTTTCCGCTTCGGAGACAAAGCTCTCCTCCTCCATACGCATGACGGTTCCCCGCAGGTTATAGTTTTCCTCATAAAGTCTTTCCACGGCTTTGGCGGTCTGATCGGGGCGGGCGGAGAGCCTGACGGAGATCTGGTGGTTCTGACTCTCAAGGATGTTCATGTAGGCCAGCACTCTCTTTCCGCAGATCATCTCCATGCGCACTCCCTCTCTAAAGCGGATCACGGAGAGAAGCTTAATCATGCCGATCTCCCCGGTATGACTCACATGGGTGCCGCAGCAGGCACACAGATCCGTTCCCGGAAAACGGACAATCCGCACCTTTCCCGTCAGTTCCTTCTTGCTTCTGTAGGGAAGGGTCTCCAGTTCCTCGGGAGAGGGATAGGTGATCTCCACTGCCGCGTTTTCCCAGACCTTGCGGTTGGCCTTTTCCTCGATCTCCTTCATCTGTTCCTGATCCAGGATGCCGTTAAAGTCAATGGTGATCACGTCGCTTCCCATGTGAAAGCCCACGTTGTCGTAGCCATAGGCTTCATGGACCAGACCGCTTACCATATGTTCCCCGGAGTGCTGCTGCATGAGATCAAAGCGTCTCTCCCAGTCAATTTCACCTGTTACCAGGCTTCCCACTTCCAGGGGTTTATCCGTGTAGTGGAGAAGTT
>CAZJYM010000309.1:0-3402 GCA_964550245.1 uncultured Blautia sp. | reverse complement strand
GCTACCAGAGCAATGGCAGCATGGATCATGGGGATGTTGGGCTTTCCGATTCCCTGAAGCACACCGTTGGAGATGTTGGAGTTTCCGTTTAAGATTACGGTGATGGCTCCCAGCTGCAGAAGCTTTCCTCCCACCCCGTTGCTTCCGGGAAAGATGGCCCGGATAATGGGATCCGCCAGCACGGCCAGACCTACGGCTGCGGGAATAGAGATCAGCATACTGACCCACACCGCCCGGTCCGTCTTCTCATTGGCCCTTTTCACATCGTGCCTGGCATAGTGGGCGGAGACCTCCGGTATCATGGAGGTAGGTGCGGTGCTGGCCAGTGTCAGGGGTATGTTGATCAGAGTCATGAAGTAACCATATTCAGCATAGCTGATGTGGATGACCTCATCCTCCATCCCCCTGTATCCCATGATCCCGGCATACATGTAGCTGTTGATAAAGCCGTTCACATTGTAGATGAAGGCACTGAGAATGATGGGCATGATGATCAGCACGATGTGCACCATCAGGGTTTTATAACTCTCCCCCTTCGAGTGCTTATCTCTGTTGATTCTCCTGCGGATGGAATTCCGGTTGAGGAAGTAGACCAGCAGCATAAAGAGTAAGGCTGCCAGAACACCGGCTCCCGTTCCCAGGGTAGCGCCGGCAGCTCCCCAGCTCTGTATGGAATCCTCGCTCTTTCCCGCAAAGTTGTTGATCATCACCCTGGGCATGATCAGAGCCACAATGGCCACAAAGATCTGTTCCAGGATCTGAGACAGGGAAGTGGGAAACATGTTGCGGTAAGCCTGGAAGTATCCCCGGAACACCCCCAGAATGCCGGAGAGAAAGATGGTGGGAGCCAGCATGCGCAAGGCCAGTCTGGCATTGGCCATGTTGTCCGGCACCATCAGCGAAGCCCCGAAGGCACAGAACAGAGCTACCGCCCCGCCTGCCACCACCGCGTACACCATGGCGCAGTGAAACACCCTCTGGGCATCCCGGTATCTGTGAAAGGCCAGCTTTTCCGCCATCACCTTGGAAACCGCCTGGGGAATGCTGAAGGAAGCAATCATCAGCAGGATAAAGTAGGCGTTCTGGGCATACTGAAAAAAGCTGTAGCTTTCACTTCCCAGGGTGGTGGAGAGCGGACCCTTGTAGAGCATCCCGATGATCTTGGACACCAGTGCCGCCACCATCAGAAAGGATGCATTCTTTACCAGCGTGTTGTCATTTTTCTTTCCCATACCCCATCCGTCCTTGAATACTCTACCTGTTTTCTATCTGCCAGTCAATGGGCTCCACCCCGTTTTCCTCCAGGAAGGCATTGGCCCTGCTGAAATGCCTGCACCCGAAGAACCCCCTGTAGGCTGAGAGGGGACTGGGGTGAGGCGCCTCCAGGATCAGGTGCCGGGGATTGTTCAGCATGGACTTCTTCATCTGAGCCGGTCTTCCCCACAGCATGAAGACAATGGGCCGGTCCTGTTCATTTAGAACCCGGATGGCCGCATCCGTAAACTGTTCCCATCCCAGACCTCTGTGAGAGTTGGCCTGATGAGCCCGCACGGTGAGAACCGTATTTAATAACAGTACGCCCTGTCTGGCCCACTTTTCCAGATACCCGTTATCCGGGATGTAGCATCCCAGATCATCGTGAAGCTCCTGATAAATGTTCAGGAGAGACGGGGGGATCTCCACGTCCTTCTGTACGGAAAAGCACAGTCCGTGGGCCTGCCCTTCGTTGTGATAGGGATCCTGCCCCAGGATCACCACCTTCACCTGGCTTAAGGGAGTGAAATGAAAGGCGTTGAAGATATCATCCGCCGGGGGAAATACCTGATACTTCTGATATTCCTCCGAGACGGCCTTAAACAGCTTGCTGTAGTAGGGCTGACGGAATTCGCCCCTTAATGCTTCCAGCCATTCTCCGGACAGGGGAGCCATGTGCATTCACCTCTTCTTTTCTTTATCATAATCCGACAGTTATCATACATAATTAACTTATGGTTCCTGTAAGACTCTCCTGACAGGAATCCCCTGCTTTTGCAGATATTCCTTCACCTGGGAGATCTCCAGCTCTTTGTAGTGAAAGAGAGAAGCCGCCAGTGCCGCATCCGCTCCTCCCTCGGTTAAAACCCGGGCAAAGTCCTCCAGGCTTCCCGCCCCACCCGAAGCGATTACCGGAATGGATACCGCATCGGAGACTGCCTTTGTAAGAGTAATGTCATACCCGCTCTTGGTACCGTCGCAGTCCATGCTGGTGAGAAGGATCTCTCCCGCTCCCAGCTCTTCCGCCTTTTTGGCCCACCAGAGGGCATCGATGCCCGTATCCAGCCGGCCTCCATGTTTGAAGATGTTCCAGCCTCCATCGGGCCGGCGTTTGGCATCGATGGCCACCACCACACACTGGCTTCCAAACTTCCCCGCGGCCTCGGAGATCAGCTCCGGACGGTCGATGGCCGCGGAATTGACCGAGATCTTGTCCGCCCCTTCCCGGAGAAGTCTGCGGAAATCTTCCACGGTGCGGATTCCTCCCCCTACGGTAAAGGGAATGAACACACTGGCGGCCACCTGACGAACCATGTCCACCACCGTGTCTCTCTCCTCATGGGAGGCGGTGATATCCAGAAACACCAGCTCATCCGCTCCCGCCTGATCGTAGGCTTTGCCGATCTCCACCGGATCCCCGGCATCCCGCAGGTTTACAAAGTTGACTCCCTTTACCACCCGTCCCCTGTTCACGTCCAGGCAGGGGATAATTCTTTTCCTGAGCACGACCTGTCCCTCCCTTCTCCTAAAGCTCTGCAAAGTTCTTCAGCATCATAAGGCCGTACCTGCCGCTCTTTTCCGGGTGGAACTGACAGGCAAACACATTTCCCTTCTCCACGGAGGCATGAATGCAGGTGCCGTACTGGGTAACAGCCTTTACAATCCCGGGATCCGCAGCCTTTAAATAGTAGGAATGAACAAAGTACACGCAGGTGTCTTCCGGGATTCCCCGAAAGAGCCTGCCCTCACTGGGAAACGACAGGGAGTTCCATCCCATGTGGGGGATCTTCAGTCCCGGGGCGGAGGGAATCCTCAAAATCTCTCCCTCCAGGATCCCCAGTCCCTCCACCCCGGGACTCTCCTGGCTTCGTTCAAACAAAAGCTGCAGTCCCAGACAGATACCAAGGAAAGGGGTTCCCCTGTCCGTAATCTGGCGGATCACGGGAATGAGTCCATACTCTTTAAGCTTTCCCATGGCATCCCCGAAGTTTCCCACCCCGGGAAGCACCACCTTATCTGCATTTAATAAAACTTCCGGATCACGGGAGACGGCTGTCTCCTGGCCCAGAAAGTTTAACGCCTTCTCCACGCTTCTGATATTTCCGGCATCGTAATCGATTATCCCGATCATAGTCTCACTTCCTGCCT
>CAZJYM010000308.1:0-3407 GCA_964550245.1 uncultured Blautia sp. | reverse complement strand
TCACAGCTGCAGGTGAAGCTCAACCGGTCTGTTCCCGGTAAGCTCTGCACTTCTCTGATCGGGCTGGGAAAAGCCCGCATAAAAGACAAATTCCTTTCCGTCCATGCGGCTCTGCCCATCCTCATCCACTACGCTAAGAGCCTCGCAGGGTATGCAAATCCGGCAGCTCCTCTTCTCACCGGCATCCAGGTGGATTCTCTGGAAGGCACAAAGAGATGGATTCCTTGGCGCCAGGGGTGAATCCAGGCACCTGCAGTAGATCTGCAGCACATCGTCGGTGGATCGCTCTCCCCGGTTTTCTGCGGTGACTTCGATTGAAAGTGTGGTGTTTTCTCGAATGAGCCGTGCTTGCGTGGCTCTCACATCTCCGTAGGTGAGACCAAAGCCGAAGGGGTACTGTGCCGGATTTTCCATGTACCGGTAGGTACGGCCCTTCATGGCGTAATCCTGGAAGTCCGGAAGTTCTTCAATGGAGTTATAGAAGGTTACGGGCAGCTTGCCGGAGGGAGACACATCTCCGAAGAGGATCTCGGCCGCGGCTGCTCCTCCCTGGGAGCCCGGATACCACAGCTGCAGGATGGCGTCAAAGTGTTCCGATGCAAACTTCAGATCCACGTCGCTTCCCGTCATCAGGCAGAGTACAACCGGGGTTTCTGTCTGCGCCAGTACCTCCATCAGTTTTCTCTGAGACTCCGGCAGATTGAGATCTTCCTTGTCCCCGGAGGCATAGCTGTTGCCCGAATCTCCTTCTTCCCCTTCCAGGGTTTCATCCAGCCCCAGACACAGGATCACCACATCGCTGTTTTCAGCTACGGTTTTCGCTTCCGAGAGCCGGTCACCGGCCAGAGCCAGAGATTCGCTGCGGTCCCGGAACAGATCACAGCCCACGGAGGTCAGGATCCGCACATCCTCTCCCAGGTAGTCCTGGATTCCCTCCTGAACGGTTATGTACCTGGAAGCCGTCCCGTGATAATTTCCCACCAGGGCGGCCCGGCTGTCCGCATTGGGTCCGATGATGCCGACGGTGTGAAGGTTTTCTTTATGTAATGGCAGGATGCCGTTGTTCTTTAAGAGTACCATGCTCTCCCGGGCGGCCTGTCTGGAGAGAGCCAGGTGAGCGGGGGATTCCACTTCCGTGTAGGGGATGGAGTCGTATTCGCTGCCCTCAAAGAGTCCCAGCAGGTAGCGGGTGGTAAAGAGGCGCACCGCGGATTCCGTGATGGTCTCTTCCTTTACAAGACCGCTTTTGCAGGCGTTTAAAACATGGAGATAGGTCACACCGCAGTTTAAGTCGCAGCCGTTGTTCACCGCCAGGGCGGCGGATTCCTTCGGGGTGGAGGTGACCATGTGGTGTTCATGAAAGTCGGCAATGGCCCAGCAGTCGGAAACAAAGTGGCCTTCAAAGCCCCAGTCCTCCCGGAGAATCTTCTGGAGGGAGGGACTGGCACAGGAGGGTTCTCCGTTCACCCGGTTGTAGGCTCCCATCACCGCTTCCACTTTTGCCTCCTGCACCAGAGCCCGGAAAGCGTACAGGTAGGTCTCCATCAGATCCTTTCTGGAGACTCTGGCGTCAAACTCATGGCGCAGCCCTTCGGGACCGGAGTGCACCGCAAAGTGCTTGGCGCAGGCGGCGGCCTTCATGGTTTCCCCTTCCCCCTGGAGTCCCTTTACATAGGCTACTCCCAGCCGGCTGGTCAGGTAAGGATCCTCCCCGTAGGTTTCATGTCCCCGTCCCCACCGGGGATCCCGGAAGATATTTACATTGGGGGACCAGAAGGTCAGGCCTTTGTAGATGTCCCGGTCTCCCTGTTTTACACTGGCGTTGTATTTGGCCCGGGCCTCCGTGGAGACCGTATCGGCCATCCTTTCCACCAGCTCCGTGTCAAAGGTGGCCCCCATACCGATGGCCTGGGGAAAAATGGTGGCCTGTCCGCTGCGGGCTACCCCGTGGAGCGCTTCGTTCCACCAGTTGTAGGCGGGAATGCCCAGCCGGGGAATGGCAGGAGCGTCATATCTTAACTGGCCGGCCTTCTCTTCCAGAGTCATCCGGCTTACCAGGGCGATTGCTTTTTCTCTTGCTTCCTTTCTGTTCATGTTTCTCTCCTGTGGAATGGATTTTTGTATCTTCTTTTCCGGGAAGTACCTTCCGGGGAAAGCGTACATATATCAACAATATAGCACATCTAAAAACACGGGACTTGACAATTGTTGCGATGTTCCTCCGAATTATTGCGATTCTTGCCCCGGGGCTGCCACAAATTGGTTGCAATTTCCATCTCCGTTTGTTATAGTTCTAACCATACATCATCACCGCAGCATTTACCCGTCAGACCCGGACTTTCACAAGGGGGGAGACCATTGATTGAACAGCTGGCCGGACTTCATGAGACCGTGAACTACCGGCAGAACATGCAGATGAAGCTTTACTACAACGACGAAGCGGAGGATTATCCGCCCCACTGGCATACTCCCTTTGAACTGATCATGCCCACGGAAAACGGCTACCGGGTTCTGTGCGGGGACCGGGAGTTTATCCTGCGGGAGGGGGATGTGCTCATCATCTGCCCGGGGATCATTCATCAGCTGTTTGCTCCTCCCCGGGGAAAGAGGATCATCTTTCAGCCGGGGTTTTCCCTGGTGGGAATATTGGAGCTGGACAGACTGGTCTCCATCATGAGCCCCGCCATGCTCATCACCCCGGAGGAATACCCGCTGATCCACGGCCGGGTACGGGAACGGATGGAGGAGATCCGGGAGGAGTACCAGAATTCCGCCCCGTACATGGAGTCCAGCATCCTGTCCAAGTTTCTGGAGATCCTGGTGCTGGTGGGCCGCTACCAGGAGGAGAGAGTCAAGGAGCAGTTTGAAGCCCGGTATGACAAACAGCAGGAGTACATGGAAAAGTTTGTCTTTGTCTGCGACTACATCAATCAGCACTTCAGCGAGCCTTTAACTCTGGAGGAGGCCGCTTCCCTGGCGGGCTTTTCCAAGTATCACTTTACCAGGCTCTTCAAGCAGTATACGGGAACCTCCTTCTACCGGTACCTGAATCAGAAGCGCATTGCCCATGCCAGGAATCTTCTGGTGGACAAGGATCTCTCCGTGCTGGATGTGGCTTTGCAGTGCGGGTTTTCCAACCTGTCCTCCTTTCTGCGGATGTTTAAGCAGATCGCAGGCTGTACTCCCACGGAGCTTCGCAGAATGTACGACGGGGGTCCTCCTGCCTTCCGGGAGGAGAGTAACGGCTGACTGGAGAGAAACGGGGAAAAGTCCATGCTGAAAGTGTTTTTAGTGGAAGACGAAGTGGTGATCCGCAACGGGATCAAAAACAGCATTCCCTGGGAGAGGGAAGGTTTTGAGTTTGTGGGGGAGGCAAGCGACGGGGAACTGGCCTGTCCTCTTATAAT
>CAZJYM010000307.1:1672-3415 GCA_964550245.1 uncultured Blautia sp. | reverse complement strand
AAAAACACGTCCATGGCTTCTTCATCCTGGGTGAGATACTGCAAAAACTCAGAGGCCGCCTCCAGTTCCTCTGTTGTAGCCTCCGGATCCTCCACCGGGGCAACGGGGTAAACGGCCGGATCACACTGATCGGCAGTGGCTCTGGCAATGACCTCCACCCTGTCCGGCATGGAAGCCGCATCGGTGTCATAGACCACCCCCACCTCATTGCTTCCCTCCGCCACGGAAGTCAGTACCGCAGTCACGTTGTTCCCCTCATTGATCTCCATCTCCATCACCGAGTCCAGGATGCCCAGGTTGTCAAAGAGCTTCCGGGCATAATCTCCCGCGGGAACACTCTCTCCCGCCAGGGCCAGACTCTCGGCTTTGGTGATATCTTCAAAGCCGGTGACAGCTGTTTCCCCGCCCTTTGGCTTAATCAGCACGATGGTGTTTTCCAGGAGGTTCACCACCTGATCCCGGTCCACGAATCCGTCCTCCACCAGGGCATCCATCTGTTTTTCAGCCGCGGAAAAGAAGATATCACACCTGGCTCCCTCCTGGATCTGAGTCTGCAGGGTTCCGGAACTGTCCGCGTTGTAGATGATCTCCACATCGTGATCCTTTTCATAGGCTGTCCTGATCTCCTCCATCACGTTGGAGAGACTGGCCGCGATAAAAACATAGATCTCCTCTTTCTCCTCCTCTCCTGCCTGAATACAGGCCGCTGGAGTGAGGGTTAATGTCAGCAAAACCAAAAGGACAGACAACATTCTTTTCTTCATGATTTCCCCTCCATCCATTCCCGGGCGGAAACGGCATGCTTCCAGATCCTCTCCGCAATTGTTCCTGTCTCTTTAAAAGAAAGGGTCTCCTCCAGGAAATGTCCCTTCTCCCAGTCCGTCACAATGAGAAATCTTCCCTGAGGATTGGATACTGCCTCCCCGGAGATTTCCTTTCTCACCACTTCCACCTTGGGAAGGGAGGAGTTCTTTTCCCCCTCCACCAGGATCAGATCCGCTTCCGGAAAAGCCTGGATCATCTCCAAAAGGCCGTCTCCCATTCCCATTCGGTGAATAAAGCTTTGGTTTCCGGAATACACCGCCGCCCCAGCGGCTCCGGCGGCACAGTACCGGCAGCTGTCCGTACCGGGAATGTCACAGGTAAAGTCATGGCCGTCATGCTTGATAACCGCCACCTTACATCCTTTATCTGCAAAGCTTTTGATCAGGTTTTCCAGCAGCGTGGTCTTTCCCGAGTTTTTTACCCCGCAGACAGCAGCCACCTTCGGAGTCACATCAGTACAACCCATACCGGATCTCCTTTCTTTAACTGCTCCGTTCCCGCGGGAATCTCAATCATGGCGTTGCACCCGCACATGGAATAGAGAATGCCTGAATCATTGGAGCCTTCGGTAGCTGTTGCCTTTCCGTCTTTATAGTAAGCCCGCAGATATCTTCGGGCAGGACTTCTCTTGAGATAGGAGTTTTCCATCACCGCCTGCACCCGGGAGGGAAGCAGATCCGGACGGGAAGAGAGGATGGAGAGAACAGGACGCACCAGAAGCTCCAGGTTGGCAAAGGCCCCATAGGGATTTCCCGAAAGACAGACAAGAAGCCTGTCCTGATACCTGCCGCAAAGGGTGGGCATGCCGGGCTTTATGGCTATTCTCCAGAAGAGTCTCTCACAGCCCAGGATTTTAAAGACATCATGCATGATGTCCTTTTTCCCCACGGAGACTCCTCCGGTGGTCACCACCAGATC
>CAZJYM010000307.1:0-1572 GCA_964550245.1 uncultured Blautia sp. | reverse complement strand
TCCACCGGTCCCAGCAGGGTTCCGGCTTTTAAGAGAAGATCACCCCTGTGGTAATCCTCCCCGGCAAAGCAGTAGTTTCCCCAGGGCTTTACAGAACACCTGACCTGGACCTGCTCTTCCCCGTAGTCCGTATCCTCCTGCCTTACCACACAGTCCGCCCCTTCGGGTATGGGAGCCCCGGTCATGATGCGCACGGCCGTACCCGGTTCCACCCTCTTATGGATCATGTGTCCGGCTGTCACTTCCCCGATTACCCGCAGGGTAACCGGGTGATCCTCCCCGGCAGAAGCGATATCTGCACTTCGAAGGGCATACCCGTCCAAAGGAGAACGGGGAAAGGGAGGCTGATCCCGCAGGGCGCAGATATCCCGGGAGAGTACCCGCTCCAGTGCCTCGTTAAGCTCCACATCTTCCTCCTCCCGGATGGGATGAACGGCGGATTCCACGATTTTTACCGCCTCCTCCAGAATCAGCGGTTCCATGTCCCTCACTCCTCTCAAGTAAAAAAGCGGACCGTCAAAGAAAACGATCCGCTTTTTGCGTACACAAAATAGCCCAGTATCCCCCTTAAGGGAGACCGCAGCCTTTGTTTTCATTTCCTTCTCAAGCACGGAAAGTCACACTGTTTCCGGTGTGGCTCGGAGGGGAATGCCTCCCCTCGGCCGCCAGCTCATGGATCTCTCTTTAGATCTGACGGCTTGGAAATCAATATCGGTTGTGGTCCCATTATACAATGAATTCCCGGGGGATTACAATCAATTTTTTACCAGTACACATCCCGGTTCCGGTCACAGATCAGCTCTCCATTCCGCTCGAGCAACTCCGCGACCTGCACCACCGCCCGGTTGCGCTCCAGAGGACCTGCTGCCTCCTTTCCCTGTCCGGGATGACAGAAGTAAAAGATAAAGGCCCGGTCTCCCCGCACCACCACATCCGCATGATGCCCGGCTCCGGTATCCATCGGACGGGTTCCGCTCTCCCCCAGGATGTCGGAACACCGCACCCAGTGGGTAAAGTCCTCCGAGCGGTAGACGGAAAGCCCGTGCCAGTAGTCACAGATCATCCAGATCTTTCCATTAAGAAGGAAGACGTTGGGACCTTCCTGGCTGGTGTCCCGGATCTGTACGCCCAAGGGTTTCCAGGAATAGAGGTCCTGGCTTTCCGCAGCGTGGATGAAACTGTTGTCAGCCTCATCCTTGTACCACATCCTGTAGTGATGGGGAGAAGTCTCAAAGACACAGGCATCGATCACCCGCTCTGATCCCAGATCCAGAGTGCTCTCATAATGCCAGTGCCAGAGATCAGACGAGGTGTAGTGCAAAATTTTCCGGGGATAATCCCAGTCTGTGGGAATGCCGGTGATGTAGGAGACGTACATGTGGTACCTCCCCTCCGCCCACAGGATCTCCGGAGCCCAGAAGGTGTTGTGTCCCGGTTCAATATCCAGTCCCTCCAGGGTTCCCCGGTAAAGCCATTTGCCTCCGTCGGGGCTGGTTGCCACCCCGATCCGTGTTCCATGAACCCAGGATACCCCGATCTCCACATCCGAAGCCCGCCTCTGGGTGTAGAACA
>CAZJYM010000306.1:0-3426 GCA_964550245.1 uncultured Blautia sp. | reverse complement strand
CCCATGCTGGAGCACAGCTGGGATGAAGGAAAAGTGATCAGCGGAGGCAGCAGCTGCACGGAACCCAGAACAGTCCGCTACACCTGTACCGTCTGCGGAGCCGTCAAGGATCAGGTGATCCCCGCAGGGGAGCACGTGTGGGAGAGCAAATACAGGGTGGACAAGGCGGCTACCTGTACGGAGCCCGGTAAACAGTCTATTCACTGCTCCGTATGTGGTGCGGTAAAGCCGGATTCAGAGCAGGAGATTCCTGCTGCCGGTCATCTCTGGGATTCAGGAGTGCGCTACGGCAACGTAAGCTGTACCCAGCCCGGGTACAGACGTTATACCTGTCAGGTCTGCGGAGCCACCAGGGATGAGTGGGAGAGTGCCGGAAGCCATGTGTGGGCGGGCAGCTACACGGTAGATGTGGCTCCAACCTGCGTTTCATCCGGTTACGAGTCCATCCACTGTCTGGTCTGCGGAGAGAGAAAACCGGGAAGCACGGTGGAAATCCCCATGACAGGACATACCTGGAATCAGGGTGTGATAATCGGAAGCACCAGTTGTGACAAGCCGGGGACAAGACGGTATACCTGCCTGGTCTGCGGTGCGGTAAGGGATGAATCCATTCCTGCCCTGGCCCATACCTGGGAGACATCCTATCGGGTAGACAAGGCAGCCAGCTGTACGGAAGCTGGAAGCGAGTCCATCCACTGCTCCGTCTGCGGAGCGGTAAAATCAGGAAGTACCCGGGAGATTCCCAAAACCGGACACAGCTGGGGAGCCTGGAAGACCACCCAGGAACCCACCTATACAACGGAAGGGGTGCAGCAGCGCACCTGCAGTGTCTGCGGAACCGTTGAAAAGAGTCCTCTTGGAAAGAAAGACTTTGGACAGGTGAGCGTATCCCTGAAAGGAGCAGTACCCACCAGATATGACAGGGTGAAAATCACCTGGTCCCCCGTATCGGGAGCAGGCGGATACCGCATTTACAGGCAGAGAGAAGGAGGAAACTGGAGAAACATCAAAACTCTTTCGGCAGCAGGCGTGAGAACCTATACGGATACTACCGTGATTCCGGAGACTCTGTACTCCTACCGGATCCGTCCCTTTATCAAGGACGGGGGAAGGACCAGATGGGGAGAGTACAGTGAGACCATTACCGTAAAGACATCTCTGGCCCCGGGAACCATCCTTCGGACCGGATCCAGACCCGGCAAGAACGTACTGCGGATCCGGAAGGTGGTCGGAGCCACCGGATATGAGATCTGGTGCCGGACAGGTGAAGGCGCTTACCAGAAAGTGGCGAAAACTGCGAGAGTGATGTTTACCCACAAGGGACGCCAGTCCGGGACCACCTACTACTACAAGGTCCGGCCATTCCGCAAACTTTCCGGAGGAAAAACCGTGTACGGTGAATGGAGTGCCGTAGAATTCATAAAGACAAAGTAAGATGAAAAGAGGGAGCGGACAGGTCCGCTCCCTCTTCTTGGATTCTTTCGGAAAGCTTTATGGCTGCTGCTTAACATACAACTCCGCTTCATAGGGCGGAAGAACAGCTTTGGCCCCGAAATCCTTCTCGGTCAGGACACCCCTGCTCTTTTCAAAGGGCAGCAGGATTTGCTGTTCCTGATCGGTGGTATTCACATAAAATGCTTCCCCCTCGGCGATCATGGCCGCTTCCACACCCTGTGGGACCTCAAGGGGTCTGGTTAGGCCCGCCTCATCTTTAATCCTGTCAAAAAGGAAGCCCAGTAAAGCGATGTCCGTCTCACCCGCAAGATAGTACGCGTTTCCCGCTCCATAGCTGTTAACAGATACAAAGCAGGATCCGTCCTTTTTGTTTACGGCGAAGGCCGATGCTCCGCGAAGCTCAATGCGGTCGTAGTAGGTGATGTCGGAATGAACGACCTCATCTCCGAAGGAGACGTCCACACCCTGATCGGGTCTGGTGAATCCGCCGACCCGAATTCCAAAGACATCGGCTAAACCTCCGGGATGAACGGATGTGTAGACCGTGTTATGTTCATCCACGACGGCTGAATACCCGGTCATGATGACCGTTCCGCCCTGTTCTACAAACCTGCGGACATTTTCGGCCATTTTTTCCGTGATCATCACGTGATTGGGAATGATAATCAGTTTGTACGTGTGTTTGATATTTCCCAGATCGATCACATTGTATTCGTAATTCCTCCCGGAGAGCATCCGCTGGACCTGAAAGATGGCTCTCTCATAGGGAGTTCTGTACTGATTGGAGGCGTACTGTTCGATGATCTCGTTGTCATAATGATATGCTACTCCGATCTCCGGTACGGGAACATAGGGGAATGCATATTTTTCCAGTTTCCTGAAATCACCTGCCGCCTGCCGGTATTCCTCATACTTGGCATTGGTCTGCCCGTCATGATCCAGGATCCCGAAATAGTACTGTTCTTCTCCCCCGTACATGGTGCGCCAGGTCCAGCCCAGGATCATCTGAGCTCTGTGTAGAAGAGAGAGCATCATGTACATCCGGTCCATACCCCTGGGGAAGTCGTATATTCCGGCAAGGCCGGACTGAAACTCCAGACACCACATGGGTTTGTCCGTTTCGCCAAGCCTCCGGTTGTAGATGCTCATGATGTAGTCTTTCCCGTCTGCACCGGCAAATCCCGGGTAGAAGCCGATTCCGGGGTAATCCACGAAACGGTCTGCAAATTTCTGATAGTCAAATCCCAGTCTGGTGACCTCGGCACAGTGATTGGAACTGGTGGGAATACCGGGGGCATTTTTCTCCACGATCTCCTGAAGAGAGGAGATGAAGTTGCCGATACCGTCCGAGAAGAAGCGGCGCATGTCCAGATAGGGTTCGGGAGCGCCGATCCGGAGAGAATTTTCGGGGAAGAACACGTCATCGAAAGAGGTCAGCTTCCTGCACCAGCGCTGGGTATTCCAGACCCGGTTCAGTTCCTGAACCGTCCCGTACTTTTTCTTCAGCCAGCTCTGAAAACGCTCAAGAGCATAGGGGGAGTAGGAGATAAACCCTTCTCCCAGCTCATTGCACAGACCAAATCCCATCAGTGCGGGATGATCTTTGTAGCGGTTTACCAGGATTTCGGCAAAACGGTGGGCATAAAGCTGATATGCGGGATCATCCACGTCCTCCATGTAGCGTCTGACACTGGCCTGCGGATTTCCTGACTTATCGTAAATGGCGCATCCGGGACATTTCTTGTGGACCCAGACAGGAGCCGGATGCATGGAGATGTCCAGAATCACCTTCATACCGGCCCTGGCCATTTTGTCCATCACATCGTCGAACCATTCGAAGGTGTAAACCCCGTCTTCCGGTTCGTAGCTGTCCCAGCACAGATGTCCCATTCGCACGACGGAGAATCCGGCTTCCTTCATCAGCCGGATGTCTTCATCCCAGCGATCGGGACTCCAGTCATGGGGATGATA